>DAORUJ010000125.1:0-9144 GCA_035433105.1 Thauera sp.
AGGAATTCGGTCAGGCCTTCGATGATGCCGAGGACGAGTGCGACGAGGAGGAGGGAGAGGTCCATGCGGCGGGTCTGTGCAGTGCAATAGGGCTCGCGATTATAGCGGCTGGATGATTGCGCGGCGGGGCTGTGCGGCGGGCCTCATTGGCGCAGCGTGGGCGCCGACTTCTGCCCTCTGGTGTTGTATTACAGGTTTCGACTCGCTGGCATCGGTGGTCGTGCGGCAGACTCAGGTGGCAGTCATGACTTCGAGCCGGTTCAGGAAGTACATCGCCTGTGCGCGATCGGTACCGCACATTTCGGCCGAAACCTGCAGGCTGCCGCAAACGGCCGGGCGGCGCGGGTCAGCGAACAGGCGGCAGTGATCGCTCGCATCGAGCTGGATGCAGCGCACACCTGCCGGCTTGCCGTGCTCCATGCCGGGGATGGGGGATGAGATTGATGGCGCGATGCAACAGGCGGCGCAGCCGAGACGACAGTCCATCGCTCAGCGACCTGTCTGCAGTGCTGCCCACCATTGCAATATGGCGTCGAGGCGAGTGGGCAGCCGACTGCCGTCAGCGCCGGTGAAAGCGGTCCACTCGGGCAGGAAGCGCTCGCCTACCGCGGTCAGCAGCGGGATGTTGGCGAGCACGGCCGCGGCCATTTCGTCGCGCAAGCCCGCGCCGGCCGCCTCCTGCGCACCGAACTTGTTGATGATGATGAGTTGCGCGCCGCGGCTGATCGCGCCGCGCACGCCCATCGCACCGCGTGCCAGGGCGTCAGGGTCGATGCGGCACGACACCGAGCCTGGCCCGAGGTCCTGGGACAAGGGGATGCCCTCGCCGGTTTCGAGGTTCTCCAGCTGCATCGCGCAAGGGTCGTCGATGATGCCGGCGACGTCGTGCTGCAGCACGCCACCGAGTCTGACACCGCGCGCAGCCAGTTCACGTGCGGCGAGGGTTAGCAGGGTTTCGATGTTGTCCTTGGGCTGGTAGACAACGGCGGCGATGGGGGCGGTGGTGTGGGCAGACATGGGGTGGGCAGCCAGGGTAAGCGTCTGCAAAGCGGCGCTTGCGACGATGCGCGGTATTGTCGCACCGTGGTGCCTGCAAGCGGGTGATGCGAGGGATAATGCGTGGCCCTATCAAACCGAAGCGGATCCATGAGGGCTGAACACCGGGGCGAACGTCGCCCGACCGCGCTGCGAAACTTCGACGATTGCCTGAGTGCAGACCGTCCACGTCTGCGCCGCATGGCGCGTGATCTTGGGCGGTCGGCGTCGGCGCGTGGTGAGGCTGCCGTCGTCGCGCAGCCTGCTGCTGCGGGGCTTGACGGTGACCGCGGCGAGCTGCCGGTCAGCCGGGCTGCTGCGCAGCGGGCCCGCCTGCAGGCCGATTTTGATGCGCTGCTGGCGCGCTCTCGCGCCGCCCTTGTTGCCCGAATTGCGGCTCTGCCGCAGCCGGAGTTTCCGCCCGAACTGCCAGTGTCTGCGCGCCGCGACGAAATTGCGGCTGCGCTGGCGGCCCACCAGGTCATCATCGTCTGTGGCGAGACGGGTTCGGGCAAAACCACGCAGCTGCCCAAGATATGCATGACGCTGGGGCGCGGTGCGGCCGGGCTCATCGGCCACACTCAGCCGCGCCGAATCGCGGCACGCGCCACGGCGAGCCGGATCGCGCAGGAGCTCAATAGCCCGCTTGGTCAGGTCGTCGGCTACAAGATTCGTTTTACCGACAAGCTCAGTGCCAACAGCCACATCAAGCTGATGACGGACGGCATCCTGCTGGCCGAAACCCAGACCGACCCGCTCCTGTCGGCCTACGACACCATCATCATCGATGAGGCGCATGAGCGTAGTCTGAACATCGACTTTCTGCTGGGTTACCTGCGCACGCTGTTGCCGCGGCGTCCAGGCTTGAAAGTGGTGGTGACCTCGGCCACGCTCGATGCCGAACGCTTCGCGAAGCACTTCGCCGATGCGGCGGGCAAGCCGGCGCCGGTGATCGAGGTCTCTGGCCGGCTATATCCGATCGAGATGCGCTACCGGCCGGTGGACAATGAGGACATCGAGCCCGCAGTGGCGGCACGGGCGGCTGCGTCAAAGGCTGGCAAGACGAAGGAGGGCGGCTCGAAAGAGCGCGGGCGCGACCTGATGGACGCCCTGGTCGACGCCGTTGACGAAGCTCAGCGCTGTGGCCCGGGCGACGTGCTGGTGTTCCTGCCTGGCGAGCGCGAGATCCGCGAGGCCGCCGAGGCGCTGAGAAAAGCCCATCACCTGCCCGGAACCGAGATCCTGTCGCTGTTTGCGCGCCAGTCGGCGCAGGAGCAGGCGCGGGTGTTTTCGCCTTCAAGTGGCCGGCGCGTGGTGTTGTCGACCAACGTTGCCGAGACCTCGCTGACGGTGCCCGGGATCCGCTACGTGGTCGACACGGGCCTGGCGCGCATCAAGCGCTATTCGCCGCGCAACAAGGTGGAGCAGTTGCAGGTCGAGAAGGTTGCACAGTCCGCTGCGCAGCAGCGTGCCGGGCGCTGCGGCCGGGTCATGGACGGCATCTGCTTCCGGCTGTATGACGAAGACGACTTCAACCGCCGCCCGGTGCACGCCGACCCGGAAATTCTCCGTTCCTCGCTTGCCGGCGTGATCCTGCGCATGAAGTCGCTCAAGCTCGCCGCGGTGGAGGAGTTCCCCTTCATCGACGCGCCGGGCTCACGCCTGATCGGCGATGGCTATGCGCTGCTGGCTGAGCTGGGTGCGGTGACCGATGACGATCAGCACGGCCTGACGCCCAGCGGCATCGAGCTCGCCAGACTGCCGCTGGACCCGCGCATCGGGCGCATGATCCTGGCGGCGCGGGAGCGTGGGGCGCTGGCCGAGGTGCTGGTGATTGCTGCGGCACTGTCGGTGCAGGATCCGCGCGAGCGGCCTCAGGACAGCCCCGGCGCTGCCGACCAGGCGCATGCGAAGTTCCGTGGCGGAGAACAGGATCAGAAGTCCGAGTTCCTGTGGTACTGGCATCTGTGGAAGGCCTGGGACGAAGTGCAGCGCCACGAGTCGTCCAGCAAGCAGAGGGCCTGGTGCAAGCAACATTTCCTGAACACCTTGCGTATGCGCGAGTGGCGCGAGGTGTTTGCCCAGTTGCACATGCTGTGCGCCGAGCATGGCTGGAAGGAAAACACGCAGCCCGCCAACTACGAATCCATTCACAAGGCGCTGCTGGCGGGGCTGCTGGGCAATATCGGCTGCAAGGTCGAGGACGCTGTGGGGCCGCAGGCCGGGTCGTATCTGGGTGCCCGCGGCATCCGGTTCTGGCCGCATCCAGGCTCGGCGCTGGCGAAGAAGGCGGGTAAGTGGATCATGGCCGCCGAGCAGGTGGAGACCTCGCGGCTGTTTGGCCGCTGCCTTGCGCGCATCGAGCCGGAGTGGGTGGAAGAGGTCGGCGCCCACCTGATCAGGCGTCAGGTATTCGAGCCGCACTGGTCGAAGTCTTCCGGGGCGGTGCGGGCGTGGGAGCGCGGTACCTTGTATGGACTGGTGATCTATCCGCGGCGCGGCGTGGCTTACCGTGATATCGACCCGGCGCTTTGCCGCGAGCAGTTCATCCGTGACGGTCTGGTGCAGGGTGAAATTGCCGAGGGGCCGGCGCGGGCGATGAGCTTCCTTGCCCACAACCAGCGCCTCGTTGCAGAGATCGAGCGCCTCGAGCACAAGTCGCGCCGCCCCGACGTGCTGGTGGACGAGGCCTTGATCGAGGCTTTCTACGACAGCAAGATTCCCGAAGCGGTGTGCGACCTCGCCGGCTTCGAGGCCTGGCGGAAAAAGGCGGAGAAGGCCGAGCCCAGGCTGCTGTATCTGTCGCGCGAGCAGTTGATGCGGCACGAGGCGGAAGGCATCACCACGGACCGCTTTCCGCCGGTCATGGAGGTGCTCGGGCAGAAACTCAAGCTCACTTATCTGCATCAACCGGGCGAGGCTGATGACGGCGTGACCCTGAGCGTGCCGCTGGCGATGCTGAATCAGATTCCCGCCAGCCGCTGCGAATGGCTGGTGCCTGGTTTGCTCGAGGAAAAAGTCGCGGCGCTGATGAAGACCGTGCCGCAGAAGCACCGCCACCGGCTGCAGCCGGTGGCCGACAGTGCGGCGGCTTTCGTGACCGCATTCGAGTCGGGTGAGCTCGATACCGATGAGGCTTTACTGAAGATGTTGCAGCGCTTCGTCGAGGATCGCGTGCAGCTCAAGCTGCCGCTGGAGAGCTTCAGGCCGGAGAACCTGAAGTCGCACTGCTTGATGAACTTTCGCATCATCGACGAGCATGGTCGGGTGATGGGCCAGTCGCGCAATCTGATGGAGCTGCGTTCGCGTTTCCGCGAGCAGGTGGCGGCGCACTTCTCGGCGGCGAAGATCGGCGGTGCGCTGGCTGGCGCCTTGTTGCCGGCAGTGGGCGGGCAGCGCGTGCCCGCAAGCGGCAAAGCCGATCGGCGAGCGGCGGCCGCGGCGCCGTCCGCCGCTGATGCGGCTCCGGTACGGAAAGCTGAGGCGGGCGGCGCAGGGGTTTCGTCGGCTGCTCAGGGTGCGGTGCCGGCGCTGTCCGGTTTCACGACGTGGTCTTTCGGCAAATTGCCCGAACTGCTAGAGATTCGCGTGGCGGGCCGCGAGGTGATCGGCTTCCCCGCACTGCATGACGACGGTGACAGCGTTTCGCTGCGCCCCTTCGATACGCCGGAAGAAGCAACGCGGGTCCATCGGCGCGGCCTCACGCGCCTGTTTGCGCTCAGCCTCAAGGATCAGGTGCGCGCGGTTGAGCGCCTGCCCGGTCTGCGCGAGTTGGCGCTGCAGTACATGAGCTTCGGCACCGAGGCCGAGCTTAAGGCGTCTCTGGTCGAGGCCACGCTGACGCGCTGCTGTCTGCTCGAACCGCTGCCAGTCGATGTTGACGCATTCACGAAACGCTGCGTCGAAGCCAAGGCCCGCGTGAGCCTGGTAGCGCAAGAGTTCATGCGTCTCGTCGGCGCCTTGCTTGGCGAGCATGGCGCGTTGCAGAAGCGACTTTCGGGTCTGAAGTCCTTTCCGGACGCTGTGGCCGACATCCAGTTGCAGCTCGCTGCATTGCTGCCGAAAGATTTTGTGGTTGCCTTTCCATGGGAGCGGCTCGCGCAGTTCCCGCGTTACTTAAAGGGGGCCTTGGTGAGGCTGGACAAGATTCGCAACAATCCGGCGCGTGATGCGCAGGCGATGGGCGAATGGAGGCAGCTCGCTCAGGCCTGGGAGCGGGAGCGCCTCGCGCGTCGCCGCGCCGGGCTGGAGGACCCCGCGCTGGAAGAGTTCCGCTGGTTGCTGGAAGAGCTGCGCGTCGGTCTCTACGCGCAGGAACTCAAGACGCCGATGCCGGTGTCGGTGAAGCGGCTGCAGAAGATCTGGGAAAGCCGGCCGCGTTGACGGCCACCAACGGGCGCCGCATTCAGCGCAGAGGTATGACGATCGGCGGAATGTCGACGCCAATCACGATGGCGGGCGAGCGGCTGTAGCTGTACGGGCGATAGGCGCGGTAGGGGCGCTCGTAATAGTGGTGGTGGACTTCGGGTTCGCGATAGCGGCGCGGGCGCTCGCGGATGATGACCCTCTCGCGATACACCGTGCGTTCATCCCACCCGCGATGCTGCTTGTGGTGGCGCCAGCCGCGATCGTCGTCATCGTCGCGATCAGCGTAGGCAACAGGCGCTGCTGCGCCGAGGATGCCGCCGCAAATCAGGATGAGGAGCAGTCTGCGTGTCAGGGGCGTGTTCATGGCCAGCCTCGTTCGATCGTTGTTGCGGGGTACGGCCCCGGTGAGCGAAATACTATGCGAGGCGAGCGTCGGAGCGCTGCGGCAGAGTGTAAGCGGGCTTGTGTAAGTGCCCGTGTTGGTCGGTGCTGTGCGATTGCATTCGCACTTTGATTTTTGAGCGGTTGTTGATACTATGCTCGGCTTCCCTTGCTCCACCGGACCGCATGCCGGGGGGCTGTACCAACCAACCTCAAGGAGTTTGCATGCGACATTATGAAATCGTCTTCATCGTCCACCCTGATCAGTCCGAGCAGGTGCCGGCGATGGTCGAGCGCTACAAGACGCTCGTGACTGCCCGCAGCGGCCAGATTCACCGCCTGGAAGACTGGGGCCGCCGCCAGATGGCATACCCGATTCAGAAAGTGCACAAGGCACACTACGTGCTGATGAACATCGAGTGCGACGGCGAGACGCTGGCCGAGCTCGAGCACGCCTTCAAGTTCAACGATGCCGTGCTGCGCCATCTCATCATCAAGATGAAGAAAGCGGTCGCCACGCCTTCGCCGATGATGAAGGAAGAGAAGTCGCGCTCGTTGAGCACGTCGTCTGAGGAAGCCAAGCCGGCCGCCGAGAGCGAAGCCGCTGCTGCCTGAGTTGCCTGACCCGGGGCTGAACGAACTGCGCCTTGATGCGCGCGTGGCCGAGTTGCTGCCGCTGCGTCGAACGCCTGCCGGAGTGCCTATTGCAAGCTGCGTGCTGGCACACGAGTCGAAACAGATTGAAGCGGGTTTGAGCCGCGATGTTTCGGTCGAGGTGCAGGCGGTGGCAGTCGGCGATCTCGCCGGCGTGCTTGCGGCAGCAAGGCCCGGGGTGGCGGTGCGGATCGGCGGCTTTCTCGCAGCGAAAAGCCTGCGCAGTCGAAGCCCGGTGCTGCACCTGAATACAATTGAATTTCTCGAAGGAAACTGAAATGGCTTTCAAGCCCAAGTCCAAGTTCAAGAAGAAGGATGATCGCGGTGGTCGCGGTCTGTTCAAGCGTCGCAAGTTCTGCCGCTTCACTGCGGAGAAGATCGAAGAAGTCGACTACAAGGATGTGGACATCCTGAAGGACTTCATCACCGAAAACGCCAAGATCATGCCGGCACGCATCACCGGTACCAAGGCGGGTTACCAGCGTCAGCTGTCGGTCGCCGTCAAGCGCGCCCGCTTCCTGGCCCTGATGCCTTATACCGACCTGCACCTGTAAGAGGGGATAGACATCATGCAAATCATTCTCCTCGAAAAAGTCGTGAATCTTGGTGGTCTCGGCGATGTGGTCAAGGTCAAGGACGGTTACGCGCGCAACTTCCTGATCCCGCAGGGCAAGGCCAAGCGCGCTACCCAGTCGAATCTGGCCGAATTCGAAGCGCGCCGCGTCGATCTTGAGCGCGTTCAGGCCGAGAAGTTGGTCGCTGCGCAGGAGCTCGCCGGCAAGCTCGAAGGCGTCACCGTCCAGGTTTCCCGTAAGGCGGGTATGGACGGACGCCTGTTCGGCTCGGTTGGCAACGCTGACGTTGCCGAAGGCCTGGTTGCACAGGGCTTCGACATCGACCGCGCCGCCGTGCGCATGCCCGATGGCCCGCTGAAGCAGGTCGGTGAGGTCCAGCTCGAAGTTGCGCTTCACGCCGATGTGCTCGCTACCATTACCGTTTCGGTGGTTGGCGAACAGTAATTCTGGCACGCGTTTCGCGAGCTGACGAAAAGGGCTGCCTCGTGCAGCCCTTTTTGCTTTGTGGAGACCTTTCGGTAGGCTGGTTCTGCCGCTATGGTGTGCCACGACCGGTTGTGACATGCGCCGCCAGAATGCGACGCAAGGGTTTTGAAAGGTGTTTGAGATGAGTTCACCGTCCTCCCGCTTCCCTGATTACGCAATCGACCCGCAGATTGCGCAGATCAAGCTCCCGCCCCATTCGCTGGAGGCCGAACAGTCCTTGATAGGCGGCATTCTGCTCGACAATCAGGCGTGGGAGCGCATCGCCGACCTGGCGAGCGAGGGCGACTTCTATCGTGACGACCACCGGCGTATCTACCGTCACATCACTAAGCTTATCGACCAGGGGCGGCCGGCGGATGTGGTCACCGTGTTCGAGTCGCTGGAAAAAAACGGCGAAGCCGAGCAGGCTGGTGGGCTTGCCTATCTGGCTGAGATTGCCAACAACACGCCATCGGCCGCAAACATTCGTCGCTATGCCGAGATCGTTCGCGAGCGTGCGATCCTGCGCAAGCTGGTTGCGGTCGGCGACGAGATCGCAGCGAGTGCGCTGAGTCCGTCTGGCAAGGACGCGAAGGCCTTGCTCGATGAGGCTGAGGCCAAGGTGTTCGAAATTGCCGAGGCAGGTGCGCGCAGTACCGGCGGCTTCGTCTCCATCCAGCCGATTCTCAAGCAGGTGGTCGATCGAGTGCAGGAGCTCTACGATCGCGACAATCCGTCCGAAGTTACGGGCGTGCCGACCGGCCTGGTCGATCTGGACGAGAAAACCTCGGGTCTGCAGCCGTCCGACATGATCATCGTTGCCGGGCGCCCGGCCATGGGCAAGACCACTTTCGCCCTGAATCTGGCCGAGCATATTGCCATCGAGCAGCGCCTTCCTGTGGCTATCTTCTCGATGGAAATGCCGGGCACGCAGCTGGCGACGCGTTTCATCTCTTCGGTAGGCCGTATCGACATGCAGAAGATTCGCAGCGGGCGGCTGACCGATGATGACTGGCAGCGCCTGACGATGGCGATGGGCAAGCTCTATGACGCGCCACTCTATATCGACGAGACGCCGGGCCTGAACCCCATCGACCTGCGTGCGCGCGTGCGCAGGCTCGCCCGTCAGTGCGGTCGGCTCGGTCTGGTGGTCATCGACTACCTGCAGTTGATGAGCGGCACGCGCGATGGCGAGAACCGGGCTGCCGAACTGTCCGAGATCTCGCGCTCGGTGAAGTCGCTGGCGAAGGAGTTACATGTGCCGATCCTTGCTCTGTCTCAGCTCAACCGCAGTCTGGAGCAGCGGCCGAACAAGCGTCCGGTGATGTCCGATCTGCGTGAATCGGGCGCGCTCGAGCAGGATGCCGACATCATCATGTTCATCTATCGCGACGAAGTCTATAACCCGGATTCGCCCGACAAGGGTACGGCGGAGTTGATCATCGGCAAACACCGTAACGGCCCGACCGGCACGGTCCGCCTGACCTTCATCGGCGAGAACACGCGGTTTGAGAACTATGCTGGCTCTCCGGGGTTCTGAATTTGGCTGTTGAGTCCTCGCCTCATGAGCGGATAGATTTCTTTTTATTCTGTTGTTGTTGACGTTTCGTTTTTGGTGTCTATAATTCGGCCTCTCTTGGCGCTGCCGTGGTTTGATTTCGGGACG
>DAORUJ010000126.1:0-9114 GCA_035433105.1 Thauera sp.
TCATCGACCAGCTCGGCTACGACGGCTGGATCGGCTGCGAGTACAAGCCGGCCGCAGGCACCCGCGAAGGGCTGGGCTGGATCAAGGCGCTGGCAGGCTGAACCCCGCCGCGCACGCACACCACTGAATTCAAGGAGACAAAAAAATGGCTAACATCGGATTCATCGGCCTCGGCATCATGGGCGCCCCCATGGCGGGCCACCTGTTGAAAGCGGGCCACAGCCTGTTCACCTTCACCCACGGCGACACCCCGACAGCCTTGGTTGAAGCCGGCGCCCAGCCCTGCGCCAACGGCGCCGAAGTGGCGCGCAAGGCCGACATCATCATCACCATGGTGCCGGACACGCCGCACGTCGAAGACGCGCTGTTCAACCCCGAGGGGGTTGCGGCCGGTCTGTCGAAGGGCAAGATCGTCGTCGACATGAGCTCGATCTCGCCGGTCGCCACCAAGGAGTTCGCCAAGCGCATCAACGCGCTCGGCTGCGAGTACCTCGACGCCCCGGTCTCGGGCGGTGAAGTCGGCGCCAAGGCCGCCAGCCTGACCATCATGATCGGCGGCAGCGAGGACAGCTTCGAGAAGGTCAAGCCGCTGTTCGAGCTGATGGGCAAGAACATCACCCTGGTCGGCGGCAACGGCGACGGCCAGATCACCAAAGTGGCCAACCAGATCATCGTCGCCCTGAACATCGAGGCCGTGGGCGAAGCCCTGCTGCTGGCGGCCAAGGCCGGTGCCGACCCGGCCAAGGTGCGTCAGGCACTGATGGGCGGCTTCGCCAACTCACGCATCCTCGAAGTCCACGGCGAGCGCATGGTCAAGCGCAGCTTCGACCCGGGCTTCCGCATCGAACTGCACCAGAAGGACCTGAACCTGGCCCTGACCACCGCTCGCCAGCTCGGCGTGTCGCTGCCCAACACCGCCGCCGCGCAAGAGCTGTTCAACAGCTGCGCCGCACATGGCGGCAGCAAGTGGGACCACTCGGCCATGGTGCGCGCGCTGGAAAAGATGGCCAACTTCGAGATCGGCCAGTAAGTCAGCGCTTCGCCTGCGGCGCCCGTGCGTGCCGCTTGTTTCAACGCCACCCAGGCCGACGCAGATCGGCCGGCACCGGGCGGGTCGTGCTCTCCCCTCGACCCGCCCACCTACACCGTCTGGAGACCACGATGCGCCACCTTGCGATCGATGTCGGTTCGTTTCACTTTGTCGCCCGCCTCGAAGAAGCTGCCGCGCCCAAGACCTGCGCCGCCTTCTTCGACCTGTTGCCCTTTTCCAACCAGGTCATCCACTCGCGCTGGAGCGGCGAGGCGGTGTGGGTGCCACTGGGCGAGTTCGATACCGGCCTGGGTTTCGAGAACCATACCAACCACCCCTCGCGCGGTGACATCCTGCTCTACCCCGGCGGTTTCTCCGAGACCGAGATCCTGTTCGCCTACGGTAGCAGCAGTTTCGCCAGCAAGATGGGGCAGCTCGCCGGCAACCACTTCCTGACCGTGGTCGAAGGCGCCGAACAGTTGATGGACATGGGGCGCACCGTGCTGTGGAAAGGCGCGCAGTGGATCCGTTTTACCGACCTTGGAGTGCGCTGAACATGAAACCCACCCAGACCCTGACGCTGATCGACGTCAAATGCATCGCCGCTGCGGCCGAAGCCGAGGCTATCGCCCACGGCTGGGCAGTGAGCATCGCGGTGTGCGACGCCGGAGGCCACGCCCTGTGGCTGCAGCGCATGGATGACGCGCCCCTGATGAGCGCCGCCGTTGCCCCGGAAAAGGCACGCACCAGCGTGCTCAGCGGCAAACCCAGCAAGGCTTTTGAAGACATGGTCAACAACGGTCGTATCGCCGCGCTGGCGATGCCTGTAGTGCCGCTCGAAGGCGGCGAACCCATCGTGGTCGATGGCAGGGTGATCGGTGCCGTCGGCGTGTCTGGCGTCAAGGCGGGCGAGGATGCACAGGTCGCCCGCGCCGGCGTGATCGCGCTGTTTGACAGCCTGCCGACCGCCCCCCTCGCTCCCCAGGAGAACGCAGCATGAAACGCGAACGCAGTGCCCGCATCCTCGCCACCCTTGGCCCCGCCAGCGCCAGTCGCGAACGCATCCGCGAGCTGGCCGACGCCGGCGCCGACGTTTTTCGTCTCAATTTCAGCCACGGCAGCCATGCCGACCATGCCGAACGCCTGCAGCAGATCCGCGAAGTCGAACAGGAAATCGGTCGCCCGATCGGAGTGCTGATGGATCTACAGGGGCCGAAGCTGCGCGTCGGCCGCTTTGCCGAAGGCAAGGTGGTACTGGCGCCCGGCGCCCGCTTCCGTCTCGACCTCGACCCCGCGGCTGGCGACGTCACACGCGCCAACCTGCCGCATGCCGAGATTTTTGCCGCGCTCGAAGCCGGCACCGAGTTGCTGCTCGACGACGGCAAGCTGCGTCTGCGGGTCGATGCCTTCGGCCCCGACTTCGCCGACACAACGGTGCTGGTCGGTGGCGTGCTGTCGGACCGCAAGGGCGTCAATGTGCCCGGCGTGGTCCTGCCGATCTCGCCGCTCACGGCCAAGGATCTCGCCGATCTCGACTTCGGCCTCAAGCTCGGCGTGGACTGGGTGGCCCTGTCCTTCGTGCAGCGCGCCGAAGACATCCGCGAGGCTCGCGAAATCATCGGCGACCGCGCCTGGATCATGGCCAAGCTGGAAAAGCCCGCAGCCATCGATCAGCTCGAGCCCATCGTCGCGCTGGCCGACGGCGTGATGGTGGCCCGCGGCGACCTTGGTGTGGAGCTGCCTCCGCAGCAGGTGCCAGTACTCCAGCGTCGCATCGTGCGTGCAGCACGCGCTGCGGGCAAGCCGGTGGTGGTGGCGACACAAATGCTGGAATCCATGATCACTTCACCGGTGCCGACGCGCGCCGAAGCCTCCGACGTCGCCACTGCGATCTACGACGGCGCCGATGCGGTGATGCTGTCGGCCGAATCGGCCTCGGGCCAATATCCGGTGGAAGCGGTCGACATCATGCATCGCATCATCTGCGAAGTGGAACAGGACCCGGCCTGGCGTGCGGGCCTGGAAGCCAGCCACACCGCGGCCGCGGCGAACACGCCCGACGCCATCTGCTGCGCACTACGCCGCGTGGCAGGCCTGCTCGAGCCGGCCGCAACGGTGGCTTACACTACATCAGGCTTCAGTGCCCTGCGCGCCAGCCGCGAGCGCCCGGCCACACCCATCCTGGCCCTGACGCCGCAAATGACGACCGCACGCCGGCTGGCGCTGGTGTGGGGCGTGCATCCGGTGCCATTCGAAGAAGTGCACGACCTTGCCGGAATGGTCGAACACGCTGCCAGCGCAGCCCTGGCGGAGAACTTCGGTCAGGCGGGTGACGTGGTCGTGGTGATTGCCGGCCTGCCTTTTGGTCGCAGTGGCAGCACCAATCTGTTGCACGTCGCCCGCATTCCGGGCTGAGCCGGGTAAGGGTGCAGGGGCGGCCAGCTGCGGCTGGCCGCGTTGCGTTGCGTTCAAGCAGGCGGTACCGCAGGGCCGAACAAGCGGTCGGTAAGCTTGACGTACCAGGCGGCCGACTGCACCTGCAGAATGTAGGCGAGTGCGATCACCAGCGCCGCACCTGAGCTTGCCGATCCGAACGCGTTCATCGCCAGCGCGAGCGCGATCGACAGGTTGCGCATCACCGTGCCATACACCAGGGCGATTGCATCCCCGCGCGGCAGCAGGCTACGGGCCACCACCGTGCTCACCAGGTAGTTGATCGCGTACAGGCAGAGCAGCGGCACCAGGACCACGAAAAGTTCGCCCGGCTGCGCGACCAGGTCGCGCGCCTTGAGCGCAAGCGCCACGAAAACGATACCAAGCACGCCCAGCGTGGAGAACGGCGGGAAGCGCGGCCCCCACTCCTTCTGGTACTGCGCCTGGCCGTAGCGTGCGACCAGCCATTTCTGGGTGAAATGTCCTGCCACCATCGGCAGGAACACGATGATCACGATCTGCATGAACACCGCGACCATGTCCACCGGCACCTCGGCGCCCATCAGCCAGCGCACGTAGAGCGGCGTGGCGAGCGAACCGAGGATCAGCCCGAGCACGGTCATCTTCACCGCAGCCCCGAGGTTGCCCCTGGCAAAGCCGGTCCACGAGATCGTCATGCCGCTGGTGGGCAGCAGCGCGGCGAGCAGGAGACCGAGCGCGTAAGCGGGCTGGTCGGGGAAGAAGGTCTTGCCGAGCGCGTAGGCCACGAACGGGATGAGCGCAAAGTTGATCGCCTGCGCAAGCATCTGCGCCTTGAGGTCGCCGCCCTCGAGCACCTTGTTCAGCTTCAGGTTCACCATCATCGGGTAGACCATCAGGAAGGTGAGCGGCACGATCAGCGACTTCAGCCAGCCGACCGGCGCGATGAGGCCGAAACCAAAGCCGAACACCATCGCCACCGGGATGGCGAGAATCAGGTTCTTGTTGATCTTCATCAGCAGAGCAAGCATGGATTTCCCCTGTTGTCGTTAGACGCACGCGATTGGTGGCGGCGCAGCATGATATTGGCACAAGCAAGCAGGATGCCAGCGACGGCACGCTGCAACGCAAAGCGCCCGCCCGCGCCCAGTTCGGGATGACACCGCTCAAGCGCAGCACGCCTGCCAGATCTGGCGGTAAATTCGACAAAACCCTGTCAGACACGGCAGCATGCGGCAGCATGAGTACGCTGTGTTGCCAGCGCGCGACCGCCCTGTGTCGGCGACGCCGTAAACCGTTGAGGGCCCACGCGCGCGTGAGCCCTCAACAATTCAAACCGGGTGCTGTGGCTTACTTCTTGGCGGCAGCGAGGCCATTGAGGATTTCCTGCCTGGCGTCCTCGACCGTCCCCCAGCCCAGGATCTTGACCCATTTGCCCGGCTCGAGATCCTTGTAGTGCTCAAAGAAGTGCACCGTCTGCTTCATCAACAGCTCGGGCAGGTCATCGGTGGTCTGGACCTTGTCGTACAACGGTGTCAGCTTGGGCACTGGCACGGCCACGACCTTGGCATCCACACCGCCGTCGTCTTCCATCTTCAACACGCCGACCGGACGGCAGCGGATGACGACACCCGGCGCCAGCGGGAAGGGCGTAACCACCAGCACGTCCACCGGATCACCATCACCGGCGACGGTGTGCGGCACGTAGCCGTAGTTGATGGGGTAACGCATCGACGTGCCCATGAAGCGGTCGACGAAGACGGCGCCGCTGTCCTTATCCACTTCAAACTTGATCGGATCACCCTGCGCGGAGATCTCGATGATGACGTTGATATCGTTCGGCACGTCCTTGCCGGCGCTGACCAGATCGAAACCCATACATCCCTCCCGTGGAAAATTTGTGCGCGAATTATAGGGGGAAACCACCACGTATTGCACTGCGCAATCCCTCGCGCGCAACACCGGAAACTCAGGCAGGCGAGTCGAAACCGGCGTTCTCGACCGCCTCGCGCAGGGCTTCGACCGACACTGTGGCCGGGTCGTAATGCACGGTGGCGGAGGCGCTGGCCAGCGACACCTGGGCTTCACTGACACCCGCAAGAGCCTTGAGCACGCCAGTCACGTTGCTTACGCAGCCACCGCAGCTCATGCCTTCAACCTTGATCGTTACTTCGTTCATCATCATCGCTCCTTGCAGAAAAATCATTGCGGTGTTGCTGCATTCATCAGGACCCAGCCCGCCAGCGTCGCAACAACAACGAATTGCTGACCACCGACACCGAGCTCATCGCCATGGCTGCACCGGCGATAACCGGATTGAGCATGCCGGCGGCGGCCAGCGGGATGCCAAGCACGTTGTAGATGAAGGCAAAGAACAGATTCTGGCGGATCTTGGAGAGGGTGGCACGCGACAGGTCGATGGCGTCGGCCACACCATGCAGGCTGTTTCTGACCAGCGTGATGTCGGCCGCCTCGACGGCGACGTCGGCGCCCACGCCAATGGCAAAGGATACGTCGGCTGCGGCCAGCGCCGGAGCATCGTTGATGCCGTCGCCGGCCATGCCGACGCGCACCGGTTTGCCCTGCGCGCTGGTGCGCAAGCCCTCGATGGCCAACGCCTTGTCGCCCGGCAGAACGCCGGCACGCCAGTCGGCAATACCGGTCTGGCGGGCGATGGCTTCGGCGGTGGCCGGGTGGTCCCCCGTGAGCATCACCACCCGCACCCCCTTGGCCTGCAAACGGGCGACGGCCGCCGCTGAGTCGGCCCGCACGCGGTCGGACACACCCAGCAAGCCGGCAAAAACGCCATTCAAAGCAACGGCAACGAGCGTCTTGCCGGCGGCGGCGAGTTCATCACTGAACGCATCGGGCAGGCTCACCCCTCGTTCCTGCAGGAAGCGCGGCGAGCCGAGCAAGGCCGCCTGCTGCCCCCCCTGGCGTTGCGCGCGCCAGCCCTCGCCTTGCACGCGCCCTTCCACACCCATGCCGCCGATCGCCTGAACGCCTTCGGTGGCGGGCAGACTGACCCCTTCAGCCTTTGCTGCAGCCACGACCGCAGAGGCGATGGGGTGGGCACTGCCCTGCTCCAGCGCTCCGGCCAGCGCCAGCAACTCCGTCCGCGTCCAGCCGTCGGCAGGCAGGACATCGGTCACGGCAGGCAGACCTTCGGTCAGCGTGCCGGTCTTGTCGACCGCCAGCACGACAATGCGCTCGGCGAGCTCGAGCGCCTCGGCATTCTTGACCAGCATGCCGGCGCGCGCGCCCTGGCCGGTGCCCACCATGATCGCCGTCGGCGTGGCCAGCCCAAGTGCGCACGGGCAGGCGATGACCAGTACCGCCACTGCATTGATCAGGGCCTGCTGGAAGTCGCCCGCAGCAAGCCACCAGCCGGCGAAGGTCAGCAGCGCAATACCCACCACGACGGGCACGAACACCGCGGCGATGCGATCAGCCAGGCGCTGCACCGGCGCCTTGGAGCCCTGCGCCTGCTCGACCAGCCGGATGATGCCGGCCAGCAGGGTGCGGGCGCCGACGCCAGTCGCGCGGCAACGCAGCAAGCCGTTGCCATTGAGGGTGGCAGCAAACACGCTGTCGCCGCTGTGCTTGTCAATGGGAAGGCTCTCACCCGTCAGCATGGCTTCATTGACTGCTGATTCACCCTGCTCCACCACACCATCGACCGGCACCGAGTCGCCCGGGCGCAGCACGAAGAGATCCCCCGGCTGGAGCGATTCGACCGGAACCTCGACCAGTTCACCATCGCGCTCGATGCGCGCCATCTTCGGCTGCAAACGCAGCAGGGCATCAAGCGCGGCCGTGGTGCGGGCCTTGGCGCGCGCCTCCATCAGCTTGCCGAGGAGCACCAGCGTGATGATCATCGCCGAGGCTTCGAAATAGACGTGCAGCTCGTGCCAGCCGGCCAATGTAACGACGAGACTGTAGAAGTAGGCCACCGAAGTGCCGAGCGCGACCAGCACGTCCATGTTGGCACCACCGCCTCGCAGTGACGCCCAGGCGCCGCGGTAGAAACGCGCACCGATCCAGAACTGCACCGGCGTGGCAAGCAGCAATTGCAGCCAGCGCGGCACCAGGTCGTGATGCACCTCACCCCCCGGCCACAGGCCAAACATCGCCGGCATCTGCGCCGCCAAGGGCAGGCTGAGCAAGGCCGCGATCCAGAAATGTCGCAGCTCGACTCGCCATTCAGCTTGATGGCGGGAGCGCTCGGCCTCGCGCTCCAGGGTGCGTGCGTCGCTGGCGTGGAAGCCGGCACGCTCGACTGCGGCCGTCGCCTGCGCCAGTGTCAGGGCCCCGGCGGCGAAGCGCAGGGTGGCGCGCTCGGTGGCGAGATTGACGCTCGCCTCGACGCCGGGCAGGCGGTTCAGCACCTTTTCGAGCCGGGTCGAGCAGGCAGCGCAGGTCATGCCGGTAATGGCAAGTTCCAGTGATTCGGACGGCGCCGCCGAGTGCACCGCAGGCGGAGTTTTGGAGGTGGTAGTAGACATGGGGCTGCCAGCACAACAATGAATTCGGGAGAAACATGACGTTGACCCGCTGCGGGCGGTAAAAGCTCCCCATTGGCGCGCAGGCAGGTGCCCCACGCGAGCATGCGCATCACCGCAGCATGCGCCTCAGGTCACGCAGACCACGCCGCTCCACAGATCACCACCGAGGGTGGGCGCGTGGTAAAGCCCGAACAGCCCGAAGCACAGCACCAGCAGGCCGGACGCGAATCGCACTTTGGGGTTACGGGTAAAATCGCGGAAGCGCTTGAACAGCATACCCGCAAGCAGCAAGTTGGGCAGAGTGCCCAAGCCAAAGGCAAGCATCAAGCCCGCGCCACGCGCGCCCGAGCCCGTGACCAGCGCGGTGGCAAGGATGGAATAGGTCAGACCGCAGGGAATGAAGCCCCACAGCAAGCCGAGCGGCACCGCCTGCTTGAGCGAACGTGCCGGCAGGAAGCGTCGGGTCGCGGGCTGAATGCGGCGCCAGATGACATGACCGGCGCGTTCGAGCGGCGCCAGCAGGCGGGTGAAGCCGGTCAGATAGAGCCCCAGCGCAACCAGCATCAGATTGGCCAGCACGTAAAGCGTCATCTGCACCGGCAGCATGCCGTCATACAACATGCCGACCGAGCCGAGCGTGCCGACCAAGCCGCCGAGCGCGGTATAGGTGGTGATGCGGCCAAGGTTGTAGCCTAAATGCAGTGGCCACTGCGGCTTGCTACCGGGCGTCTGCACCTGCACCGTCAGCGCACCGACGATGCCACCGCACATCGACACACAATGCGTACCGCCAAGCAGTCCGATCAGGAAGACGGCGAAGTAACCGGTTTCAGGCATGGTTTAGGCGGGCTCGGCGCGGGCGGGATCACAATCGACCATTCTACGCCGCGGCGCAGCAGACGGGCTGCGTCTGCTACGCCGACTGTACGCCTGCGGCGAGTACTCAGATCACACGCGAGTAACGTGCGCGCTCGCGGTCGGCGCGCAGATAACGGTCGAACACCATGGCAATGCCACGCACCAGCAGGCGGCCACCCGGCTGCACGCTGATCCAGTCACCGTCGATCTTCACCAGACCGGCCTGCTCCATCTCCTTGAGGTCGGCAAGCTCTTCAGCGAAATACTCGCGGAAGTTGATCAGGTGGGCGATCTCGATCGACTGCATCG
>DAORUJ010000127.1:0-9085 GCA_035433105.1 Thauera sp.
GTGTACGGCAATGGTTTCGAGCTTCATGTGGCAGGTTTCCCCTCGGTGAACGTGGTGGGAAGTATAGCTAGGGCGGGGGCAATCTCGAAACTGGGGCGCCAGCGAAGTGGCGACGAAGCCCAGCACGGGGGCTGGCAGTTCAGAGGCAGGGTAGTCGCTATCGCGGCTACATCAAGCGCCGATCAGGGCTGGCGCGCCTGTCGAAGACCATCCAGGTCGACATGCCCGCCGAGCTCTTCAGCCATGGCTTTGATGCGCCCGCACGCACGGCCCAAGGCGCACCCGCTTGCCCTTTGGGTAGAACGGCTCGAACTCTTCGAGTAATCTCGACAGCGGCGTGAGCACTTCGAGATCGGCGAGGAAGCGGTCACGCCGCGTGATCTGCGTCCTGGCTCCGTATTCCAGTTCAGAGAACCTTGATTGCATCGGGCGGGTGGGGTCACAGATGACTTGGGGATGGTCTCAGAGGAACCCCGAGCGCGACGCGGTGAGGGAGAACAATATAGCGTTTCCATGGTGCGGTGAACGTGATGTTTTCGTTAAATATTCTTGGACGATTGAAAAGTGAAAATAAATTCTAAAAGTCAGTGGAATGAGAGTGAAATTAGAGATTTTTTGAAGAGCTCAAATATTCCCATGCGTTTATCGTTTGTGAACAAGAACAATGAGCCAATGATTTGCTCTCTGTGGTTCACGTTTAACGATGATTCGTTATGGTCTGCTTCTCATGAAAATGCTTATGTTATAAGTCAGCTTAAAAATAACAGTAAAGTTTCATTTGAAGTCTCAACAAATGATTACCCATACAAGGGTGTGAGGGGCAAGGCTAATGTTGAGCTGTCCAAACTGAATGCGAATAGTGTTCTGGCTGAATTAATCGCGAAATATCTAGATAGTCGGAACTCCCGGCTGGCATCCTGGCTAATGAGTAGAGTGAATGAAGAGTATGTTTTGAAAATCACTCCATCCATTATAAATTCATGGGATTTTTCAGACAGGATGCAGGAATAGTCGTCTGCGGGTCATGTAAGAAATCGTGCTGGAAAGGCTGCGACAGTGAAGGTGCTCTTTTGCCTCAGCCGAAGCGGTAGCCCGACAGCGAAATGCCCATGCAGCGATCGGCGTATACGCGCTGGCCAGCATCGTCTGCGGCGGTGCCGGCGACCACCATCAGCGGCAGCAGGTGTTCTTCGGCGTGTGTTGGGTGGCACAGGCGCGCGCCTGGTGCGTCTTCCCAGTGAGCCAGGGCGGCGCGACAGGCTGGCGGCGCGCTTTCAACCGCCTTCGTCAACCAGTCGTCAAACGCGTCCGAGATGGGGACGAAGCGCGCATCGCCCTGGGCGCGCATGTTGTGAAAGCTCATGCCGCTGCCCACGATCAGCACGTCTTCGTCGCGCAGCGGCGCCAGTGCAGCGCCGACTGCCAGGTGGGCTTGGGGGTTCAGGTCGTGGCGTAGTGACAATTGCACCAGCGGTATGTCTGCGGTAGGGAACATCAGCATCAGCGGGATGAAGGTGCCGTGGTCGAAGCCGCGCGCCGCGTCGGTCGCGCTGGGCAGGCCGGCGTCCTGCAGCAGACCGGCGATGCGCTGCGCCAGCGCCGGATCGCCCGGCGCCTCGTAATGCAATTCATAGGTGTGCGGCGGAAAGCCACGGTAGTCATAAAGCATGGTGGGCTGGCGGCCGCTACCGACGGTGAAGTCGGGTGCCAGCCAGTGCGACGTCACCACGACGATGGCGCGCGGGCGTTGCGGCAGCATGCTCGGGATCGCGCGCAGGAAGCCGCGCATCGAATCCCACAGCCCTGGTGGGTCCCAATCCATGAAGAAGCAAGGCCCCGCACCGTGCGGAACATAGAAGCTCGGCATGCGGGGCGTGGTTTGCCGGGAGGCGGGCGCTGCTGTATCGGGCATCAGTTTCTCGTGTCGGAAGGAATACAGGCCGTCATGTCAAAAAAGTATTCTCATCGGATGCGCCTGAACATCGCGTCGATCTGTTTCTGATGCTTTGCAAGCTTGAAAGCCTCGGGCTGGTAGGGGCCGAGCCAATCGAGCAGTTCGCGGCTTTCGGCGCTACGCGGCGTTTGCTTGGCATGCAGAATGCGTTGGTAGCCGAATACGCCGCCACAGTCTTCGGGTGGGCAAGCGCGTTCGCCGTCGATCAGGGTGGCCGGCTTGCGCAGTGGGTCGCTCGGCAGCCGTTTTTCGATCGTTATGCGATGACGCCAGCCGTCACCGAAGTCGTAGAGATAGGCGAAGCGCTTTCGCCGGCCGATGGCCTGACCCAACTCGACATCCTCGCCGGGCAGCACTTCGTCGTCAAAAGGGTCGTCGTCGTCGCTGATACCGATACGGTATTCCCCGACTTCGAATTCGTGCAGATGCGCATTTTCCCAGCCCATCGCGGTCTGAATAAGATGGTGTAGTTCTGCAAAACACAGCGTGTTCTCGACTTCAAGGCGGCGCCAGATCGGCGGTTCGAGTCCCTCAAGCGCAATGTGCAGCAGCAGGCGGCGTTGCGGATAATCCTGGGGAAGGTCGTCGAGCGGATCGTCGAAGCGGGTTTCCACGAGTGCATGCAGGGTATCGATCAGGTCCTGGTTGTCGTGCTCGGGATCGCCAGCCAGGCGGGCCGACCAGAATTCGACGCGGGCGCAAGCCTCCGCCTCTCGCCCTTCGGCCAGCAGGAGGAGTACTTCGAGGTGCGATAGCGAAGGGTCATCCGGGGTGAGGCGTTGGGCCTCGTTGAAGGCTCGCCATGCACCACGGGTGTCGTCGCGGTCGGAGCAGACCGTCGCCTCGCGCTGCAGGGCGGTGCTGCGCAAGACTCGATCTGGTGACTTCTTGAGGCGCATAACCAAGTCGTTGCGTGCTTCATATTGCTGCAACTCGAGGTAGCTGCTCATCAGCGTACTGGCTGCATATTCGGCGCGCTCGTCGAGCTTGCTCAGGTCGACGAAAAGGGGGGCGAGCAAGGCGACGATGTCTTCGAAGCGCGCTTTCTCGAACCAGCGATCAGCAAGCCGGCCGAGGACCTGCGGTGGTGCGCCGAGCGCAACGATTTCGCTGATGCCCGCCTGCGAAAGATGATCAAGTACACGCACAAGCATCTCCTCGGGCGACAGCACCAGACCGGAGTGCTCGATACCGCCGCAGCACTGCTTGTACTTGCGCGGCGATCCACAGGGGCAGGGGCTGCTGCGTTCGGGGTGGGCCAACTTGTGCGGACGGAAGCCATTCTCCGGAATCGGAGTTGCGTTCCATAGGTCGTAGGCGGTGTGGACGGCCATCCCGTTTGTCACGACCTCAAGATCGTCCGGACTGCTGACACCAGCGTCGGCTGCAATTGCGGTGGCCAGCGGGCGCAAGGCGCGCTTCAGGTGGGCGAGCAGGGCAGAGAAGTCGTTCGATTCGAGGATGACGCCGACGCCGCTGTCGAGTGCGTGCTCCATCATTTCTTGCAGCTGCAGTTCGGGGTTGTTCGGGGTGGATTTGTTCATGGATGGCTCGGTATTTGTTCGCCTGTGAACTTCAACTTTTTACTCAATGCGGAGTCGATGCGTATCTCCGCCCGATAGATGCGATTTATTGGTGCGACTTATTGCGAAAGGTAGCCGCCGTCTATCACCAGTTCCGCGCCGTGCACAAACTTCGACTCGTCGGAGGCCAGGTACAGAACACCCTGGGCAATATCTGCCGCTTCGCCCAGATCGCCAATCGGATACTTGCCAACATGAACCGCGCGCTTGTCGGGATAGGCTTCGAAGTACTGTTCCACCAGGGGCGTCACGCACATCCCCGGGTGTATGGAGTTGACCCGAATCGGCAGCTTTTCCGACCCACAATACAGCGCAGCGGCCTTGGTCAGGCTGCGCACGCCGCCTTTGCTCGCACTGTAGGCAGCGGTCGTGGGCTCCGCGGCCATGGCCATGATCGATGAGATGTTCACGATCGAGCAGCGCTGCCCATTGTTGCGCATCACCCCGATCGCCGCGCGTAGTCCCAGAAAGGTGCCGTCGAGATTGACGCGCATCACGTCGCGCCACAGATCGAAGCTCATGGTGATGTCACCGACGGGCGCAACCCCGGCGTTATTGACCAGGATGTGCAAGGTGCCAAAACGGCTGACCACGGTCTGCATGGCAGCCTCCCAGTGGTCTTCGCAGCCCACGTCCAGCGGGATGAAGATGGCGTCGGCGCCGCTGTCCACAATGGTCTGAGCTACGCGCCGTCCACCTTCTTCATCGATGTCGGTGACCGCAACCCGGGCGCCTTCCCTGGCCAACAGCAAGGCGGTGGCCTCACCCAGGCCTTTGGCTGCGCCGGTGACCAGCGCCACCTTTCCGGCAACGCGTCCCCTCACTGTTGTCTCCATTTTTTCGCCTTTGTGGAACTGCCATAGCCGCCGGACTCTAACATTCAGTACCAAATCTGCGGCATGGCTGATCGGCCGGTTTCACTGAACGGCCCTACGTCAGGCATCATTGCGCCCCTGACAGGTTAACCGGCAATAAAGGCCCCGCATGTACCCCATCCACGATACCGACGCCCAGTTGCTGCTGGCCACCCTGATCGCCGCCAAGAGGCGGCCCGCCCCGCTGGTGGAGATCGTGGCGGCGGCCGAATTCATGGGCTGCCCTGTCACCGCCCCCAAGGCGTGGGAGACTGCTTTTGAGCGCTTGTCCACCCATGGCCTGCTGGTGGTCGAGGGTGAAGGCTTTGCGTTGACGCCGGCCGCCCAGGCGATGGCAACCGGTTTGCCGAAAAAGGCCGAGACAGATGAACGGATTTTCCTGGTGCGCGAGAAACTGTCGGTGCATAAACCCGCGGTCAAATCGGCTGCGGTCGTGATCACGACCGAGCAGCTCGAAGTGGCGCTGAAGGCCCATGGCGCGCTGGCCCAGCAGGGCGGCAAGAATCTGTTGATGCCCAAGCCCAAGCGTGAAGAGGACAATCGTCCGCGTGGTCCTCAGGCGCGTCGTCCCTTCGGTAACCCCCGGCGCTATTCGTGATTGTTTGACTGGGCCACGAGCGCTCGCGCTGATGATTCCCCTGCCTGCGTCCACACTACCCGCTGATAGTCGTGGCCCCCGCGCGGCGCTGGTGTTCGCGCTCGCCGCCGAGCGCCTGTCGATCTGGTACGAACATGGCCAGTGGCCGACCGAAGCCCAGGGCGCGAGCCTGGCAGCGGATTGGCTGTCGCGCACCAAGCGCAGCCTGCCGTTGGCCGAGCGTCGCCACCTGTCCGGTCTCAGCGACCAGCTCGCACGCCAGATCGCCGGTTCGCTGTCGCGTGAGGCCGGGCTGTTCACGACGCACGAGATGATGGAAGCGCTGGATCCGAAGCATGAATCGGAACTGGCTCAGTCGCTGATGGCCGAATGCGAACGTTTGCTTGATGCCGGGTCCGATCCCGGATCTGGATCTGGCTCTGGCTTTAGCTCTGGCTCTGGCCCGGCTCAGCCCTGAGCGTTTGCGGACCTTGCTGAACGAACGCGATTCTCTGACTAGCTGAAACGCGTAGACGGCACTTCGCGCACCGCGCTGTCGTCCTCGGTCACCGGCTCGCCGCTCAGGGTGTGGAACGGGATCACGCCCGCCCACACCGGCCAGTCCAGATCTTCCTCGTCATCCTTTACGCCCCAGTTGCGGACCTTGGCCGAGGCCTCGGTCAGCGCGATCCGCAGCACGCTGGTGGCGTTGAGCTCCTTGTCGCTGATCGGGCGCAACGTGTCCCAGCGCGCGGGGTAGAGGCCGTCGATCAAGGCTTGCAGGCTGCGCAGCTTGCTCTCGCGCTCGGTCACCGGTTCGAACTGCCCATAGATGATGACCGAGCGGTAGTTCATCGAGTGATGCAGGGCCGAGCGCGCCAGCACCAGGCCGTCGGCCAGGGCGATGGTCACGCAGGCTTCGCCCTGGGTCAGCGCCTTCAGCAGGCGCGAGGCCTTGGCGCCATGGATGTACAGATGATCGCCTTCGCGCCAGTGAATGGTGGGAATGGCATGCACCATGCCGTCGATCTGGAAGGCCACCGTGCACAACATCGCTGCATCGACGATGGCAGCCACGGTGTCGGTGGCGTAATGCGCGCGCTCGGGCAGACGGCGGACACGGGTGCGGGCAGACGGGGCGGCAGCTTTGCTCATGGTGGCAGGGCGAGGGGGCTCGGCGGGTGGTTGATGAGGCTATGCTAAGGATCTTGTGGCACCTTTCGTAGTGCCACAAAATACAAAGAACATAGAGCCACGATGGAACTCGACTGGTTGCTCGCCCCACCGCTGCCCGACGCCGTGCCGCGCCAGCGCCTGCTCTACCTCCGCCTGCGCGAGGCGATCCTGTCCGGTCGTCTCGCTCCCGGTGCCCGCCTGCCGGCCAGCCGCAGCCTGGCGGCTTCGCTCGGGATTGCACGCAACACCGTGCTGTTTGCCTACGAACAGCTGATGGCAGAAGGCTGCCTGCTGGCCGACCGTCAGGGCACACGCGTTGCGCACCTGTCGGCTGGGCGCGTGCAACCGGTGGCGATGGCGACATTGCCCGCTGTGGCCCTGCACCTGTCTGCGCGCGGGGTGGCTGCGCAACAAAGTGAACACGTGCGCGAGGCCGAATCCTTGCCGTTCTCGCCCGGTGTGCCGGACTTTGGCGCCTTTCCGTTTCGCGCCTGGCGTGGCTGTCTCGAGCGCGCCTGGCGCGACGTCAGTTGGCGTCAGCTCGGCTATGCAGCGCATGGCGGCGACCCCGCGCTGCGCGCTGCGCTCGCCAGCCACCTCGGCAGCGTAAGGGGCCTGCCGGTCGAAGCTGCACAGATCGTCATCACCAGTGGCTCGCAGGCCGCGCTTGACCTCTGTGCCCGACTGCTGGCCGATCACGGTGATGCCGCCTGGGTGGAGAACCCGGGCTATCTCGCCGCCCGCGTCGCTTTCAGCCTCGCCGGGCTGCAGGTGCATGATGTCGCGGTCGACGCCGAAGGGATGGCCCCGGGCACGGACGACTGGCGCAGCCATCCACCGCGGCTGCTGATGCTCACGCCCTCGCACCAGTACCCGACGGGTCGCGTCATGCCCCTGGGGCGGCGCCTCGCCCTCATCGAGCGCGCGCGCGCCAGCCGCGCCTGGATCATCGAGGACGACTACGACAGCGAGTTCCGCCGCGCAGGCCCGGCGCCGCCTTCGCTGTTTGGCCTGCAGCCCGACGCACCGGTTGTCTATGTAGGCACCTTCAGCAAGACGCTCTATCCCGGTCTGCGCCTTGGTTACCTGGTGCTGCCACGCGCCATTGCCGCCGACTTCGCGCGCGCAACCGCCCAGGCCACGCGGGCAGGGCAGGGCATCGAGCAGCGTACGCTTGCCGACTTCATCCAGCGCGGCCACTACACCACCCATCTACGACGCATGCGGGCGCGCTATGCGGCGCGGCAGGCGGCTCTGCGCGCCGCGCTCGATGTGGCGTTCGGGACACGCTTCGAACTGTCGGGCGGTGAGGCCGGGCTGCATCTGGTGCTGTGGCTGCCGTCCGAGCTGCCCGACGTCGACGTGGCCAGGCGCGCGGCGTTGATGGGCCTGGGGCTGCGGGCCCTGTCCGCTTACGCAACACCGCCGGTCACCTGCAATGGGCTGGTGCTGGGCTACGGCAACCTCGACGAAGAGATCGTGACCGAGGCGGTGAGGCGTTTGAAGCTCACGCTGGGGGGCTAATTCCGCTTGCGACAAACTCGCTTAGCTTGTGTGGTAGCGCTCCAGCCAGTGCGCATAGGGTGCCGGCAGCACCCAGGTCGGACGATCAACGTTCAGCGCGCGCGCGGCCTGCATTGGCCAGTGCGGGTTGGCGAGGTGGGCGCGGCCGATCATGACGAGATCGAGCTGACCGTTGGCGACCGTGCTTTCGGCTAGTTGTGGCGTGTCGATCCCCCACGCCGAGGCGACCGGAAGCGTCGCCTGCTGGCGCACCTGGGCGGCGACCGGGGCGAGGAAGGCCGGTGCCCAGGGTACCTCGGCCTGCGGTGTGGAGAAGCCGACGCTGACGCTCAGCAGGTCCAGCCCATTGCGCTTGAAGTTGCGTGCGAGTTCGATCGATTCGGCGAGCGTTTCCTTGTCGCGGCCGTCGTATTCGATGACGCCGAAGCGCGCGGTGAGCGGCAGGTTTTCCGGCCACACTTCGCGCACTGCGGCGAGCGTTTCGAGCAGGAAGCGGCTGCGATTGTCGAAGTTGCCGCCGTAGGCGTCGTCGCGCTGGTTGGAGTGGACGGAGAAAAAACTCTGGCCCAGGTAGCCGTGGGCGAAGTGCAGTTCCAGCCATTCAAAGCCCGCATCACGTGCGCGCCTGGCGGCGGCGACAAAGTCGGCGCGAACGCGGGCGATGTCCTCGAGCGTCATCGCCTTGGGGACTTTCGGCAGGTTGGCGCCAAAAGCGACAGCCGAAGGCGCGATCGTTGGCCAGCCGCGTGAATCGCTCTCGGCGATGTGGTCGTCGCCTTCCCACGGGCGGTTGGCGCTGGCCTTGCGCCCGGCGTGAGCGAGCTGGATGCCGGGCACCGCGCCCGCGGCCTTGATCGACGCGGCGATGGGGGCGAGTGCTTCGGCCTGGGTGTCGTTCCACAGCCCGGTGCAGCCCGGGGTGATGCGGCCTTCGGGCGAGACCGCGGTGGCCTCGACGATGACCAGGCCGGCGCCGCCACGCGCCAGGGCGGGGTAGTGCACCCGGTGCCAGTCATTGACCACGCCGTCGGTGGCCATGTACTGGCACATCGGCGGAATGGCGATGCGGTTGCGAAGGCTGACGTCCTTGAGTTTGAAGGGCTGGAAAAGCGTGGACATGTATGGATCCCTTGTTGGTGATCGTGTTGCGGGGAGCGCGTGCTTACAGGCAGGCTTCGAGGATGCGGCGGCTGGTGGCGAGGTTGATGTCGCGATGCTCACCGAGCTGGGTCATGCCGTGGGCTTCCAGCTGGGTGACGATGCGCTCGACCGCCTCGGTGCCGATGCCATAGTCGGAGAGCGCGGTCTTTACGCCGAGTGATTCGAAGAAGGCGCGCGTCCGTGCGATGGCCGCATCGATGCGCTCGTCCTCGGTGCCGGTGTGCAGGTTCCACAC
>DAORUJ010000128.1:0-8993 GCA_035433105.1 Thauera sp.
ATCACGTCGGAGAGCGCATCGAGCAAACCGATGATGCGCCCGAACTCGCGCTCGAAACTGAGATTGGGCGAATCGCCCAGTTCGTTGGACAACAGCAACAGCCCGCCGTGGGCGTCTCGCGCATCGGCAAGCTTCCACACCGCGATCTCGACGTTGCGGGCCGCATTGTAGAGGTGCTGTGGCTCAAGATCATCCAGCAGGTAAAAAACTTCGCGATCACCGAAGGCCGACTGCACCATGCTCGCCAGGCCCACGATCAGCGCCTGCACGCGGTCGCCGCGGTAGTCCGGATGCAGGGCGACATGCAGGGCATCGAGGTCACGCCGGTTGCCGAGCGATTCGAAGCGCCAGCGGTGCTGCTCATCAAAAATGCGTGATATCGCCGCCTCGGCGCTCGGCGCGTCGGACTTGCGCCACTCCCTTGGATTACGTTTGTAGAGCTTGCCGGCCAGGCGGCGCAAGCTTGCAAAAATATGATGCTGATGCGCCTCGGCGACGCGATTGAGGTCGGTCTTGATCAATTGGCGCGGATCAAAGCCGCGCTCGCGCGTTGCGCTGGGTGCAGTACCGGGGGAGGAGCAGCCCGCCAGCGCCAGACAAATCAGCAGCGCCAGGCCACTTTTCGGCAAGCCCTGGCCACTCCGCGGCGACGCCCTTTCCCCCTCGAACATCCAAGCGGCTCCCCGCCAATTCACTTGCGCCATGATACCGGAAGGGCCGCGGCCACCGCGCGCGCGGCCGCCTTATAATCACCGGCTGTCTCCTCAATCCGGCCCGGCCATGTCCGTCATCCACCGCCTGTCCGACCTGCTGGTCAATCAGATCGCTGCCGGCGAGGTCGTTGAACGTCCGGCCTCCGTGCTCAAGGAGGTGCTGGAGAACGCCGTTGATGCGGGCGCGCGCGCAATCGAGGTGCAACTGGAACAGGGCGGCGTGCGCCGCATCCGCGTCGCCGACGATGGCGGCGGCATCGACCGCGACGAGCTTGCGCTGGCACTGGAGCGTCACGCCACCAGCAAGATCAGCACCCTCGACGACCTCGAACACGTCGGCACCATGGGCTTTCGCGGCGAGGCGCTGGCCGCCATCGCCGCCGTGGCGCGCACCTCCATCACCAGCCGCGCTACCGGCGCCAGCCACGCCTGGCGCATCGACGGCGGCGATCGCAGCCTGAGCCCGGCGGCACTCAACCAGGGCACGGTGGTGGACGTCGCCGACCTTTACTACAACACCCCCGCACGGCGGAAATTCCTCAAGACCGAAGCCACCGAATACGCCCACTGCGACGACATGTTCCGCCGCATCGCCCTCGCCCGACCGGACATCGGCATGCAGTTGTCGCACAATGGCCGCGTCATCCATCGCCTGCCAGCAGGCGCCCCCGACGCACGCGTGGCGGCCCTGATGGGTGACGACTTCCTCCAGCACGCACGCGAGGTGTCCGCCGCTGGCGGCATATTGAGCCTCAGCGGCTTTGCCTCCTTGCCGGCTTACTCTCGCACCAGCCGGGATGCGCAGTTCTTCTTCGTCAACGGCCGCTTCGTGCGCGACAGGTTGCTGACCCATGCGGTGCGCGAAGCCTACACCGACATCCTGCACGGCAGCCGGCATCCCGCTTATGTGCTTTTTCTCGAGCTCGACCCCGCCGGCGTTGACGTCAACGTGCACCCCGCCAAGATCGAAGTCCGCTTTCGCGAATCGCGTGCCGTACATCAGTTCGTGTATCACGCCGTCAAGCGGGTGTTGGCCGAATCGGGCGCGGGCCGGATCGAGCCCCCGACAACATCCACACCGGCGATGACCAACCCGGGCGCTGGCATCGCCGCCAACGCCGCGCGCTACCCAGCGTCAGGCCATGCCCCAGGCCCCGGCCAGACACAATATTCCTCGGCCCGGCCATGGGCAGCCGCATTCCAGCAGCAGGGCCAACTGGCGATGGATTCGGCAAGTCGCGCCTACCTGGATTTTGCCGCCAGCGCACAGCACCTCGCGGTAAGCCAGACGCCGAGCGCAAGCTCTACGTTCGCACCTCAGCTACCCGAAGGTGGGGATGCGCCGCCACTGGGCTTCGCCCTGGCACAACTGCACGGCGTCTACATCCTGGCGCAGAACCGCGCCGGCCTGGTGCTGATTGACATGCATGCTGCACACGAGCGCATCCTCTACGAAAAGCTCAAGACCGTGCTTGACGGACGCCCGTCGATACAACGCCTGCTGATTCCTGCGGTGTTCTCGGTCGGCGCCAAAGACATGGCTGCCGCAGAGGACTGCAATGAAGTGCTGGCCGGGATGGGCTTCGAAGTCAGCGCCGCCGGCCCGCAGGAGCTGGCCGTGCGCAGCGTGCCGGCACTTCTGGCAAACGCACCGGTGGCCGAACTGATGCGCAAGCTGCTTGAAGAGTTGCGCGAATACCCGGCATCCGAGGTGGTGACCGCGCGGCGCAACGAACTGCTCGCCACCATGGCCTGCCACGCTGCAGTGCGCGCCAACCGCCAGCTCACCCTTCCCGAAATGAACGCGCTGCTGCGCGACATGGAAGCCACCGAGCGCGCCGACCAGTGCAACCATGGCCGTCCCACCTGGACACAGCTGACGATGGGCGATCTCGACCGATTCTTCATGCGCGGCCAATAAACCTCACCCGGACGAATCAAACCTCGCCCCGAGGTAGCCGCTGCAGCGCGACCGCAGGCTGGCCGCAGATCAAACGCCAGCCTGAAAGCCCGGTCTCAAAACCTCAGGATCAGCACGCCCGCAACCACTGCCAGCACCGTCGCCCAGCCGATGCGGTCCACGTACGTCCGCAGCATGCCTTCCATACGCTCGCCACCCCAGGCCATCAGGCTGGCAACCAGAAAGAAGCGCGCCCCTCGGCCAATGAAGGAAGCCAGGGTAAAGGGCAGCAGCGCCATCGACGCCACACCCGCTGCGATCGTGAACACCTTGTACGGAATCGGCGAAAACCCGGCAATGAAGATGGCCCAGAACCCCCAGGACTGGAACCAGGCAACGGCCTGCTCATAGGCCCCCCAATAGCGCGTTTCGCGCAGCCAGGGCTCGAGCGCATCAAAGGCGAAATAGCCGATCAGGTAGCCAAACAAGCCCCCCGCTACCGAGGCCAGCGTGGTCAGCAGCGCGAACCACAGCGCGCGGCGCGGATTGGCCAGGCTCATCGGCGCCAGCATGACGTCGGGCGGGATCGGGAAGAAGGAAGACTCGGCAAAACTCAGCCCGCCGAGGAACCACGGCGCGCGCGGATGGCGCGACCACAACATCGCCCGCTCGTACAGCGGCGAAAATATCTTCACGACAACATTCCCCGAAATGATCCACGAGACGGCCGGCTGGCCGCAAGCGCGACATCATACCCGCGGCGCCGGCTGGCCGATGCCTGATCGGCGCGACTTGCACCATGGCGCAGCAATCCGCAGAATCCGGCGTTCTTCTTGCTGCCGCGATGCGGGGAACCCTGCCCTCCGACCATGTCCCTCCGATTTCTCAAGTCCTCCTCCTTGCGTCTGGTGTTGATTGTCCCCTACGTGGTACTCGTCACCGCGCTCGCGATCGCGATCGGCATGTTGTCCTATTCGGCGGGCAGCAATGCAGTCGCGACAGTGTCGGGACATCTGCTGATGGAGACAGTCGGCCGTATCTCGCAAGCCGTCGACCGCCACATCGTGGGCTCGAGGGCGGTGCTCGAAACCGCGTTTCCCAGTGGCGTAGCCGCCCCGCCGTCGCTCGAGGCCGATTTTCACGAGATCCGTAACCGCTTCTGGGTCGCAACGACGCTGCACACCGACCCCAACAACTATGTGTACTACGGCAACGAGGCGGGTCAGGGCCTGGGGCTGATGCGCAGAACGGCCGAAGAGGTGGAACTGCGCATGAAGCTGCAGGCCGGCGAACACCGCGCCATTTACACTTATTCGGGCATCGATGGCCCGCTGCAGTTCCAGCGCCGCGAAGGCGCTCTGTTCGACCCCCGCACCCGCCCCTGGTACCAGAACGGCAAACATAGTGCGGGGCACACCTGGACCTCGGTGTACATCGATTTCGGTACGCTTCAGCTCGTAGCCACGCGCGCGCGTCAAGTCCATGGCGCCGATGGCAGCTTCGAAGGGGTGGTCGCCACCGACTTGTCACTGAAAGCTCTCAATGATTTCGTCGGCCGCTTGAAGGTGTCGCCCAACGGCGTGGCCTTCATCATCGAACCCGACGGCAACCTCATCGCCTCATCCGCCAGCCGCAACGTCGTCACCCTGCCCAATGGTGGCAGTGGCCGCCTCAATGCCGGCAGCAGCGACCACCCGCTGCTGAAGGCCGCCTACGTTACGGTACAGGGCCGCATCGCCGCCCGCGAAGACAAGCAGCTACCGCGCGTATTCGAGTTCGAGACCGCCGATGGAAGCCTGATCCACACTGCCTTCGACCGAATCCGCGACGAGGCCGGGCTCGACTGGATCATGGTCGTTGCCATGCCCGCCAGCGATTTCCTCGGCGGTGTGCGCGAAAACGTCAGCCGCACCATCGTGCTCGCGACCCTGGCCGTGCTGCTGGCCGTGGTCATCGGTCTGCGCATCCTGGGCTGGGTGTCGAACGACCTTCGTCGGCTATCGGACGTCGCCCGTCGCGTCGGCGATGGCGAGCTCGACGCGCCGGTCGGTATCGAGCGCCGCGACGAAATCGGCGCCCTGGCGCGCAGTTTCGAATCCATGCAGAACCGCCTGCGCACCGACCGCCTGACCGGGCTCGCCAACCGCGAAGCCTTCCTCGAGCAACTCCGGCGTCGCATCGATACCGCTGAATCCGACCGCCGCAAGCCGCTGCTGGGCGTGCTGTTCATCGACCTGAACGGCTTCAAAGCCATCAACGACACGCTCGGCCACGACGCTGGCGACCGCGCCCTGCAGGAAATCGCCGCACGCCTGTCGCAGAATCTGCGCAAGAACGACCTCGTCGCACGCTACGCCGGAGACGAGTTCGTCATCCTGCTCACCGAGGTCGCCGATCGCGACACCCTCGAAGCCATTCGCCGCCATGTCGATGGCTTCCTGCGCGAGCCGCTCGAGTCGGTCAGCGGCACCAGCGCCCACGCCAGCAACGGCGGCGCGGTCGGCGCCGCCCTCTACCCCGACGACGCCACCGACCCTGAAGGGCTCCTGAAGCATGCGGACCGCATGATGTATTTAGACAAACTGGGCAGCCAGGGCCTTGAGTGAGGAATAGTGCGCAAACCGGGATGCTGTTGGCTTGAGCCAATCAGGACATTCTGGCTCGCGAAATGCGCGACAGGGTGCGGATCGAACCGTTACCCTGTTTCCTTTTCGTGCGCTGCCGGACATGATTGGCGGCTGTTGCCGCACGACGCGGACCAGGTTCGTGACTCTGGCATCTTTGCCCTGTTCGCGGAGCGTGGTCTGACGCGCTTCAACTGACGCACTTCAACTTATCCACTTCCACTTCTGCTCACAAGCTCATGAACAAGACGCTACTAGTATTCCTGCTCAGCCTTGCTACACCTATCGCCGCCAATGCAGCCGACGCAGCCCCGCACGATGTCGAAATGTTGCCCTCGGGCGTTCGCGTCGAACACCTTCAGCGTGGTGACGGCCCCCTGCCCAGCGCATCGAGCACCGTGCTCGTGGACTATCACGGCACCCTCAGCGACGGAACGGTGTTCGACAGTTCGATCGAGCGCAAGCAACCTATCGCCTTCCCGCTTCGGAACGTCATCCCGTGCTGGACGCAGGGCGTGCAGCGCATGAAGGTCGGCGGCAAGGCGATACTGACCTGCCCCTCACGCACGGCGTATGGCGAAGCTGGCGCAGGCAACAAAATCCCGCCCAACGCTACCTTGAACTTCGAAGTCCATCTGCTTGAAATCCAGTAGGCCAGCCACCCGCAGCCGCAGCCGGATCGCAGCCAGGGCAAGCACTCAATCCGCACCCAGGCTGCGAACACGCAGAAATACCGGAAATCGCGGCATGCCGTTTTCGGTCAGTTCGCGATAGCGGTAAGTCACCAGGCTGCCGACCGGTGGCGGATCAAGACGTTCGGCATCAGTAAAACCCGTGCCAAGCCGAAAGCGGCGCCCATCCGCAGACTCGACCTCGAGCGCCCCGAGCACGCCATGATGTTTGCCCTGTCCGGGCAGGTGCGCGACCACCCTCGCCTCGGCATCAAGAAAGGGGGTCAGCTTTAGCAGCGCATCGCTGCGCCCTGGCTGCCAGTGCGCATTGGCACGATGCAGCATCAAGCCCTCGCCACCGCTGCCAACCACGCGGGCAAGCGTTGCCGCCAGCACCACAGGATCAGCCACGCGAAACTGCGGCAGGACCTGCAACCAAGGCGGTGCCACACCGTCGATGAGGGCGTGCATCAGGCTCAAACGCTGGTCAAAACTGCCTTCGTTACCCGGAAGATCAAAAATCAGATAGCGGATCTGTCGCCAACCGGCGTCGTCGACCGTGTCGCGCCGTACCAGTCCCGACAAGGCTTCGAAGCGCCCTCGCCCGAGCCACAGTTCGCCATCGAGTGCAATCGCAGGCAGACCCGTGGTGAACCAGGCGGGCGCTGCAATCGGCCGCCCGCTGCGAAAGCACAGGCGATGTCCGTCCCAATAGGCCCTTACGCCATCGAGCTTTTCGCTCACCCAGTAGACCGATGGATCAAGCCCTTCCTGCCATCGGCTTGCCAGCATCAGCGCGGGTGGCTCATCCACGTTTGCGTGCAGCCCACACACGGGCAAGCCCAGCACGCACAGGGAGAGCATGTGCAGAAACAGTCGACGACGGCCATGCTGGAGATGCGATGACATATTGGAACCGAGGGCCTGAAGACGCCCCATGATATTGCAAATGGCATAATCTGATAATTCTTCCGGCCCCGTCTCGAAGCAAGCGCTTCACCCACGGGCATGCAAGCAGCGGATAATCCGGACCGTCGCAGCCCGATCTCAGCCCCAAGTGACCGTAGCCCCAAGCCACTCCGCTCTGCCCCCTGCCCTGTTGCTGCTCGGCCCCACCGCCAGTGGCAAGACCGCCTGTGCCCTCGCACTTGCCCGCGAGTTACCGGTCGAAATCATCAGTGTGGACTCCGCGCTGGTGTATCGCGACATGAGCATCGGCACCGCCAAGCCCAGCGCCGACGAACTCGCGACGTGCCCGCATCACTTGATCGACCTCATCTCGCCGGAAGAGGCCTACTCCGCCGCCCGCTTTCGCGCTGATGCCGCGCGCTTGATGGCGGAGATAACGGCGCGTGGCCGCATTCCCTTGCTGGCAGGCGGCACCATGCTGTACTTCAAGGCCTTGCGCGACGGACTGTCCGACCTGCCTGCGGCCGATGCAGCCATGCGTCGCGCCATTGATGAGCACGCTGCTGCGCGTGGCTGGCCTGAAGTGCACGCCGAACTGGCCCGGCTCGACCCGGATGCCGCCGCACGGCTCGAACCGACCGACGCCCAGCGCATCCAGCGCGCGCTCGAAATCGTGCGCGTCACCGGACGCCCACTGGCCGCCAGTTACGCCAACAAGGAAAACGACGCCCTGCCCTGCCGTTTGCTGACAATAGCCATCGCACCGTCGGATCGCAGCGTGCTGCACGCCCGCATTGCGAAACGCTTCGATGCGATGCTGCATGCCGGCTTCGTTGACGAAGTCCGGCAACTGCGTCGGCAGTACCGCCTGACACCGGATATGCCCTCAATGCGCTGCGTTGGCTACCGTCAGGCATGGGAATATCTAGACGGTGGCATCGGCTACCAAGAACTGCAGTTCAAGGGCATCGCCGCCACGCGCCAGCTGGCCAAGCGCCAGCTCACCTGGCAGCGCCAGTTCCGTGAGGCCTGGCCCGGCTTTGTCGAACTCGACTGCCTGCGCCCAGACCTGACCGATGCCCTCCGCTACACCGCGCTGCAATTGATCGCGGCCTGAACCCACCCGACGGGCCATTGGGCCCGTTCTGCCTCACCCAGCTCACACACTCAAGGAAGCCCCCGCATGGACCAGCAGATCATCGATGACGTCAATCAATGGCTCGATGAGGTTGTGATCGGCCTCAACCTGTGCCCCTTCGCCGCCAGGCCACGGCGCGAAAACCGCGTACGCATCGCCATCAGCCACGCCACCGACGAAGAAGGCCTGCTCAACGACCTGCAGGCCGAGCTCGAGCGCCTGTCGAACACACCGACCGAAGCGCTCGAAACCACGCTGCTGGCGATTCCCGACATGCTCGAGGATTTCGAGCAGTACAACAACTTTCTCGACGCGGTGGACCTGTGGGTCGAGCAGTTCGGCTGGGAGGGCGAATTGCAGGTTGCGAGCTTTCACCCTCGCTACCAGTTTGCCGACACCGATCCCGACGACCCGGGCAACCTTACCAATCGCTCACCTTGGCCGCTGCTGCACATCATCCGCGAAGAGAGCCTGGAACAGGCAATCGAGCACTATCCGGACGTGGATGGCATCCCCGAGCACAACATCAAGCGCATGAACGCGCTGAGCGCAGACGAGAAAAAGAAGCTGTTTCCCTACCTGTTCGGCTAGCCATTTGAGCGCTGCGACAAGCTCCGCATCAGGCCCCTTCGATCAGCACTTTCTTTCGTAGAAACAGTCGGTTTTATGTGATCTCCGACGCGCCTTCAGCTGGATCGCGGGCGCGTAGTTTCACCTAATTTCGCACTTGGCAGCGGTCTGCTGTGAGGAGTACAGTGGGGCCAATGTAAGGATTTTCCCTGACCCATGATTTGGAGAAATGCCCATGTTCCCTGAGCATCGCGAGTTGATCACCCGTCTCAAGACCACCGATCGTCACTTCTCCGGTCTGTTCGACAAGCACAACGATCTTGACCAGAAAATCAAGAACATTGAGGCGCGCATCGAACCTGGCACGCACGATGAGATTGAGGTATTGAAGAAGGAGAAGCTGCAACTGAAGGATCAGGTTTACGCCATTTTGCAAAAGGTCGCTGTGGCCTGACCCCAGCAGACTGC
>DAORUJ010000129.1:0-8954 GCA_035433105.1 Thauera sp.
CCTGTAATGCCAGGTCGCACTCGCGCTTACCCGACGAGCCCAGTTCGCTTCGTTTCCTTTCAACTTGGACCCCCAAGGCTGCGGCGGCTGACCTCTCAACGCAGCATGGCTGCCACGCCGGCAAGTGATACCAGTACAACGCAGACCACACAACCCGCCATAACGCGCGATGTTGCTCTGGCAGGTGTCTTCGCGAGTTGGTGGCGCCGCCCTTCCCCAATCAACAGCATGCCTCCGGCAATCGCGAGAGATCCGATACCGAGGAGTTCGATAGGCCGATCGCCCGCGTTAACGCCGAGGCGAAGCACCAATAACGAGTTGACGATCATCGCCAGCCCGGTTCGGCTCCACGCGAGCGCTGTTCGTTGGGCTTGAACGCCCCGGTCTGTCGGGCGCCTCACTGGCGTGCAAGCACGACCGCAGCGCTTGCCGACAAAGTCATGATGCAGATCGACACGACAGGCAAGAGTCTTGAATACGGGAGCGGCCGCGAATGCCGCATCGCGATTTCATTCGCCTTCCAGCGCTGGTATGCGCCTGCTCCCAGTACCGCCGCGAGAACCGCCAGAGCCACGCTGGCACCCGCGATGAAGGCCGCCGGCTGGATATGAGCCGCGAACTCATGCAAGAGGATGGCACCCGCGAGAATGGCAAGCGCCGTTCTGACCCAGGCGAGAAACGTCCGCTCGTTCGCCAACGAGAAGCGGTAGTCCGGCTCTTCGCCCTGCTCATGCCATTCTGGCCCTTGCTCCATCAAGAAACAACCTGGTAATAAAGGTTTTGGGGATGGCGCGCCTGGGCGAAGAAGAACCACCGCTCCGCCAGCACGCCCGCCAGCTGAATCGGCACTGCTACAAGCCATGCCGCGCTCCATCCACTGGTCACCGCAAAACCCACGAGCGCGAGCGGCGCCGCGAATGCGAACAGCTGGAAGATGATCTTCATTCGCCGGAATGCAGCGACCGACGCGTGGTGAAAGAATTCCCGTGTGTTGAATGAGCCCCCCGTCATGCCCATGGACTTCTGGACGATGACGGTGGACTTGATCCCCGTAGCAGACTGGAGGGTGCATTTGGGCTTCAGCCTGGCATTGCGACGCAGCGCCAGCACACGTGTCAGCCATGCGAGCGTCGTGACGGCAAACGCCCATGCGCCCAGGCGCGCGACGAATTGAGGCTGCCCGGAAGCAACGCCCAGCGCTCCCGCAAGAACCAGCCCCGACGCAAGGCCGATGACGGTGTAGTTCACGATGGTCAACGGATGCGCCCACTCCTGGATGAACCGGATGCACGCGTAGATCATGGCCGTGCAATACCAGAGCAGCGCGGACACGGCAATCACGGCCAGCGGAAGGAGCGCCGTGACATCGCCGGGGCGCGCGGAGAAAGTCAGCATGCCAGCCCACAATCCCACGAGCAGGATGAATATCGGCAGCACGATGACTTCGCGCGACATCCAGGACGTTCGCCACATCATCGCGGCGCGCCAGGCCCGCAGGGGACGCCCCAGGTGAAAGAAGGAAGCCACCAGCGAGACGATAGCAAGCGCCACCGCAACCCAGAGTGATCGCGCGACGAACGCGTTGTCCAGGCCAGCGCCAAGGAGCTGCGACAGCGCAAGGATCACGGCCAAACCCTGGGCCGCACCGGCCAGCGTGGTGAAGATGATGATCGAGAGTGCGGGGTTCATCAGGCTTCCAGGACAGGTTCGGGCGAATCGGCATCATCGGCTGGCATCTGCAGGTGGCCGGTCTCGACGTCCATGCCTACGTCGCGGCCGCTCACGCTCACCACCGCTCGCGGCAGGTAGTGATTGGCCGGTTGCGTTTCCCATTCCGGCATGAGCTGGTAGCCGCCGCGCTCCCTGATGGCCTTCGAGACTTCGGAATTCGCGTCCTTGATGTCGCCGAAGAGGCGCGCGCCGGTGGGGCACGCCTTCACGCAAGCCGGCTTCCTGTCCTGTGGGGGGAGCAGCTCGTCGTAGATCCGGTCGACGCACAGCGTGCACTTGGTCATGACCTTGCGCTCGGCGTCCAGCTCCCGCGCGCCGTACGGGCAGGCCCAGCTGCAGTAGCTGCAGCCGATGCACTTGTCGTAGTCGACGAGGACGATGCCATCCTCGGCACGTTTGTAGCTGGCGCCTGTCGGGCACACCGGCACGCAGGGCGGCTCCTCGCAATGCAGGCAGCTCTTCGGGAAATGAATCGTCTGCGTATCCGGGAACGTGCCGGCCTCGTAGGTTTGGACCCGATTGAAGAAGGTTCCGGAGGGTTCCGCACCATATGCATTCAAATCCGTCAGCGGCCCCGCGGCGCCGGAGGTGTTCCACTCCTTGCACGACGTGACGCAGGCATGGCAGCCGACGCACACGTTGAGGTCGATCACCAGCGCTAATTGTTTTGCGAGAGTCGCCTGGTTTGCGTTGGTAGTCATGGATATCTGACGTCGATGTAGATTGCGCTCGTTGGCGTCTGTTCTTCTTGATGCTGGACCGAGTGGTTGGCAGGCACCTGCGGAAGGGTTTCGGAGCCTTCTTCAGGCGCAGGCCGAATCCGCACCCGCACGTCATACCAGCCCGCCTGGCCGGTCACCGGATCCGAGTTGCTGATGGCACCGCCCTTGAACGGTAGCTCTTCGGTGATCAGGTGATTGAGCAAAAAGCCTTTGCGGGATTCGTCCGCTTTGGGCTCCAGGCTCCAGGCGCCGTTGGCCTTGCCGATCGCGTTCCACGTCCACACCGTACCCGGCTCCACTGCTTCGCTGTAGCGGACCATGCAGCGGACCTTGCCCCATTGACTCTCGAGCCAGCACCAGCCACCGTCCGGGATGCCCGCCTTCGTTGCAGTCGACGAGTTGACGTACAGGTAGTTATGGCTGTGGATCTGCCGCAGCCAGGCATTCTGCGAGTCCCATGAGTGGTACATGGCCATCGGCCTTTGCGTGATGGCGGCCAGGGGATAAGCCTCGGCATCCGTGCAGGCTTCCTCGAGCGGCGGATACCAGAAGGGCAGCGGGTCAAAGTAGGTGTCGATGCGGCCCCGCAGATGCTCGGGGGGCTGCCGGCCGCGGCTCTTTCCCTGCGCTGCGAGGCGGAAACTCTGGAGCGTGTCCGAATAGATGGCCAGCTGCACAGGGTCGTTCCTCTGGCGCCAGCCCTTCTCCATCGCGAAGTCGAGGTAAGGGCGATTCCAGTTGCGCATGTATTGCTGGTCCGGCGGCATGTGGTACTGAAACACGCAGTTGTTCTTGGCGTACATCTCCCACTGCTTGGGGTTCGGTTCACCCTTGAGGTGCTGCGAGCCGTCCTTGCCGCGCCACCCCATGAGGAAGCCGACACCCGGCTGGGGCTGGAAGTTGACGACGAAGTCGGGATAGTCCTTGAACTTCCGGGTGCCGTCGGCAAGGATGAAAGCGGGAAACTTCAGGCGAGACGCGAGTTCGATCAACACTTCCTGGAAGGGCCTGCATTGCCCGCTCGGCGGCACGACGGGAACGCGGACCGAATCCACGGGCCCATCGAATTCGGAGATGGGCCTGTCCAGCATGCTCATCACGTCATGCCGTTCCAGGTAAGTGGTGTCGGGCAGCACCAGGTCCGCGAAGGCGACCATCTCGCTCTGGAATGCGTCGCAAACGACGAGAAACGGGATCTTGTACTCGCCTGTCTCGTCACGTGCGTTCAGCATCTCTCGCACTGCCATCGTGTTCATCGTCGAATTCCATGCCATGTTGGCCATGAATATCAGCAAGGTGTCCAGGCGGTAAGGATCGCCGCGAGTGGCATTGGTGATGACGTTGTGCATCAACCCATGCGCGGAGAGCGGGTGCTCCCATGAGAACGCGTGGTCGATCCGAAGAGGGGTTCCGTCCTCATGGATGGCCAGCTCTTCCGGGCTCGCGGGGAAACCCAGCGGCGCCGCATTGAGCGGCGTGTTCGGCTTCACCATCGCCGGGTCGTTGAACGCCCTGTAGTTCGGCACGATGTGCCGCGGATACGGCGCCTTGTGCCGAAAGCCGCCGGGCGCGTCGATGGTGCCCAGGATGCTCATCAGCACTGCCAGTGCCCTCACGGTCTGGAAGCCGTTGGAGTGGGCAGCCAACCCCCGCATCGCATGGAAGGCGACAGGCCGGCCCTGCGTGGTCTCATGGCGCTTGCCCCACGCGTCCGTCCAGGGAATGGGCAGCTCGAAGGCCTGGTGCAGCGCTGTTTGCCCAAGCTCCCGGGCCAACTTGCGGATGCGCGCTGCGGGAATGCCTGTAATGGTCTCGGCCCACTCCGGGGTGGTTGTCTGCACGCGCTCGCGCAGAAGCTGGAACGCCGGCGCGACGCGCGTGCCGTCCGCCAGCGTGTAGTGGCCTTCCAGTGCCAGCGCCCGCCCTTCCTCGATCCCTTCGGGGTAGGCCGTTACGACGCAGTTGCCTGCCATATCCCAGGCCAGCTTGTTGTGGGGATTGCGACCGTCGCCCGGCCGGCCGGCAGCGGGATCGAAGGCGAACAAGCCTTCACGCTCGCCCTCGTCCAGCACCACGAGCTGCGGCGCATTCGTGAACCGCTGCAGGAATGGCCGGTCGATCATGCCGGTGCCGATCAGTTCGTGCAGCAGCGCCATGAAGAGCGCGCCGTCCGTACCGGGGCGGATGGGAATCCATTCGTCGGCGATCGCTGAATACCCGGTGCGGATGGGATTGATCGAGATGAAGCGCCCGCCATCCCGCTTGAACTTCCCCAGCGCGATCTTCATCGGGTTGCTGTGGTGATCCTCGGCGGTGCCGATCATGACGAACAGCTTGGCGCGGTCCAGGTCGGGCCCACCGAATTCCCAGAAGCTTCCACCGATGGTGTAGATCATTCCGGCGGCCATGTTGACCGAGCAGAATCCGCCATGGGCGGCGTAGTTCGGGGTGCCGAACTGGCGGGCGAACAGGCCGGTGAGCGCCTGCATCTGGTCGCGGCCCGTGAACAGCGCGAACTTCTTGGGGTCCGTGGCGCGGATGCGCCCGAGGCGCTCCGTCAGGATCTCGAACGTACGCTCCCAGGAGATCGGCTCGAACTCCCCTGCCCCACGCTCGCTTCCTGGCTTGCGCAGCAGCGGCTGAGTCAGGCGCGCGGGGGACTTCTGCTTCATGATGCCGGCGCTGCCCTTGGCGCAGATCACCCCCTTGTTGATGGGATGGTCGGGGTTGCCGTCGATGTACCGGATTTCCCCTTCTCGCATGTGCACCCGGATGCCACAGCGGCAGGCGCACATGTAGCACGTGGTCGTCTTGACTTCCGTGCTGGCAGTCAGGCTCGCGGTCGCATCATGGATCGGCTTTCGGGAAAGGAATTCAAACATTCGACCAATCGTAGAGGTCATTCATCAATCGATATAGTGGATAATTTTGCTCACGATGAACGATAAACATGATCAACGGGTCCGACTAACGATTCGCCAGCTGGAAGTGTTTTCGGCCATCGCGCGGGGCGGGACGACGCATGCGGCTGCGGGCCAGGTAGCTCGATCTCAGTCCGCAGCAAGCAATGCGTTGTCCGAGTTGGAGATCACGCTTGGGGTTCAAGTTTTCGACCGCGTCGGGAGACGACTGGTCCTGAACGAGAATGGTCGCGCCTTGCTGCCACATGCGGCAAGCATCGTCGAGCAGGCGATCGAGACGGAAGCGATGTTTGCCGGCGATCACGCGGCAGCGCTTCGCCTGGCCTCGAGCTACACGATTGGCGAATATCTGCTGCCGGAACTGATCGCCGCATGGAAACTGGGCCATCCCCGCGGCGCCATCAAGTTGAGCATCGCGAATACGTTTGAAGTCTTCGATTCCGTCGCATCGTTCATGGCAGACGTGGGGTTCATCGAAGGCCAACACTCGCATCCCGACCTCATTGTCAGGCGTTGGCGCACCGATGCGCTGGCGGTTATCGCCTCTCCGGACCATCCTTTCGCCAAGCGACGCCCCTCTATCGCACAGTTGGGGCATGCCCTATGGATTCTGCGTGAGCCCGGCTCTGGAACGCGCGAGGCGGTAGATAGCTGGCTGATTTCACACCTCGATCGCGTTCAGGTTGATCTTGAGTTGGGAAGCAACGAAGCCGTCAAGCGTTCGGTTGCCTCGGGCCTGGGGCTGGGGTGCCTCTCGCGCCATACGGTGGCCGATGCAGTTCGCGAGGGCTGGCTGGTAGAGGTAAAGACTAGCCTTCCCGAGTTTCGCCGAACACTCGCAATCGTCGTTCATCGAACCAAGCGTCTCGGCAGTGTTTCGCAGGACTTTCTGAGGCACTGCATGCGTTCGACCGAACCCTGATTCAGAGGCTTGTCCGTTGGGCGTTCGGCGGAGAGCGCCGCGGACGCAAACGACCATTTGCCGCGAAGAGCTGCCCGGGTGGCTGCAGCCGCTCTCTTCGCGGCTGCGCGGCACGGAATCCGGGCGACATAGCGGCTCGGCGCGCTCCTCACGCTCAGCACGCACAATGGCCTCGATATGTTCGGCTACTGGTTCCACGGTCAGGATCCAGAAGAAATTTCGGAGCCGGCCGACCACATCACGCAAGAAATTCATGCGGAGCGCGAAGGCTTCCTGGCGCTGAGCCTCCATCCGCGGTTCACACGAGCCATCACCAACGGCAAACCTTCCGACGCCGATACGTTTCGCCACTCCGGAGACCTCGACTTCGCATTCAAGCCGGTCGCACAGCTGAAAGCCGAAGTGGCCTCGCTCGCGGCCAACGGCATGGGCACGATGTTCGAGGACCTGATTTACCCCGAGGGGCGCATTGAGCCGCACACCTACACCACCCTGAGGCCCGTGTGCGACGCCATCGCCGCAATTGAACCGTGGATGGGTGGAACGCCTGTGCCTTACGTGGCAGTATTCTTTTCCAAGCACACGCGGCTTCACTTTGGGCAGAACGACCCCGGCGAGCGCTATCTTCTAAATTTTCTTGGCGCTTGCAAGGTCCTGCTTGAAAGCCACATCCCCTTCGACATAGTCACCGATCGCGGATTGACGGCGAAGGACCTTTCCCGATACCGTGCGCTGGTGCTACCTAATGCGGCATGTCTGGATGACGTGCAAAACGAAGCTGTGCGCAACTATGTCGAATCGGGCGGGGGCCTTGTGTCGACCTTTATGACTTCTCTCTTCGACAGCACAGGGAAGATACGGAGCGACTTCGGTCTCGGGCAGGTACTCGGCGCGAAGTTCCGCGACACCGTCACCTTGCCCCTCAGCTATCTGAAGTTTGATGCGGAGACCGAGTTAGCACGAGGCTTGCCGCCCGATGTACCGCTGTTGCATCGAGCAATCCAAACTCGAGTGCGCGTCTGTGCAGAGGCCGTTGCCCAAGGACGCATCGTCTATGGCCAGCATGGCCTGAACCGTCTGTCGTCGCCTTGTCACCCTCCTGAGATGTCGGCTTCAACCTATCCTGCGATGGTCCTCAATTCGCCAGGCAAAGGCCGTTCAGTGTACTTCCCTGGCCAGCCCGACGGACTCTATGCCAAGTGGGGACACCCGGAATACAAAGTGCTGCTGACCAACGCTGTGACGTGGGCCGCGGGTCAAGCGGCACCGTTACAAGTCGACGCCCCAATGTGCGTGGAGGCCACCTTGCTCGCCCAGCCGGAGCAGGGCAGAGTAGTGGTCCACTTGGTCAACTACCAACCCGAGCTCGGACGCACGTTCACCCTGACGCGAGAGAAGTTCGTAGCCTGAAAGGGCTGCTCGTGAGCTCGGACCATGAGTTGCAGATGCCCGTAGCGGGGCACACCGGTAACGAACGAGAATTGTTCGATTTCAACTCTGCAATATCGAGGAACTAAGTGGTCGTCCCTGAAGAATCCCCGGAGCCCGCATAAACACTGGTCTTTGGGGTGATGGCCGATGGCCGGAACTCCCAGTTTGATTTCCAATAGGGGCTGTTTTCTGGGAGTTCTGCCGTGCTGTTTGCCTGCCCCGCCACCGACGATTTCTTCCGTTCGCGCATCGATCACATGATCGACCTGCGCCATCCGCTGGCCGTGCTGTCCTCGCGCATGCCCTGGCAAGAGATCGAAGCGCGGGTGGCCCAGGTCTTCTCCCGCAAAGGCCGCGCCGGCGTGGCCATGCCAGACCTGGACCTCTTCGGTGAACAAGCACTGCGCGCACCGGCGACCAGCAACGCAGGACGCCCCCGGGTTCCGCTGCGCATCATGATCGCGCTGCTGTACCTCAAACACGCCTTCAACGAGTCCGACGAGGGCGTCGTCGAGCGCTGGGGAGAAACACCGACCTGGCAATTCTTCTCGGGCCAGGCGTACTTTGAACACCACCGCCCCTGCGACGCCACCACCCTGGTCAAGTTCCGCCAGTTGCTGGGCGAAGAAGGTGTGGAGGAGCTGCTGGCGCAGACCATCAACGTGGCCGTGGACCTCAAGCTGATCAAGCCACAAGAGCTCACCCGCGTGATCGTGGACAGCACGGTACAGCACAAGGCCATTGCCCACCCCACCGACAGCCGCTTGCTGGAGACGGCACGCGCCAAGCTGGTGGAGGCGGCCAAGGACGCCGGCATCGATCTGAAGCAGACCTTTGCCAAGGAGGGTCAGCACCTCAGCCACAAGGCCGGGCGTTATGCCCACGCCCGCCAGTTCAAACGCATGCGCAGCGCCATCAAGCGCCAGCGCACCATCGTCGGCCGACTGCAGCGCGAGATCGATCGCAAGGCCAGCGCCATCGGGGCTGCCGTGCGGCAAGCGTTGGGCGAGACCTTGAACAAAGCCCATCGCATCGTGGCCCAGAGCGGCCAGCGCAAGGCTGCCGATGGACAACCCAAGCTCTACGCCTGGCATGCGCCCGAGGTGGATTGCATCAGCAAGGTGCGACGTGAAGTCGCTTACATCATTGTCTCGCCCGCCCACAAGGTTGGAGACGAGACCGGCCGTTCCGTCGGCCGTAGCCTACCTGTGCATGCGCTGCTGGCAA
>DAORUJ010000130.1:0-8762 GCA_035433105.1 Thauera sp.
CCCCGCAGCGATCCCTCATGGCAGACCTTCCCTTATTTACCCTCTTCGCCGTCGGCCCCACCTGCGTGCTGACGCCCCACTGCTTTGGCGAAACCCCCTGAAACCATGGCCACCGGCCTGATCGCGGCACTCGGTGCAGGCCTGCTGTGGGGTCTGGTTTTCCTTGCCCCGCTGGTGCTGGGTGATTATCCGGGCTTCATGCTTGCGGTTGGGCGCTACCTCGCCTTCGGCATGCTCGCTCTCGCGCTGGCCTGGTTCGATCGCCGCACATTGGGCCAACTGAGTCGCGCCGACTGGCTGGAGGCCACCCGGCTTGCCCTTGTCGGCAACCTGCTCTACTACGCCACCCTGGCGAGCGCCATCCAGCTTGCCGGCGCGCCTTTACCGACGCTGATCATCGGCACGCTGCCGGTCATGATCGCGGTCAGCGCCAACGTGCTCGATCGCCGCGACGGCGGCGGGGATGCGGTGCGCTGGTCGCGCCTGCTGCTGCCGCTGGCGCTGATCCTGGCCGGGCTCTTGATCGTGCATGGCGACAGCAGCGGACGCGACGCCAGCCCGCGCCCTGACCAACTGCTCGGGCTGGGTCTCGCGGTGTGCGCCCTGGTCTGCTGGACCTGGTATCCGATTCGAAACAGCCGCTGGCTGCGCGCACGGGGCCCCGGCCTGTCGCGCGCCTGGGCGACAGCGCAGGGGCTGGTGACGCTGCCGCTCGCAGTACTCGCCGGCATTGCCTACGCGGCCTGGAACAGTCTGACGCCTGGCCACGCCTTCGACTGGCCGCTCGGTCCGCAGCCAGCCCTGTTCGTCGGCATGTGCGCGCTGCTCGGGCTGGCCGGGTCCTGGCTCGGCACTCTGCTATGGAACAGGGCCAGTCACGTCCTGCCAGCAGCGCTGGTGGGGCAGTTGATCGTGTTCGAGACGCTGGCCGCGCTGCTCTACGCCTTCATCTGGTATCAACGCTGGCCCACCCCGGCCGAAGCGGGCGGCATCGCGCTGCTGGTGGCAGGCGTGAGCTTCGGCGTGCGCGTGTTTCGTCGCAAGGGCGGCTGAGCGCGACACACGCCAGCGTCGACCGTGGCCCAGCCAGGCCTTATCATCGACGCCTCACATTGCATTGCAACATGCCGCGCGCCCCTGCGCTGGATAACCATGGACCTCCTTACCCAGATCATTCTCCAGGCAGGCCGTTCGGCGGTAGAGCTGGCATTGTTCGTGCTGCTCCCGATCATGGTCGTCATGCTGGCGCTGATGCGCATTCTCGAAGCCCGCGGCGCACTCGACTGGCTGGTCGCGCACCTCGCGCCACTGCTGCGCCCCGCGGGCCTCACCGGGCTGGGCGTATTCGCCGCAGTACAGATCAATTTCGTCAGTTTCGCCGCCCCCATTGCCACGCTGACGATGATGGAAAGCCGTGGTGCGTCCGACCGCCACCTTGCGGCGACGCTGGCCATGGTGATGGCCATGGCGCAGGCCAACGTCACCTTCCCGATGGCGGCGATGGGGCTGTCCTTCGGACCGGCACTGTTGCTCTCGCTGGCAGGCGGCCTCGCGGCAGCAGCAATCACTTACCACGGATTTGGACGCCACTTGTCGGCACTCGAATCCACCGTCGACGAAACCCTGCACCACCGTGTCGCGGATGACGCCAAGGGCGTGCTCGACGTCATCAATCGCGCTGGCGCAGAGGCGTTCAAGATCTCGGTGGGCGCGATTCCGATGCTGGTGTTGGCGCTGGTGGCGGTGATGGCACTGCGCGCAAGCGGCTCGATCGACGCACTGACGCAGGCCTTGGCGCCCCTGCTCGCCGCGCTTGGCATCGACCCCGCCCTAGTATTGTTGACCCTGACCAAGACCATCGCCGGCGGCACTGCGATGATGGGGGTGATGGACGAAATGCTGAAGTCGGGTACGGCCAGCGTGGCGACACTCAACGCCAGTGCCGGCTTTCTGATTCATCCGCTGGACGTGGCGGGCGTGGCGGTGCTGATCTCGGCTGGGCCACGCGTGGCTCAGGTGTGGAAACCTGCCGCCCTTGGCGGTGCGTTTGGCATCGTGCTGCGCACCCTGGGCCACGCATTGCTGCCAGCCTGAGGCCCGCGGCCCCGCCCTTTCGTTTTCTGTTCCGAATCCTGTTTCGAGCGCCTTGCGACCATGATCTCTGCCCTCACCTTGCTGCTCGCCTTTCAGCTCGCGGGCGAAGTCATCGCCCGCGGACTCGGACTGCAGGTACCCGGTCCCGTCATCGGCATGGCGCTGCTCTTTGGCGCGCTGTTGCTGCGCGGAGGGCCGGGCGAAGATCTGCGCCAGACGGCAGACAAGCTGTTGCAGCACCTGTCCTTGCTGTTCATTCCGGCCGGCACTGGCATCGTCATGTACGGCGAGCTCATCGCCGCCGAATGGGTGCCGCTGACCGCCGCGCTGCTGGGCAGCACTTTCCTCGCCATCGGCGTCACCATGCTGGTACTGAAGGCGCTAAGCAAACGCCCCAAGACCGGACAGAGCACACAGCCATGACGCCGCAGCTCACCGAACTCTGGGTCTATCTCTCGGCCTCACCGCTGCTGGGCCTGACGCTAACCCTCATGGCTTACCAGGCCGCCTTCTGGCTTTACCGGCGCACCGGCTTTCACCCACTGGCCAACCCGGTAATGCTGGCCATCGCAATGCTCGCCACGGTGCTCTGGCTGGGCGACATTGACTATCGCAGCTACTTCGACGGCGCACAGTTCGTCCACTTCCTGCTTGGTCCGGCAACGGTGGCGCTGGCGATTCCGCTGTACACACAGTGGCCCAGGCTGAAGACAATGGCCGGCCCCCTGGTGATTGCGCTGGTGCTTGGTTCGCTCACGGCCGTCCTGTCCGCCTACGCCATTGGCGCGATGCTCGGCGCCAGCCACGCCTCGCTGATGTCACTCGCGCCGAAGAGCGTGACGACGCCGATCGCGATGGCCGTGGCCGAACCTCTGGGCGGCCTGCCTGCACTGGCAGCGGCGCTGGTGATGTTGACCGGCGTGATCGGCGCGGTCGGCGCGCCCTACCTTTATCGCTGGCTGCGCATCGGCGACCATGCCATCCGCGGTTTTGCCATCGGTCTCGCAGCGCACGGCATCGGCACCGCGCGCGCCTTCCAGATCAGCGAGCAGGCGGGTGCCTTTGCCGCGCTGGCGATGGGGCTGAACGGACTCCTCACCGCGCTGTCCCTGCCCTGGATCATGCCCTGGCTCGAGCGACTTCTCGGTCGCTGAGCCCGCCGCTCTCCTGCTCATCCCCCATGCCCCGGGGCCTAGGCTCGAGGGAGCCCACCGACGCCAAGGAATCACGCGTGCTGACTGCCCTGTATCGCTGGATCGACCGCAACATTTTCGAGCTCGGCCGCGAAATGCGACTGTCCTACCTGCCGCCGCTGATGGTGTACTGCGCGGCAGGCGTGTCGGGACTGACCGGCATCGTCGGCACCTTCTTCGTCAAGGATTACCTCGGCCTGTCGGCCGCATTCCTCGCCGCGCTCGGCTTCTGGGCAGGCATTCCGTGGGCGCTGAAGATGCCGATCGGCCATCTCGTCGACCTGATGTGGCGGTACAAGGCCGGACTGGTCTATCTGGGCGCGGCACTGATCAGCGCCAGCCTGCTGATCATGATCGGCTTGATCGGCAGCCCCGATGCGATGCGCAGCGTGATGCCGATCGAAGCCTGGTTCGTGCTTTCGGTGCTGCTGTCGCCGGTCGGATACGTGATGCAGGACGCGGTTGCCGACGCGATGACGGTCGAGGCGGTGCCACGCATCGACACCCGGGGTCAGCCAATCGCCGCCGACACCCTCCGCCTGATGCATACCACCATGCAGATGCTCGGCCGCGTCGCCATCATCGGCGGCACGGTGCTGGTATCGCTCGCCAACGTCGCCATGTTCCAGGGCTCGGAAAGCCTGCCTGAAACGGAAAAAGTCGCAATCTACCTGCACATCTACGAACTGGCGCTGATCATCCCCTTGCTGTCGATCAGCGGCGTGCTGCTGGCCGGTATCCTCAAGCGCCGCGAGGCACGGCGGCTGGCCGCGCTGGGGCGCAGCCGCAGCGAAATAGACCAGCTGCTGCACGATGCGGAAGAACAGACCACGCCCAACTGGTGGATTTTAGGCGGCAGCGCGGTGTTCGTGACGCTCACCATCGGCATCGGGCTGTCCGGCATTGCGTATGGGCAGGAGATCATTTTCGCGACCTCGTTCGGAATCATCGGCTTCATGATCAGCCGCCTGCTGCGCGAGCTGTCGCCTGAGGCCGCGCGCACCCTGCTTGGCACCGTGATCATCATCTTCATCTTCCGCGCCATGCCCGGCCCCGGTGCGGGGGCAAGCTGGTGGATGATCGACGAGCTGGGTTTTGACCAGAGCTTTCTGTCGCGACTGGACCTGATTACCAGCACCCTGACGCTGACCGGCCTGTTCCTGTTCCGCCGCTTCATGGCCGAGAAGTCGATCGCCCAGATCGTGATCTTCCTGACCCTGGCGGCCACGCTGCTGACCATGCCCATCATCGGCATGTTTCACGGCCTGCACGAATGGACCGCAGCCGTCACCGGCGGCTTGGTCGATGCGCGCTTCATCGCCATTGCCAACACCGCGCTCGAATCCCCGCTCGGTCAGGTGTCCATGGTGCCGATGCTGGCCTGGATTGCCAATTCCGCGCCGCCGCACCTGAAGGCGACCTTCTTCGCGGTGATGGCCTCGTTCACCAATCTGGCCCTGTCAGCCTCACAACTCGGCACCAGGTACCTCAACGAGATCTTCACGATTGCACGCGAAGTCAGGGATGCCGCCACCGCCGCAGTGAGCACGCCGGCAGACTACAGTCAGCTTGGCGCGCTGCTGCTGACCGTCACCGTGCTGGGCCTGTTGCTGCCACTTGGCGCCATTCTGCTGACCCGCATCGCCGGTCTGCGCAGCGCCTGAGTGCCGCCCAGTGCCTGGCGCGCCGGTCAGTTGACCTGCCGCATTGCCTTCAAACCGCAGCAAGCGGACACTTGAGTCCATTCCACAAGACCGGAGGCACACGATGACACCCAGCTCGGTTCACGACATCCGCAACCTGGCCCTGTTCGGTCATACCGGCAGCGGCAAAACCACTCTGGTCGAGGCCTTGCTCGCCGCCGCGGGCGAGATCGGCGCGGCCGGCAGCGTGGAGCGTGGCGACACCGTGTCGGACTTCGACCCACAGGAAAAGGTGATGGGCCACTCGCTGCACGCCGCACTGGTGCATCTGGAATGGGCAGGTCACTGGATCAACCTGCTCGACACGCCGGGCCTGCCCGATCTCGCCGGGCGCGCGCTGGTCGCCCTGCCTGCGGTCGATACCGCCGCAATCGTCATCAATGCCGCAGCCGGTGTCGAAAGCCTCACGCGGCGCATGATGAATGCGGCGAAGGGCAAGTGCCGCATGATCGTGGTTAACCGGATCGACGCGAACGGCGTCGATTTCGCCGCACTGATGACTTCGATCACCGCCGAGTTCGGTCGCGAATGCCTTCCGATCAACCTGCCCTCGCCCGATGGCAGCCAGGTGGTCGACTGCTTCTTTGCGCCCAAAGACGAGGCGCCCACTGCCTTTTCCAGCGTCGGCGCAGCCCATGATGCCCTCGTTGACCAGATCGTCGAACTCGATGAAGCGCTGATGGCGAAGTATCTCGAGCAAGGCGAATCGCTTGACCCCGAACAACTGCACGCCCCGTTTGAACAGGCTTTGCGTGAAGGGCATCTGCTGCCGGTGTGCTTCGTGTCCGCGCGCAGCGGCGCCGGAATCCGTGAGCTGCTCGACATCCTTGGCAAGCTTGCGCCCGACCCCACCGAAGGCAACCCGCCTCTTTTCCTGAAGGGTGAAGCAGCAACGGCCGAACCCGTCACCGTTCAACTCGCCCCTGATCAGCACGTCATCGCGCACGTGTTCCAGATCGCGAACGATCCCTACCGCGGCAAACTCGGGCTGTTCCGCATCCACCAGGGCAGCATTACGCCAAACTCGCAGCTCTTCGTCGGCGATGCGCGCAAGGCCTTCAAGGTGGCGCACCTGCTGCGCATGCAGGGCAGGAATGCGGTCGAGACCACACGCGCCGTACCCGGGGACCTGTGCGCGGTGTCTCGTGTCGACGAGATCACGCGCGATGCGGTGCTGCACGACTCGCACGACGAAGATTTTTTCCACCTCGCCCCGACACCCTATCCACAGCCTATCTTCGGCCTGGCACTGATGACGCGAAAGCCGGCTGACGAACAGAAACTGTCCGAAGCGCTGGTGCGTCTCACCGAGGAAGACCCCTGCCTCGAGGTCACATTCGATCATCGCAACCGCCGTACCGTGGTACGCGGATTGGGGGAGCAGCACCTGAAGATCGTGCTGGAGGAACTGGCAGCACGCTGGAACCTGGAACTCGACACGGCCCCACCCAGCATTCCCTACCGCGAAACGATTACGGTGGTTGCCGAAGCACGCTATCGGCACAAGAAGCAGAGCGGCGGCGCAGGCCAGTTCGGCGAAGTGGCGCTGCGAGTCGAGCCGCTGGAGCGGGGTGCAGGCATCGAACTTGCGGATGAGGTCAAGGGCGGTGCAATCCCGACCAACTTCATGCCTGCAGTGGAAAAGGGCGTGCGACAGGTCTTGCTCGAAGGCGCATTCGCCGGCTTTCCCATCCACGACCTGCGCGTGATCGTGACCGACGGCAAGCACCATGCGGTCGACTCGAACGAGGTCTCGTTCAGCACGGCGGCACGACACGCGTTGATCGAGGCGGTGCAGGCCGCCAGGCCGCAAGTGCTGGAACCCTTGCTCGACATACAGGTGAAGGTGGCCAACCATCTGTTCGGCGACGTCAGTGCCGAACTCGCCAGCCGTCGTGGTCGCCTGACCAGCACCGACAGCCCGAGTGCCGGCTGGACGCTGATTGCCGCGCGTGTGCCGATGGCAAGCCTGGATGGGTTCGAGAGCCGTCTGAAGGCGATCTGCGCCGGCGAAAGTGAGTTCATGTTCAGCGCCGGCGGCTACGAGCCCGCTCCGGCCGACATGCAAACCCAACTGGCGCGCGCCCACGGCATGCCCGGCAATGGGAGCCACTGAAAGCCGTACCCCCGCCGCCTGCAGACCACGCCTGCGGGCGGCACAACGGATTCAGCGATGAAACTGACCGATGCTCAGCGCGCCTATTGGCGCAGCAATCTGTTGCTGACCTTTGGCCTGCTCGCCATCTGGTTCGGCGTGACGTTCGTGAGCGGCTATTACGCCGCTGAACTCAACACCTTCACTTTTCTTGGCTTTCCGCTCGGCTTCTACATCTTCGCCCAGGGCGCCCTGGTGGTCTACCTGGCGATCATCGTGGTCTACGTTGTGGTGATGAACCGCCTCGATCAACGTTACGGCGTGGCCGAACGGCGCTGACTCAGGCGGGTGGCGAACACCCGCTCACCGCGCGCAGGGCTGGCTTCATTCGCCCGCTTCGCCCGTCGGCTTGTCCTGCCGGCCCCGCTTCTTGCCGATGATCGGATGGGCCTGACGGCTGAGGATGTAGTCGAAAATGAACTTCATCCAGATCGTGCTGCCGGCGATCGCGCTCCAGGTTTCATACTCCAGGCTTGCACTGACAACGCCAAAGATCACGAACACGATGATGATGCCGCCGATGAAATTGATGGCCGCGGCAAAAGGCGCATAACGCGCCGGATTGGCGGGTGACTCGCCGCGCTTGAGCGCGACCTCGGAGAAATCCCGCTTTACGATGATGCGCCACACCCTCCTCAGCCAGAAGAATGCAATCGGAAACAAGGCAAGGAAAAGAATCCAGGTAAGGGCGACGCTGACATCAAAAACCATGGGCTGCTCCATCTAGGCACGCTACGCCGGCTTGCCGGCAGGGGCGCACGGTGCCACAAAACAAAAGACCCCGCCAGCGAAGCGAGCGGGGTCTTTCCTTGAAGCGGCCTGGAGTGACCGCTTCTCCTTTACTTCACGCCAGTATCAGTGGGCGCCATCGACAGCCTTCGAACCACGCGGGATACGAACGGCTTCGACCATGTGCTGGATGTGCTCCGGCGGCTCCTTGGTGACCTTATCGACCACGAAGGCGACGATGAAGTTCACCACGGCACCAATCGCACCAAAGGCTTCCGGCGTGATGCCGAAGAAGCTGTTCGGACCACCGATGAGATCGACGTACTCGGTGCCCTTGACGAAGAAGATACCCTTGTGTGCGAACACGTAGAACAGGGTCACGGTCAGGCCAGCCAGCATGCCCGCGATCGCCCCTTCCTTGTTCATCTTCTTGGAGAAGATGCCCATCATGATTGCCGGGAACAGCGAGGAAGCAGCGATACCGAAGGCCAGCGCAACCGTACCGGCGGCAAAGCCCGGCGGGTTCAGACCCAGGTAGCCGGCGATCACGATGGCAACAGCCATCGACACCTTACCTGCCATCAACTCATTCTTCTCGCTGATGGTGGGGTTGAAGATGCCCTTGACCAGGTCATGAGACACCGCGGAGGAGATCGCCATCAGCAGACCCGCAGCGGTCGACAGCGCCGCAGCCAGGCCACCGGCAGCCACCAGCGCAATCACCCAGTTGGGCAGCAACGCGATTTCCGGGTTCGCCATCACCATGATGTCGGGGTTCACCGTCAGCTCGTTACCCTTCCACCCAGCCGCTTCAGCCTTGGCCTTCGCTTCGGGGTTCTTGGTCTTGTCGTTGTAGTACTGGATGCGGCCGTCACCGTTCTTGTCTTC
>DAORUJ010000131.1:0-8752 GCA_035433105.1 Thauera sp.
ATCGGCGCCAACACGGTGTCGATGGCGGCGGCGGCGGTGCACCTGACCGAGCGCATTTTTGAGCGCGTGGCCGATCAGCACGTGCTCTTCATCGGCGCGGGCGAGATGATCGAGTTGTGCGCGGCGCATTTTTCCGGTGCGCAGCCGAAGTCGATGACCGTCGCCAACCGCACCGAAGAACGTGCGCTGGCGCTGGCCTCGCGTTTTGGTGCGCAAACGATGCGCATCGACCAGATTGGCGACATGCTGGCGCGTTTCGATGTGGTCGTATCCTGTACGGCCGCGCCCCTGCCCATCGTCGGCCTGGGGATGGTCGAGCGCGCGGTAAAGGTGCGTCGTCACCGTCCCATGGTCATGGTCGACCTGGCAGTGCCGCGCGACATCGAGCCCGAGATCGCCGAGCTGGACGATATCTTTCTGTACACGGTCGACGATCTCGCGCAGGTGGTCGATGCCGGCATGGAATCGCGCCAGCAGGCCGTGATCGAGGCCGAGCAGATCATCAACCTGCGCGTGGATGGCTTCCTGAGTTGGATGTCTGCGCGCCAGACCGTACCGGCCATCCGTGCCCTGCGCGAGCATGCCGAATCGCTCCGACGGGCCGAGCTGGAACGTGCGGTGCGTCTGCTGGCCAAGGGTGACGACCCCTACAAGGTGCTCGAGGCACTGTCCCATGGCCTCGCCAACAAGCTGATGCACGCGCCGACCCGCTACCTGAACCAAGCGGACGGCGAGCACAAGGCTGAAGTCGGCCAGATCGTGCAGCAGCTTTTCAATCTTCCCCGCCAAGGCTAGCGCAGCGCGCTGGTTTTCGCGCCTGCAGGCGGCGCGAGCACCAGCCCTGACTCATTCATGAAAGACAGTATCCGCGACAAACTCGAACACCTCGCTGCGCGCATCGAGGAGCTGGATCGCACGCTCGCTGCCGAGGACGCGGCACGCGACATGAATGTGTTTCGTGCCCTGTCTCGCGAACGTGCCGAAATCGAGCCGGTGGTGTTGCTGTATGCGGCCTTCCGCCAGGCCGAGGCCGACTGTGCGACAGCGCGCGAGTTGCTTGCCGACGCAGAAATGCGCGAACTGGGCGAGCTGGAGCTGGCCGCTGGCGAAACACGCATCGCCGAGCTCGAAGGCGAACTGCAGCGCGAGCTGCTGCCACGTGACCCCAATGACGAGCGCAATCTCTTTCTCGAAATCCGCGCCGGAACGGGCGGTGACGAAGCAGCCCTGTTTGCCGGCGAGCTGCTGCGCATGTATTCACGTTACGCCGAGCGGCAGCGCTGGAAAGTCGAGATCGTGTCGATGAGCGAATCCGACCTTGGTGGCTACAAGGAAGTGATTGCCCGCATCGTCGGCAATGGCGCCTTCTCCCGGCTCAAGTTCGAGTCCGGTGGCCATCGCGTGCAGCGCGTGCCGGTGACTGAAACCCAGGGTCGTATCCACACTTCGGCGTGCACCGTGGCGGTGCTGCCCGAGGCGGACGAGTTGACCGCGATCGATATCAACCCCGCCGATCTGCGCATCGACACGTTTCGGGCTTCGGGGGCAGGTGGCCAGCACATCAACAAGACCGATTCGGCGGTGCGGATCACTCACCTCCCGAGCGGCATCGTCGTTGAATGTCAGGACGATCGCTCACAGCACCGCAACAAGGCGCAGGCCCTGGCGGTGCTGGCGGCGCGGTTGTACGACGCCAGGGCGCGCGCGCAGCAGAGCGCCGAGGCAGCGCAGCGCAAGAGCCTGATCGGCAGCGGCGATCGCTCGGAGCGCATCCGGACCTACAACTTTCCTCAGGGGCGGGTGACGGATCATCGAATCAACCTCACGCTCTACAAGCTCGACGCAGTCATGCAGGGCGAGCTCGACGAGCTCGTCGCCGCGCTGACTTTGGAGCACCAGGCCGAGCTGCTTGCGGCACTGGCAGATGACTGATGCCTGAGCACTGGCCGACCCCGACGCCGGATGGCACTGACATCGCGGGCGCGCTGGCCTGGGCTCGTGTGCGCATCGACCTGATGGACGCTCGGGTGCTGTTGCGCCACGTGCTGCAGTGCCCGGCGGCGCGGCTTGTGGCCTGGCCGGAACAGCGGCTCGGGCGCGAGGACTGGGCCGCCTATCGCCAGCTGGTCGAGCGCCGCATGGCAGGCGAGCCGGTTGCCTATCTCACCGGCGAGCGCGAGTTTTTTGGCCGTGAGTTTCTGGTCACACCTGCGGTGCTGATTCCGCGTCCCGATACCGAACTGCTGGTCGAACTGGCGCTGGCCCATTTCGCCGGGCAAAAGGGGGTGCGCGCGCTGGATTTGGGGACGGGCAGCGGGGCGCTGGCGGTAACGCTGGCACTGGAACTCGACGAAGCGGATGTGACCGCACTCGATCGATCGCGTGAGGCGCTGTGGGTGGCGATGGCCAACGCCGCGCGGCTCGGCGCAAGTGTGTCCTTCGTGCAGAGCGACTGGTTCGCGGCCCTGGGTGAGGAGCGCTTCGAGCTGATCGTTGCCAATCCGCCCTACATTGCCGCGGCCGATCCGCACCTCGAGCAGGGTGACATTCGGTTCGAGCCGCCGGGCGCGCTGGCTGCAGGCCCTTCGGGGCTCGACGACCTGGCTGAAATCGTGATGCGCTCGCCTGCCCGCCTGGAAAAGGGCGGCTGGCTGTTTGTCGAGCACGGCTACGATCAGGCTGCTGCCGTACGTGGCCTGCTGGTGGATGCAGGCTTCACCGCGATCACCTCATGGAAGGATATCGCTGGCATCGAGCGCGTTTCCGGCGGGCGCTGGCTGGGGCATGCCTGACCAGGCGATGCGTTTGCAGCTGATTTGCCGCCGCAACTGATATTGACGCCCGGCCGGCGTCTCCCTAGAATTACCCGACTATTCAACTCAAGTTTTAAGAGCCCAATCATGAGCATTCAAGACACCATCCGTGACCAGGTCACCAACAACGACGTGGTTCTCTATATGAAGGGTTCCCCGCAGTTCCCGCAATGTGGCTTTTCATCTGCCGCGGTTCAGATCCTGAAGGGCTGCGGGGTGAAGGAAGTGCTCGCGGTCAATGTGCTGGCCGACGATGAAATCCGTCAGGGCATCAAGGAGTACTCCAACTGGCCCACGATCCCGCAGCTCTACATCAAGGGCGAGTTCGTCGGTGGCAGCGACATCATGCGCGAGATGCACCAGAACGGTGAGCTGCTGCAGATGCTGAAGGATGCCGGGGCCGCCGAATAAGGCGGATCCGCCTTCAATGCATGCCGATCGGGTTGCTGCCCTACTTGCGGGCGGCTGCCGGGTCGGGCAGCAGATTGCTGCGCATCAAAGCCTTGCGCAGCAAATGAGGCGCAAGCAGACGTAGCGGCATTCTCAGTGCGTGTCCCCGCACGTACAGGACCGTTCTTGCCGTCGATGACAGTCCGTCTTCGCAGCTGTCGTGCATGGGCAGCAGACCACGCCTAAATGCTGCATCCTGCACAGCGCCGGCCAGTCTGCCTGGCTGGCAAAGGCGAAGGGCGTCGACCGCCAGGTCCGGGATATCTACTCTCAGCATTCGCTGCAGGTATCGAACGGCGTAGTACAGCGGCTGCACCAGGCTCAGCGCTCTGGCGCGTGCGATGAGCTCGAGCCAGCCTTCGTCCCGAGTGACGAAATGAGCGACGAGGTCGCGAATATCGAACAAGTCGCGCAGGGCGTGATCGAATTCGCCGTCGTGGAAGAGGTGAACGGCGCTGTGCAGAATCATGTCGTTTCCACACAGCACGCGGATTTCAGGCCGGCCGGCGCAGGGCACTGACGCCGCCAGAAGCTGTTCGGGGTCCGGGCGCAGGCGGGCCGTGTCCGGTACCAGATTGTGATGTACGTCGATTACGCTTTGCCGCGTGATGTGACGCATGGGCGGCAGCTCATGCATCCAGGTGCGATAGTAGCGCTGGTCGTATTCGTTCTGATCCGCCGATGACCAGCCGTGCATCATCAGGGTGGTTTCGATACGCTCGAGCTGATCGCGCCTGACGAGGACATCGAAGTCGCTGAACATCCGGCACCGTCCCGGTGGCAGTTCGGCTACTGCGTAGGCGGCGCCCTTCAGCAACACCATCGGTATCTGAGCTTGCTTGAATGCGAGCACGAGATGCTCCACCTCCCAGCGCACGGCCTGCAACTGCCGCTCGTGCAGGCGGAGGCTGCTTTCGAGATGGCGGCGCGGCGCGGGCGGGATCTCGTGCAGCAGGCCTTGCTCGCGCAGCACCGTTGCCAGTCGTACCAGCAGTTGAGACGTGCGCGCCTGACCGATGAGTGTTTCCCACTCCGCTGTCGACAGCGCCTGCGCCTGCGCTGGTGCGAGCAGCACCTCGATCAACAGGCAGGTGGGCAGCGTCATTTCGCGTCCTCTTCCACCAGCGCGTCGAGGCGCGCGATGATGTCGTCCAGCGTGCTGTATTCCGCCTCGAGCCCCTGCACACGGTCGATGACCCTGGCCAAGGCCTGAAACCCGAGCGGGCCGAGCAAGGTGTAGTTGAAGGCGTTTTCCACCAGGCGCATGAAGGTGTCGGCCCGTGACAGGGGAGAGATCACCGTTGCGCTGTTTTCACGGTAGCGCGGAAAGACCACCCGCCACGGCAGGGCACGATCCTTCACGCTGGCGAAGCTCGCTGCGCTGGGCCGCATATGCGCCACCGTGCCCTTGGATGTGTCCGGGATGGGGGCGGTGATGACGGCGTCCGGCGCGAAGGCGCGCATGACATCGATCGAACGGTTCTTGAGGCTGACCGGGCGGCATAGGGAGTGAATCTCGGCTGTCTCAGGGTCGATCAGGATGAGCTCGTCCGACAGCAGTCGCCAGCCGCGGCACATCAGGGCCGCGCATAGGGTGCTTTTTCCCGAGCCGGAAGGGGCGGGCAGCAGGATGGCGCGGCCGTGTTTTTCCAGCACGGCACCATGGATGATCAGGAATTGGTGAGCGTGACTGTAGATGCACCAGTTCATGCCCCATTCCAGCAGGGCGAAAGCCTGCTTGCCGGGCAGGGGCTTGAAGGGCTCGATGCCGTCGAGGTCGAAAATCGATTGCGGCCGCATCAGGCGGCGCAGCCCCGAGGAAATGCGGATCCGCACATGAAAGTCGGCAAAGCTGTCCGCGTCGGCGAGCGGGAAGGCGTCGTACAGCAGGTGGAGGTTTTCGGCGACCTTGGGCAAGGGAGAGCTGATGCGGAACACGAACGGCCCGGTCTGCAGCCGCAAGCCGTTTCCGCGCAGGCAGCTCGAGAGCTGCTCGTAGGTCAGGTCGCCAAGTAACAAATCAGGAAGGGGTCAGGATGCTCAGGTCGAGCAGCAGTGCCAGGCTTTGCTCAAAGCTGCTTCGATCAAGCCTGTGAGATGCTGCACAGACCTCATACAGCGCTTCGGCTGAAAGCCGCTCCGCGCTGTTCAGCGCGTTGACGATGACGCCCGCGGGGTGAAGCAGGCGATGCGTGTTTCCGCTCTGGCTGTCGTACAGCACGACATCCCCGTCCCACATGCGGAACTCGCGAAAATCCGGATCAAGCTGTAGGGCTTGATCACATGTAACACTCAGTCCCAAGGCTTCGCCGTGGTTGAATCGTACTTGTTGTTCGCAAGATCGAGTGTGTTCTTCAGCGTGGTGAAATCACCGTTCTGCTCGTTGTCGAGCGCGTTGAACGCATTGACGATTTGCTGTGCGCTATAGGGATAGCCTGGCGCCCCGCCGCTGCTTGGAAAAGCAAGCGCGTTCAGGTAAGCGCCAACCAAAATGAATGCCAGATTGCCGGGATTTTTACCGGTAAAGTTCAAGTCAATCACGTCACCGAGCGTGGTTCGGCTGCCGACGCTGGTCTTTTCGTAGATGACTACGTCCTCGAACCGGATCTTTCCGAAGATGGAGTGAAACTCCGTGTTGGGAGATGTTGGCCACCAACTCTTCTTTGTTTTCCAGAATCCCGCCGAGATGCCGCAGCCCGTAAATTCATGCTGTCCCGAGAGATTCGCGGACGCTAGCGCCGACGGCGTGCACATCCCGCCTGTCGCCCAGACTGGCCGACTCGCGACGGTCAGGAGCAAGGGACTGGCTGCAACGCTGCCCAGCAGCTTGCGGCGACGCACACTCAGCCCTGAGGCTTGTTCGTTCGCAGAATGGCTATCGGCAGAGTTTTTTACTTGTGACTGAGTCATCGCATTACCAACCAAGTGAAGCTGTCTTGAAAATCAAAATAGCACGCCATTTCTCCAGCGCTCATTTAAACCGGGCGGATCGTGACGAAGTGGGCATAAGCAAGAAGCGTGCGAGTTTTTTATATTGTAGCAGCAGCGCGCCTTTGTCCGTAGTGCAGCCCCTCTCAAGGCTCGATCCGAGGTCTTTTTTGCTTGAGGTGTAAAAAAAACCGACAGCCATCCGGCGCGCGCTGGACTGCGGACTGAGCCCTGGAATGGTCTGTTCGGATCAAATTCTCTGCATGGACAGATGCTCGTTGAGCCGGGTTGCCAGCCGCAGCGCCTCGCGCAGGTAGCCGCGTCCGAACAGGTTGAGGTGGTTTAGCACGTGGTAAAGGCTGTAGAGCAGCTTGCGTTGTTCGTAGCCTTCATCAAGTGGCCAGACCCGGCGGTACTCCGCATAGAAGCGTCCGGGAAAGCCTCCGAACAATTCAGTCATGGCGAAATCCGCTTCGCGGTCGCCGTAGTGCACCGCGGGGTCGAAGATCGTTGGTGAGCCGTCGGTGAGGATCGCGGCATTGCCGTGCCAGAGATCGCCGTGCACCAGGCTTTCGCGCGGACGATAGTCCAGGAACAGCGCCGGAACACGGTCGAACAGGCGTTCGCCCTGTTTCTGCAATTCCCCGGTGAAGCCGTTTGATCGCGCCAGCGTGAACTGCGGGCGCAGGCGGTGTTCGACGAAGAATCGCGCCCAGTTGTTGCCGGGGGTGTTGACCTGTGCGGTGCGGCCAATATGGTTGCCGCGGCGCCAGCCGAACTGCGTGCCGGTGGCCTGGTGCAGTCTTACCAGCGCATCGGCAAAACGCGCGCCGTCCTCGGCGGACTGCAGCGGATGCAGGTCAAGGTATTCAAGCACCAGAAAAGCATGTGCCGCGTCCTCGGCGCAGGCGATCGGAATCGGTGTCCGAAAGCAGCCCGCAGCCGCCAGGGCCTGCAGGCCATCGATCTCGGCTTCGTACATCGACAGGCGATCGGGATTTCCGAGTTTGACGAAGTACTTGTCCCGCCCATCGCTGACAACCATGCAGTCGCTGATGCTGCCGGCGCTGATTGCGGAAGCGTTGCGGATGGTGAAACGCGCCCCAGCACGCTGACGGATGGCGAACTCGATCGAGGCCAGTGCAGGGTGCGTCATAGGTTGGCAATGCGGGCACTGGCGAGCGACAGGCGTGTGGCCAGTACCTCAAGAAAGGCTTTGTAGAAGTGCATGCGGCAGGTGTTGCTTGCACGTTGCAGGGCGCGTGCGCGGAGCGTCACGAGGGCGGTCTCGGTGGTGGCTTCGACCGAGGCTGACCGTACTCCCGCTGCGGCCGAAAAAACCGCGATCTCGCCGAAACATTCGCCCGCGCTCAGCACGTTGAGCAGTCGTCCGCGTTTCTTGACGCGGGCCTCCCCGTCAACGATGAAGCAGATCGAGTCGCCGCCTTCGTCTTCCTTCATGATTCGCGTGCCGGGCGCGACGCGGCTGAACTGGGATAGACGAATCACCTCCCACAGTTCGGCGTCGGAAAACTCGCGGAAGAAGCGCATCGCCCGCAGCGTCTCGAAACGCTCCGCTTCCGGCACCGAGCCCTGACTGACTTCGACGCTGCGATTGCGGAAAGCCAGCGCCAGATCGTGCGAGAAGGCGGCCCAGTTCTGGTAGCGGCGGTCGATGTCGCGCTCGGTGGCGCGGCGCACGATGGCGTCGAGTGCTTCGGGTACCTCGGGGCGCAGGTCGGACGGTCGTGGTACGGCGTCGTTGGCAATGCGATACAGCAGGCTGTAATTGTTGTCGCACTCGAAAGGCAGGTGGCCGGTGAGCAGCTCGTACATCACCACGCCGAGCGAGTAAATATCGGTGCGATGGTCGAGCGGTACTTCACGCACCTGTTGTGGCGACATGTAGGCGGGTGAGCCGACGCCGGAGATTTGCGTGGTCTCCCGCGCAGTGTGCAGCGCAGCACCAAAATCCGAGATGCGGATGTCACTGCCTTCGGCGGCGGTCAGCAGGATGTTGGCAGGCTTGATGTCGCGGTGCGTGATGCCCTGATGGAAGGCGTAGTCCAGCGCCCGCGTCGCCTTGAACACGATCTCGATGACCCGCTCGAAATCGGCCAGGGAGCCGGGTCGAGTCAGGCTTTCGAGCGTGCCGCCGGAGACGTAGTCCATGACCACGTAGGCCGTTTCTTCATCGACGACCGCATCGTGGATCTGGACGATGTGAGGGTGATGGAGTCGCCCGGAGAAGGCCGCTTCATTGGCAAACAGCTGGCGATACAGCCGGCCACGTTCGCGATCCTTGAGGATCTCGGCGCGTAACTGCTTGATCGCGACTTCACGCAGGTTGAAGGTGTCCCAGGCCAGGAACACGATGCTGGTGGCCCCGGCGCCGAGCTGGCGGCGAATTTCGTATTTGCCAATCCGTTCCGCCAGCATCGCGTGTTCGGTCATCCGAGCTGGCTGCGCGCGCGGGCGATGGCTGCCCGGACCTGCGCGGGAGCGGTGCCGCCGACATGCTTGCGCGATGCCAGCGAACCCTCGACCGTCAGCACGGCAAA
>DAORUJ010000132.1:0-8733 GCA_035433105.1 Thauera sp.
GGTTTCATCGTTCTCGCCGTGGATGAGCAGGGTCGGGATGTTCTTCGGTGCCGCCGGGGTGTCGTAATGGCGGGCGCTCCCGGTTGTTTCGCCAGCGGCCATGCCCACCAGGATGAGCTGTCGCGGCGGCGCGATGCCTTCGGCGAGGTGGTTGGCAACGCGCACCTGCACATAGCCGCCAAAGGAGAAGCCGCCCAGCGCCAGCGGCATGCTGCCCCAGCGTGACTGCGCCCAGCTGATCACCGACAGCATGTCCTCGGTTTCGCCGTTGCCGTGATCGTGCTCGCCTTTGCTCTGGCCCACGCCACGAAAGTTCGGCCGGATTGCGGCAAAACCCAGATCGCGGTAGCTGCGCGCCAGGGTGTGAGCCACCTTGTTGGTGTTGGCGCCGCCGAAAAGGGGGTGCGGGTGGCAGATCAGGGCAATGCCACGCACCGTTTCCGGCGCATCGATCAGCACCTCGATGAGGCCTTCGGGTCCGTTCAGCAGGGCGGATTCGGTTGGCAGGGGGCGGCTCATGCGGTGTCCTCCGGCAGGCGCAGGCGGTCGACGATGCGACCATGCAGCAGATGGTTGTCGATGATGTCGTCGATGTCTTCCTTGTCCACATAGGTGTACCAGACGTTGTCGGGGTACACCACCAGCACCGGGCCATCGTCGCAGCGCCCCAGGCAGCCAGCCTTGTTCACCCGCACGCTGCCCTTGCCCTTCAGGCCAAGTGCGGCGCTGCGCTCCTTGGCGTAGGTCTGCAGTTCGCTGGCCTGGTGATTGTTGCAACAGCTGTCGCCGGCAGCGCGCTGGTTGCAGCAGAAGAAAACGTGGTGCTTGAAGTAGCTCATGGTGCCTCGCGTGGGGACTGGCGCACGGGTCGGGCGCTCGGGGGAAGTGAATTTGATTATAGGCCGCGTGCGCGTGCGCTCGGCTGTCCGGCTAGATGATCGCCCCGCCACAGTCCGAGCGCCGAAAGGTAGGCCAGCGCGACGAAGGGCCACAGGCTGTCGACCAGCGCGGTCAGGCCGTGGAAGTTCAGCACGTTGCTGAACTGGGCGAGGCGCTGGCTGTAGGCCAGATAAGGGCTTTCGGGCATCAGATTGACCAGTGCGGTGGCGGCGAGCAGTGCGGTGCCGGCCAGTGTGTGCTGCAGCAGGCGGGGCAGTAGCAGTGCCAGCGCGAGTAGCCCGCCACCGATCGCCAGGCCGCGTTCGGCGCCCGGCGTCAGCCAGGCCAGCGGCATGCCCGGGTCGAAGAAGGTCGCGGTTGCCAGTGCCTTGGCGCCGACGCCCAGCGCCAGCAGCAGCACGATCGGCAACGGATTGCGGGCGCGCATCATGCAGCGTGCGAACAGCCCGATCGCCAGGATGGATGTAGCGGTCAGCGCGGTGTCGAAGGCGATGAAGCGCTCGGCGCTGAAGGGCAGCGGTGCGGCGATGCCGAGCAGGCTGCGCAGGTCGCCGCTGGAAAACAGCAGATCGGTGGCGCTGAGCTGGCCCAGCAGCCACAGCCCGAGCAGGATCAGACCGGCTTCACCGCTGCGGCCACCGATGATCCATTCGACGCGCCAGCGGTGGATGATGCCGTGTCGGCCAAACCAGGCCTGCCCCCAGCGAACGCCCAGCAGCGCGCCGAGCAGGCCGCCCACAGCGTTGCCGCCGAGGTCGAGGTTGCTGGCAACGCGACTTGGCAGAAAGTTCTGTGCGGTTTCCAGGCCAAGACTGAGCAACACGCCCACTGCGCTGGCGATGGCGATGCTGCGCCAGCCACGCCAGCTCGGGGGCAGCGAAGCCGCGAACAGAAAGCCGAAGGGCAGATAGCCGACGATGTTGATCAGGAAATCTTCGACGATGAAATACTTTGGCCACGGCGCCAGCAGGTAGTCGAACACCGGCAGGCCGCTGGCGTGCCAGCCGGCGAGCGGATGCAGGCAGGCATAGGCGATCAGCATCGCGTAGGCGATGGCGAGATTGCGGGGTAGCGAGGCGGACGTGGTTTGGCTCATCGGGGCGAAGGCAATGGATTGGGCAAGGCCCGGTGATGCGGGCTGGTCCTGTTCCGAGCAGCCAGGCTCGCGCCAGTTCCCCGTGCCGTCTGGCTCACGGGTGTTTCGCGCGTGTCGGTGCGCGACACAGTGCCTGCGCTTCCTTGGTGCTCAGGACGTGACCGGGCAGCGGAACCAGGCCTGGCACGCGCTTGCGGTAGCGAGCATAGGCCTCGCCATGAAAGGCGAGCAGCTTGCGTTCTTCGAGCAGGGAGCCGAGCCACAGGTAAAGCGTGATGCACAGCGTGCTCAGCAGTCGCGCTTCGTCCATGTCCCGAGTCCACAGAATGACCAGGCCCAGGCTGTACCACGGATGACGCACGTAGCGATGCAGCGGCGACAGCTGCAGATGCCCCGGGTCCTCGGCGCCGCGATGGCGGCTTTGCCATTGTGCGCGGCCGCTGAACACCGCCATGTCGTAGTAGCGGGTCGACCATGCGAAGCCCGCCACCGCCGCCAGTGCGAGCCCGTTCGCCAGCCAGGCCCATGGCCCCTGCCAGGCCCACAGCAGGGGCCCGCTCCAGGCGTAGGTCAGCCACAGTGGCGGGATGAGCAGGATCACCGCAAGAATGTTGAACGCAAAGCGGTAGGCGGGGCCCAGTCCCGGCCATCGCGCCAGCAGCCGGCGTTTGAAGCCGAGGGCGGCAAGCAGGGAATGGAGCACTGCATAGCCCAGCCAGCTCAGCAGGAGAATGACGATCTCGTTTGTGCTCAGTGTCATAGGGAGGCCTTGGGCGGGGGTGGAGGAAAAACCACAACAAAGCGCGAATGGGGCTTGCTTAGTTTTATGTTGCAGTGCAACATAGGCCCATACACCCCACGCACCGATGCAGGGGTCACTAGAAAACAGGAGTACACCATGAACGCCACCCCCCAGAAAATGCTCGCCACCCTCAAGACCACTGCCGAAGCCCGCGTTGGCGATCTGTCCGCCGCCAGCGACAGCGTGATGGCCGTCGCCGAGCACCTCACCGCGCTGAACCTGAACACCACGCGTTCGATGATGGACGACGCGCTTGCCCTGAGCCAGTCCATGCTTACCGTGCGTGAGCCGAAGGCTCTGGTCGAGCTGCAACTGGCCACCATCACGCCGACGCTGCAAAAGGGTTTCGCCTACGCCAAGACGCTCGGCGAGATCAGCGCCCAGGCGCAGACTGAACTCCTGAAGCTGGTCGAAGCGAGCATGTCGCAGTGGCTGCAGGGCGTCATCGTCACCCTTGAAGGCCTCAACCGCAATGCGCCGGTGGGCTCGGATTTCGCCGTGCAGGCGCTCAAGACCGCCGTGGTGAATGCGTCGTCGGCCTATGAAGGCGCGACCCAGCTGGCCAAGCAAGTGTCCGAAGTAGCCCAGGCCAATGTTGACCAGGCTGCTGCTGCCACCGTCGATGCGGTCACCAAGGGTACGAAGGCAACCGTTACGCTGCTGAAGACCGCTGCCTGATCAGGGTCTCCTGCAGAGCAAAAAGCCGGCTCACGAGGCCGGCTTTTTTGCGTGGATGAGGCCTGTTGCGGCCTCAATTCTACCTTTACAGCCGATTACCCAAACCAATTGGCGCCAGCGTCGGCGCTTCCGGTCGTCTCAATTGCGTCACGAATAGCTCTTGTAGAACGCCTCGGCAGTGAATTTTACAAACTCTTCAGTCTTCTCCTGACTTCGCGCGATCACCTGCCAGGGCTCAAGCCGCGCAATCTCGGTCTGCAAATCCTTCGCCGTCTTGGCGCTGCAGCCGAGAATGTCTTGCACTGATCCGCCAGCAACGCCGTCACACTGGAAGATGTACGCGAACTCCAGCAACTCCTGGAAGTTGAAGAACTTTTGCTGGTAGTCGTTCGGCGACTGGCTGGCAAAGAACACCACGACGCCCTTCGAACGTCCCTCGCGAATGATGCGCTGGAGAAACATGTTCTTCTGACTGAGGTAGTTGTGAGCCTCGTCGATAACAAGGATCGTTCGAATCGTGCGCTTGCCCTCGGTCACCGGGCTATCCGGCAGCGTGGCCATCTCCTTGTACAAACGCTCAATCACCAGGTAAGCCACCAGCTCCTTGAGGACTGGCATCGCATGTACGTCAATCAGTATCGTGCGGTTCGATACCCGGTCCATCGGTGCGCCTTCGCTGCCATGGCGCCAGAACAAGTCGAAGTCGGAGAGATCACGCAAGACTTCGATCAGGCTGTCGTCCTTCTTGCCGTCTTCTTCATACGCCGCCACCGCAACTTCCAGAACGTCGGGAAAATCCGGATACGGCGCGGCTGACCCGGCGCGTTTGGCGTAAGCGGCCCGAATCGCTTCCGTCAGTGCGCCTTTCTGCACGACACCGAGCTTGCTGTTGATCGAGGCAAAGCTCTCTGCCTTTTCGCGCGCTGAGACGTTGATGGTCTGTTCGTCATACGCCGGCAGGATGAATGGATTGATGGGCAAAGTCTGCCCGCCTTGCAGCAAGCGAAACGGTTGCACTCGTGCCAGTTCGATGAACCTTGCGTTATCGACCACGTCGCCCTTGTAGTCGAAGTAGATGAAATTGGTCTGGAAATTCGACTGGATGCGGATATCGGTCAGTATCTTGAGCAGGAACTGCGTCTTGCCGACGCCGGGCTTGCCCATGATCGCCAGATGCGAGTTGGCATGCCTGGCGGTGTTGTTCAGCTCCATCACCAGTTCGGTGCGCTGCAAAAGCGTCCGGCCGATGAAGATGTCGAGTCCGCTACCGAGCTGCTCGCGCCGGCCGGCGAACTCCACCTCATCCACCAGGCGTCGAATCAACCCCTCGCCGCTGCGCCCGGTCTCCTGAAACAGCTGCGCCAGCAGGGCCGCGCCGCTGTCGATGTGGTTCTTGACAACCGAGCGGTTGGAGAAGAATTCGTCTTCGCTGAAATCGCGCTTGCCGTAGGTATGCGTGATCAGCGTCCGTAGAAAAACCTCGTCCTCGCCAATGAAGGTCGGGCGCTTCATCTCTCCGCCACTGAAACTCACGCTGGGTGTCACGCTCGCGCCATCCTTCACCAGCGAAAGCGCAAAGGCAATCCGCGCCAGCGTCGCCTTTTCCAGCTTTGTTTCGAAGCGTAGCGCGCTCAAGACCTCGTCGGCCTCGCTGGAGGTGTAAAGGCGATCAGCCATGATGGCTCTCCCAGAAATAGCCCTGCCGGAAGGTCGTCAGTTCCTGCCGCTGGTCGAATTCCAGGCTCGCTGCGCCTGAGAGACGCGGTTTCAGGGATCGGTAGTAGTTGGTGTCGATTTCAGTATCAGTCGAGAGAATGACGACCTGCTCGCCCGCGTTGGGGAAGTAGTTGTTCACAATGTTGTCGCGGTGCGTGCTGTCCAGGCGCGACAGTGGCGTATCGATAATGATCGGCAGCTTGAGTTCGCTGGTCTGCGCCAGGCCCCAGAGCAGCGAAATTGCAAACACTTCCTTCTCACCGGCCGACAGTGCCGACTTGCGAATCTCGTGCCCGTTGCGGTCGGTGATCTTGACCTCGTAGGTCTTGTCGTCGATGGTGATGTCCTTGATCAGCCCGCTGCGGCTGGATAGCAGGCGGTACATCTCGAAGGTTTTCTCCTGAAGCAGATGCACCTTGTTTTTGCGCAAGCGGACAACGAACTGGTTCAGCACGCTGGCAATTCCGTCGCACTCCTCGATGAAGTCGGCCTTTTCCTTCGAGACATTGTGCTTTTCGTAGAGCTTCTCGATCTCCACCTCAATGTCGCCAATGCGCTTGACCAGCGCCAGAATGTCCTCCTCCACCAGCCGGAGCTGTTCGGTCTTGCGCCCGATCTGCGTCGAGCAGCTTTCCATCACCGACTGCAATTCGTCGAACAGATCACGCTCGGTAGCCGTCAATGCGCCGCTCTGGCTGCCGCCTTCAAGCTGGCGAATCAAGGCCTCCAACCCGCGCGCCTCATCCAGCAGCGGCTTGAGCAGAAAGATGTCACTGCTTTCCAGAGACTCCATGCGGTTCAGCACGCGCGCTGCATCGCGATCCGACAGGTCCAGTACCTTGTTCACATCCGCATGCGAGTCGCCTTCCTTCAGCAGGCGGAAGATGCGCCGCTCCAGTTCCTCCATCCGTTCGCCCGATAGCCTCTCGGAATAAATAGGCTCCGGCTCCTCGACCACGCGCACGATGCGCTTTGCCAGAACGGCGGCATTCTCCTTAATAGCCTCGCCGCTTGCCGATTCCCTCTCGGCTTCGATCTGGCGCCGGATGCCATCGAACAGCTTGCCGGCGATGCTGAATGGCAGCGCCTTCTCGCACAGGCTGCGAATCTCGCTTTCCAGCTGCGCCAGCCGGCTAGCGGCGGACACGCGCTTCTTCTCCTGCTCGCGCATGGCCTCGCGCGATTCGGGTGCCGCATGGAATGTGGCCTCGAAGCGCTTTTTGGCTTCTTCCAGTTGCCCATTGAAGTCGTCCAGTTCGGCGCGCAAGCCGTCTCGCTCCTGATGCTTGCGTGTCAGCTTGCTTCTCTCGCGCTTCAGCTCGCTCTGTTTGAACTCCAGATCCTCGTCCGAAATCTCGACAAAGCCTTGCCGTTCCTGCTGCTTGATATAGATGATGTCGCTGGCAAGGCGGTTGATGTACTGGATGCCGAGCGCTGCTTCCAGGGAGGACTTCAAACGAACTTCCGAGTGGTCGTCGGCCGCAATCTCTTGGATCTTCTCGCCGTCAAAGAAGAAGAACTGCGTGATGCCGGGCGGAATCGCTGCACGGATGAAGTCCTGCCAGATCTCCTGGTTCTGCACTGATACCCGCTTGCCGTCGCGCACCACCACCAGCCGCTCGGTCAGATCGCGCGGTTTAGGCTCGCTAACCGCGCCGGCGGTCCAGGAGCGCTTGACCACCAGTTCCGAGCCGTCGTCCATTTCGATGACGATCTCGAAAGCCACGTCGGCATTGCCCTTGGCCTTCTCCCGCCGGTTGATGTTGCGGTAAATGTCGTCGGGCTTGCCGCCGTAGAGGCAATAGGTAACCGCCTCCATGATCGAGGTCTTGCCCGCGCCGTTCATGCCGCCGATCAGAAAGATGCTGCGGCCGTCCTCGCCCATCGGAAAAACGATCTCGGTGGCGAACTGGAAGGACTTGTAGTTCTCGATCGTCAGTTTGCGGAATTTCACAGCACATCCTCCGCCAGCGCCCAGATGCCATAGGGCGAATCGTTACGCAGCGCGCCGTCCTGCGTCATCCGATAGCGCTCCCATTTGCTGTTGTTCTGCCAGACATATTCATTGGTCGCCTCGCGCCACTCCAAATCGCCGGCAAGCAGCTTGCCTTCGAGCTGGCGCCCCATCTCCTCGATGATCTCCGCCACCCGCGCACTGCCCCCGAGCTTCCTGAGCGCCTGGATGATCTGGGTGCGGAGTATCGCCTTGTCGGTCCTCGGTGCTCGGGAGCGTTTGGGTCTGGGCCCGGGTGTAGCACCACTGGACGTTTGCCCCAGCCGCGTCTTCAACTCCTTCAGGATATTGGCGAATTCGTCGGCAAGCTGCACCAGTGCCTGGGTTGAATCCGCATGCACGGCCAGTGACGCGGCCAGACGCGTCTTCTCGCCGCGCAGCACATCGGGGACCGCTACACCGGCCTTTTCCAGGCGCTCGATGGTCTTCGCGATCTCCCGCAGTTGCGTCTGGCGTTCGCCAACGTCCGCGTCATCGGTGCCGGCATCGAGTTCATCGATAACTTCGCGGCACAGCTCCACCAGCAAACTGGGGTCCTTGACGAAACGCGTGATCTCCGCACTGTCGCTCATGCCGGCCGCTCCGGTACAGGCGCCGGCTTGCTCTTCAGAATTTCACGGAGCGCGTCATACACCCCGGTGCGTCGCTCCTTGAACTCGTATTCGCGCACGGCATCGAGTAACTGCAGCACCTTGTCGGCGCTGACGCCGTGCTGTTCGCACAACTCCGCCAGCAGCTGGCTATCCTCAAGCGTCATGTTCATGGTTTCTTTCCTCGTCTGCCGTCCGTCAGTTGCCTGGCCATGCGGTCAAAGTCGCTGCCGGCCTGCGACTGCTCCGCGATCTGGCGCTGGCGATACTGCTCGTATTCACTTTCCGCCCGCTGCTGCGCCATCTCGTGGGAGACCTTCCCGGCGTGGGTCAGGATGTTGCGGTCGTTGATGCTCAGGAAGCCGTCTAGCTTCTTGATCCAGTCGCTCATGTGCATGGCAATGCGCCGCATGGCCTGGCCTTCGGCAAAGATCAGGTATTGCTCGGCCAGGTTGTTCAGGGCACGCAGTTCGTCTTCGGCCAGATAGTTCTTGGCGATGCCGACATCCTGCTTGCGCGGCTTGGCTCCGCGCCAATTGGTCAGCCCCATGTGCGGTTTTTCGGCATCGGCGCGCTCATGGACGATCTCGGCGGCGGTCTGGCCGGTGATGGCCCAGTGCATCTTGTTCTGGACGGTCTTGAAAAACGTCAGGCTGATGTCCAGAGTCGGGTCGTAGTCGATGCTGGTGGCGTAGATGTCGGTGATCTTCTGGTAAAAGCGCCGTTCCGAGGTGCGGATGTCCTGGATGCGGCGGGTCAGCTCTTCGAAATAGTCGAAGGGTTGCTGCGGATTCTTCAGCCGCTCGTCGTCGAGCGTGAAGCCCTTGACGATGTATTCCTTGAGGCGTTGCGTCGCCCAAATGCGAAAGCGCGTCGCCACATGGCTTTTCACCCGGTAGCCGACAGAGATGATCATGTCGAGGTTGTAATGATCGAC
>DAORUJ010000133.1:0-8715 GCA_035433105.1 Thauera sp.
AGCGCGGGGTCTTGTCGGGGGCGTAGTCAGAGCCCGCAATGCGACTCTCTTCGGCAGTCCACCCCTTCCACACGCAATAGCGCCGCCACAGCTCTTGCGGCGGTGGAAACTCATCGAGGCCAAGGTTCTGCTCCAGAACGCCGGTGGCCAGCGTGGCGTCGCGGAATACAAACCCGTCACCGTTGCTGCTGAAGCTGAAGGGCACATCAAGCAACTCGGCGTAGCGCAGCGCCTGGCCCATGCCGGCCCCCACCGCGTGCTGATTGTCCTTGGCCTCGACTACGGCAAGGGGGATGTTGGGCTTGTAGAACAAGGCGTAGTCCGCGCGCAGCACCGTGCTTTTATCGCGCTGGGCCTTGCTGCCGCGCACCACCATCCGACCGGCGCGCAAAGGGTATTCGCGGAAAATCTGCTCCATCCCGCTCCACCCTGCTTGCTCGATGGCAGGGCGGATGAATTTGTCGCAGATATCGCTTTCAGTCAGGTGGATTTTGTCCATTCGCGGAATATCCCATCCTCCGGAGGGGCAGGCATCGTTGTTATCGGATCAATACTACCGTCATCCCGGGTCGATCCAGAGAATCACGGGCCGCCTCGGCGCAGCGAAAGGTCTGATCCTTGCCCGATAGGGTTGCAGAGGCGGACTTGGTTCTTGCTGTCACACACCGCACAATCCCTTGCTCGCCTACAACGGGGCATCGAAGCCCACGCAGCCCGCCAGCGACCCAGCCATGCAAGACACCCTCACCCCCTCCGCCGCGACAACCATCCGCAACGTCCAGCGCGACTTTCCCGAATGGCACCTAGGCCGGCCGCACTACCTGCTGTGGGCGCTGGATGTGGATCTGGAGCCGGTACGCCGGCGGGTGGCCGCGGCGCAGCAACACTTGTCCGCGCGGCTGCTCGCCGGCTACCTGCGTCAGCCGCACATCACGATCAGCCTGTGCGGCTTTCCCAGCGCAGCGCCCTGCCAGCTTGATGACTTCGGCACCGAGGCCCTGCAACAGCAGATCGACGCCCTGCACTTGCTGCGCCCCGAACCCTTTGCAATCGAGATCGGCGCACTGGACGGTTTCAGCTCGGCGCCCTATCTCAGCGTGGCCGACAGTGACGGACAGATCGAGCGCCTGCGCGCCAGCCTGGACGTCTGCCCCCATCCGCTCGCGCGCAATGATTACCGGCCCCACGTCACCATTGGCCTCTATGCCGATGCCTGGCCATTGGCGAAAATCCAGACCGAGCTGGCAAGCTTCGCAGCGGGCGCGCCGCTGCGTGTCGAGGTCTCGCGTCTCAGTCTGTTCGCGTACGCCAGCACGGAGATCGGCGGCAGCTTGACGCGCGTCGCGGATTACGACTTTGCCACTGCGCCACACGCGCTGCTCACGCAGCAGACTGGCATACTGCCGTTTTCCTGGCCGTGAGGCGCTTCCCGATGAGCTTGCGCATCGCTCTGCTGACCCTCCTCCTCACGGCGCTCGCCGTGTCCAGCCTCGCGCCCCACGACCGCGGGATCTGGTGGGCCGAAGTCATGCCGGTGCTGATCGCACTGCCCATCCTGATCGCCACCGCCCGTCGCTTTCCGCTCACACCCCTCACCTACAGTCTGATCACCGCCTTTTCGCTGATCCTGATCGTGGGCGGTGCGTACACGTATTCGCGCGTGCCGCTCGGCGCCGTCGTGCAAGAGATGTTCGAACTGGCGCGCAACCCTTACGACCGCTTTGGCCACTTCTTCCAGGGCGTCACACCGGCCATCCTCGGTCGCGAACTGTTGCTGCGCACCTCGCCACTGCGGCCTGGAAAATGGCTTTTCTGCGTCGTGACGCTGAGCTGCCTGGGCATCAGCGCGCTTTACGAACTGGTGGAATGGGCGGCCGCCGTGTTCTGGGGCGGCGGCTCGGTCGAGTTCATCGGCATGCAGGGCGACCCATGGGACGCCCAGGCCGACATGTTGATGGCGCTTTTGGGGGCGCTCGCCGCGCTGGCCTTGCTCGGCCCCTGGCACGACCGACAACTGGGGCAGATCCAGAAAGCGAGAAACGCATAAAATCTGCAGAAACGACACAGCCGCGATCGACCTGCGTATCGCGGCTGTGTCGTTATTGGAACACCCTCAGCTCAGCGCCCCCTCAGGCGCCGTGGCGTCGCCGGTGCTGACGCGAGCCGGCCGAACCTTCGATATCCGAATGCGCGTGACGCGCTGCGGTCATTTCCGCCAGCACGGTCGCCACCTTGTGGTTCAGCGTGCCCTTGGGAATGACGCCCTTCGCATCGGGCTCGCCGGCGGGCACGCCGGTCAGCACCGTCATCGCCTCATCGACGGTCTTCACCGAGTAGATGTGAAACAGCCCTGCGGCAGCCGCCTGCACCACGTCCTCACGCAACATCATGTGACGCACGCTGGCGGCGGGAACGACGACGCTGTGGCTGCCATCGAGCCCACGCGCCTTGCATAGGTCGTAGAAGCCTTCGATCTTCTCGTTCACGCCGCCGATCACCTGCACCTCACCGAACTGGTTCACCGAGCCGGTAATGGCAAAGCGCTGCTGGATGGGGATCTGCGTCAGCGCCGAGAGCAGCGCACACAATTCGGCCAGCGACGCGGAATCGCCCTCCACCGGTGCGTAAGACTGCTCGAACACCAGGCTGGCTGAAAGCGACATCGGCTGGTGGCGGGCATAACGCGCGGCGAGGAAGGCCGACAGGATCAGCACGCCCTTGGAATGGATCGCACCGCCCAGTTCGGTCTCGCGCTCGATGTCGACCACGTCACCGTCGCCCAGGCGCACCGTCGCCGTGATGCGCACCGGGTGACCAAAGCGTTCGCCCGCCAGCTCGACCACCACCAGACCATTGATCTGGCCGGCGCGCTCGCCGTCGGTGGAGATCAGCGTCGTACCTTCGAGAATGGATTCACGCACGCGGGTGGGGTAGCGGTTGGAGCGCCGCGCGCGCGCCTCCAGCGCCGCTTCGACCTCGACCTTGCCGGTCGCCGCCAGACCGGTCAGGCGGGTATGGTGATCGGCCTCACGCATCAGATCCGACAGCGTGCGCGTGTTCAGCGACAGCCGGCCTGCATCCTCGGCCAGGCGCGAGGCCTCTTCCACCAGCCGCGCCACGCCGCTGCGGTCGATCGGCAGCAGCTTGGCGTTACGCACCAGCAGTGCCATCAGGCGCGCGTATTCACATTCGTTGGCGGGCGTGCGCGGCAGATCGTCATCGAAGTCGGCAGCCACCTTGAACAGCTCGGCAAACTCCGGATCGTTGTCCATCAGCAGGTAATACATGTCGCGGTCGCCGATCAGTACCACCTTCAGCGCACTCGGCACCGCCTCGGGCTCCAGCGTCAGGGCGCCGCTCCAGCCCTGCGCCTCGGCAGGCGGCTCGATGCGGATCTCGCCCGCGCGCAGGCAGCGCTTGAGCCCTTCCCAGGCGTAGGGCTGGGTAAGCAGGCGCTCGGCGTCAACCACCAGATAGCCGCCGTTGGCGCGATGCAGCGCACCGGCACGGATCAGGTTGAAGTGGGTCACCTGATTGCCCTGCTGCACGACGTGCTCGATCCGGCCGATCAGGTTGCCGAAGCCCGGGTTGTTTTCGAACACCACCGGCGCGCCCTGCGAGGCCGAATGATCAACCAGCAGCTTGACCTGGTAGCGCTGATAGCGGGAGGTTTCCTCGGTCTCGGTGGTGTCCTCGTCTTCTTCGTCGAGCATCGTGCCGCGGATCGCGCTGTCGAGCACGTCCTTCTCCACCGCGTCGAGAAAAGCCAGCACTTCGGGCAGGTCGGCGTGCGCCTCTCGCACCTCCCGCAGCAGGTGCGAGAGCGCCGGGCCGAGCACCTCGGTCTCGGCGCGCTCGATCGACTCGCGCACCGACTTGCGCCAGCCAGGGAAATCGTTGAGCAGGTCTTCGAGCTTCTCGCTCCATACGGTGACGCGCGTTTCGATGGTCTTGCGTTCCTCCTCGGGCAGCGCCTCGAAGGCTTCGGGCGACATCACCTCGCCATCCCGCGTCGGCGCAAACACGAAACCCTCCGGGGTCTGCAGCAGCGAGATGGCTTCGGCCGCACAGCCTTCGCCGATCTCGCGCAAGGCCCCCTCCTCACGCGCCTTGTGGGCATTTTGCAGGGCCTCGACGCGCTCGGTGTGGGCATCGCTGTCGAGCGCAGAACCCAGCGCCGGGCCCAGTTCGCGGATGAAGGTCTGCATGTGACCGCGCAGCGTGATGCCGCGTCCGGCTGGCAGCGTCAGCAGGCGCGGCCTGAGCGCCTCTTCGAAGTTGTGCAGGTAGCACAGGTCGGGCGGCACCGGCTCAATCGCCGTGCGCTCACGCAGCAGGCGGAAGGTGGTGGCGTGCTTGCCGCTGCCGGGTTCGCCCAGCACAAAAACGTGATAACCGCTGTGTCCCATCGCCAGGCCGAACTTGATCGCCTCAACTGCGCGTGCCTGGCCAAGGTCGCCAGCATGACCGCCGGTGGGATCGTCGAGGGCGTCGGTGGTCTCGAAAGTAAAACAGGCGGGGTCGCAGTAAGTGCGCAGTGCCGTTGCCGGCAGGGCCAGAGGTTCGGCCATCGTCGTTGTTCTCCTGAAACCGGATTCGATCCGGAGCCGAATGATACACCGCAGCCCCAACCGCCCCGGGCACCATGCTCAAGGGCGACGGTCGAAGGAGCACGCGCATCCGGCGACAGCTGAAGGCATTCCTTGACCTGTGTTATTGCGCCACCCGGCACTGCTACCCATAATCCGCCCAACCCAAAACGCCAGCCAAACATGAAAGTCATCCCCATCCACGAGCTCGCAGCCCCGATCCGCAGCGATGCGACGACGCCGATCCCTGCCCTTGGCGAGGCGCTGCTGGACCGTCGCGGACGCAGCCTGCGCGATCTGCGCATCTCGGTCACCGACCGCTGCAACTTCCGCTGCGTGTACTGCATGCCGCGCGCGGTCTTCGACGACAGCTACAGTTTCCTGCCGCGGCGCGAACTGCTCAGCTTCGAGGAAATCCTGCGCGTGGCACGGCGCTTCGTGGAGCGCGGGGTGCGAAAGATCCGCATCACTGGCGGCGAGCCGCTACTGCGCAAGGACGTCAGCCGCCTCATCGAAATGCTCGCCGGGCTGGACGACGTGGAGGTGACCCTGACCACCAACGGCGTGCTGCTGCCCAGGATGGCGCGCACGCTGAAGGACGCCGGCCTGCACCGTGTCACGGTCAGCCTGGACGCGCTGGACGATGCGCTGTTTCGTCGCATGAACGATGCCGACTACCCCGTCGAGCGGGTGCTGGAGGGCATTGCCGCCGCACACGCCGTCGGCCTGGGTCCGATCAAGGTCAATATGGTGGTCAAGCGTGGCACCAATGATGGTGACATCGAAGCGATGGCCAGCCATTTTCGTCACAGCGGGCACATCCTGCGCTTCATCGAATTCATGGACGTGGGCGCATCGAATGGCTGGAAGATGGACGAGGTGCTGCCGTCGAAAGACGTCATCGACCGCATTGCACGCCTTTATCCGCTTGAAGCGATCGACCCCAACTACAGCGGCGAGGTTGCCGCACGCTGGCGCTACCAGGACGGCGCGGGGGAAATCGGCGTGATCTCCTCGGTCACGCAGGCCTTCTGCGCCACCTGCACCCGCATCCGGCTGTCGACCGAGGGCAAGCTCTACACCTGCCTGTTCGCGCAGAACGGCCACGACCTGCGCAGCCTGCTGCGTGCCGACGCTGACGATGCGCAGCTGGACGCGGCCATCGGCCAGGTCTGGCACCAGCGCGAGGACCGTTATTCGGAGATTCGCACCGCCGAGACCGCGGCCCTGCGCAAGATCGAGATGTCCTACATCGGCGGCTGAGGCGGCCGCTTGCCGGCTTGCCTGGCTGCAGCCGGACCGGAGCACGCGCCGCCCGGCCACCCACATGCCCGGCCGGAGCCTATTCGCGAATCGCTTCGAACTCGAAGTTCAGCTTCACCTCGTCGCCCACCAGGGCGCGTTCGACACCATAGTCCATGCCCCATTGGCTGCGCTTGATCGTGGTGCTGGCCGACAGCCCCAGCGTATGTTTGCGATGCCCGAAGGGGTAGCTCGCGGCCTTGTTCAGGCTCAGGTCAAGCACCACCGGATGCGTCTGGCCGAGCAGGGTCAGTCGGCCGGAGAGCTTTCCGCCCTTGTCCGACACGGGCTCGTAAGCCGTCGCCTCGAAAACGATCTGCGGGTGGGCCTTGGCGTCGAGGAAATCACTGTCGCGGACGTGTGTATCGCGCCCGTCGTGGTTGCTGAAAACGCTATCGGCCTCGACCACCACGCGCCCGCTGCTCAGTGCACGTGCGTCCTCGTCATACACGAAACTGCCGCCTGCCTTCAGGAACATGCCGATCGTGTTCGCGTAGCCAATGTGACTCACGCTGAAGGCAATGGCGAAGTGATCCGGATCGATCCGGTAGGTGTGCGGTTCGGCCTGCACACTGCCGGGGACGCCCACCGCGAGGATCGCGGCCGCAAGACCAGTCCGCACGCCACGGGACAGCGAAGTGAGTCGCAACGAAGTAATACCGGGTGCTGCTTGCATGGCTCAACCCTCCATCACACCAGAAATCAGTTGCTGCTCACCGCCCGCTGGCGGTAGAGCCAGCGCACATCCACCGCGAACGACAGGGCAAGCAGTGCCAGCGCCACGACCAGCAACGCGGTGGCCAGGCTGCCCCGGACAGCGGGCAGCAGGCAGAGCAACAGGCTCGCGACCTGCCAGACACAGACCCCCTTGCGCCGTCTGCTGTCGGGCAAACCTGCATCCAGCCAGGGCCAGACGTACATCGCCAGCACGAACAGGTAACGCATCGCACCGATCGCAATCACCCACAACCCGGCCTTGTCCAGCAGCCACAGCAGGCCGCACAGCACCAGCATCAGCAAGGCGTCGAGTTCCATGTCGAAACGCGCTCCGAAGTCGCTGGCGCAGTGCCAGCGTCGCGCCACCCAGCCATCGACGCCGTCGAGCATCAGGGCGAAAAACGCCAGCCCCGCCAGCAGTCCGGCATGCTGCGCCACGAGCGGAAAGCCGGCCAGCGCACCCGCCAGCGTTGCCACCAGCACGCTGCGACCCAGCGTGACGCGATTCGCCGGCCCCAACGAACGCCGCGGCGCCGGCCAGTGCCGCGTCACCAGCGCCGCAATCCCAGCATAGACGAACAGCGCCAGCACCACACTGGCGCCCGGCAGTCGCCCCCCCACGACCAGACCCGCCAGCAGCACGAGCAGCACACCCAGCCCTGCCGCCAGCTCGAACCAGGCGATCGGCAAACCGGTCGGCCCCGGCACTGCGCCCGCGGGCGGAGACACGCTATGCTTGTTCATGCGCATTCAGACCGGCACTCAGCCCCGGGGTTTCGATCATCGCTACGGACGTCCTGCATGAATTCCCCACTCGTCTCCAACCCATTCACCTCAAGCCCGCTCGCATTCTGGACCGTAGCACCGGGCAAGGGCGAACTGCGCCCGACCCCACTCCCGGCGCTGGCCGCCGGCGAGGTGCGCGTGCGCAGTCTGTACGGTGCCATCAGCCGCGGCACCGAAAGCCTGGTGTTTCGCGGCGAGGTGCCGCCCAGTGAATACCAGCGCATGCGCGCGCCCTTCCAGGAAGGCGACTTTCCCGGGCCGGTGAAGTACGGCTACATCAACGTCGGCATGGTGGAAGCCGGCTGCGGCGCGGATGCCGAGGCGCTCGTCGGTCGTCGCATCTTCTGCCTGTATCCCCATCAGCAGGCCTATGTCGTGCCTGCCACGGCAGTTGTACCGCTGCCCGATGCGGTGCCAAGCGAACGTGCAGTGCTCGCCGCCAACCTCGAGACCGCGATCAACGCCGTATGGGACGCCTCGCCTTCGGTCGGAGACCGCATTGCGGTGGTCGGCGCCGGCGTGCTCGGGGCGCTGGTCGCCTGGCTGTGCGCGCGCATCCCCGGCACCGAGGTGGAGCTGATCGACCTCGACCCGTCACGCGCCGCTTTGGCCACCGCCTTTGGCACGCGCTTTGCCCTGCCAGACGGCGCGCGCGGCGACTGCGATCTGGTGATCCACGCCAGCGGCGCCCCGGCCGGACTGTCAAGCGCGCTCGAGCTCGCGGGCCAGGAAGCCACGGTGCTGGAGATGAGCTGGTACGGCCAGCGCAGCGTGCCGCTTGCACTGGGAGAGGCCTTTCATGCTCGCCGTCTGACGCTGCGCTCAAGCCAGGTCGGCAGGCTGCCGCCGCGCCAGTTGCCACGCTGGGACTATCGCCGGCGCATTGAACTTGCACTGTCATTGCTCGTCGATAGCGTGCCTGACATCCTGATCAGCGCTGAGAGCGACTTCGCCAGCCTGCCCGACACCCTGCAGCGCCTGGCAACTGCACCCGCTGGCGTGCTGTGCCACCGCATCCATTACCGCTGACTCGCGACCCCTGACCCGCGACCCCTGATCCGCCACCCTGATCCGCCACCCTGATCCGCCACCCTGCGAGAACCCGAAATGTACGCACTGACCGTCCGCGACCACATCATGATCGCCCATAGTTTCAACGGCGAAATCTTCGGCCCGGCGCAACGCCTCCATGGTGCGACCTATCTCATCGACGCCCGCTTTCAGCGCACCGAACTGGACGCCGACGGCCTGGTCGTCGACATCGGTCTGGCGAGCGAGACCTTGCGCAACGTGCTGGCCGAGCTCAACTTCCGCAACCTCG
>DAORUJ010000134.1:0-8651 GCA_035433105.1 Thauera sp.
GCATCTTGTCGTTGCTGATGTCGATGAGCTGGTGGTTCTGCGGGTGCAGCGGGCCGACCGGGTTGAAGCGGTCGATCGACAGCTTGTTGAGCGCCACCAGATACTTGCCCTTCGGCTTGGTGGTGTCACCTTCCATCGTCATCAGGTGGCCGATGTTGTAGTGGATGGCCAGCTTGTCAAGCAACTTGCCTTCGCAGAAGTTCCACTTGGCAACCATGCTGTCCACATACAGCGACGTGTAGGCGATGCACTCCTTGGAGTCGAACTGGTTGTGCAAGGGGCCGAGGCCAAGTTCCACCTGGGTGTGCAGCGCGTCCTTCATGCCGATGACCGGAATCCCGTACGGGTCGGTGGACTCGAAGCGCTTGTTCTTGATCGCATCCATGATCTTCGCGAAGGAATACACGGACACGTGGGTATCGAGCTTGCCGGCCACCACGATGAACTTGCCGTTGGGGGTCACGTCGACGCCGTGCGGGCTCTTGGGCTCGGGGATCAGGAAGAGGATGCCTTCCTTGATCGCCGTTTCCATCATGATCACACGGTGGTTGTTGATGATCTTGACCTTGCTGTCGTCCTTGGCGATCTCGGCAGCTCGCTTCCAGTTGACCACATGCATGTAGTCGGTGTCCTTGGCGGAGCAACCGGCTTCATACGGCGGGCGACCTTTCTCGATGCCGCCCACATAGCGTTCGGTACAGAAACTGTTGGTGAACGACCAGCCGTCGGAGTCGAGTTTGCCCGCGTCGGAAAGGTCTTGCGAGTAGGGCGGCAGTTCGAGCGAGAAGGCGTCTTCGGCCTTCAGCTTGCCGTGCTCGCGATCAAACTTCCAGTAGGTCAGCGCGCCGCGATACTTGTCGTTGAACTCTTCCAGCGGGTAAAACTTCTGGTTCTCGAGCGGCGAGGCGTACTGCGAGGCCTCGATGATGTACTCGGTGTTGGGCGTGGCGAAGGCGCCACCGTGCTCCGACTTCATGATCGGGTTGACGACGATCTGCTTGGTTTCGAAGTCGCGCAGGTCGATCACCGCCAGGCGCGGGTTGGACTTGTCGTTGATGAACAGGAACTGGCCGTCGTATTCGCCGTTGGTTTCGGACATGGCGGGGTGGTGAGTGTCGCCCCAGGTGATGTCCCTGCCGTCAATCCGACCTTGCGCCAGCACTTTCTTGGATTCTTCATCGTAACCATAACCCTGCCACGGTTCGGGAGTGAACACGCCGATGTACTTGAGGATACGCATCGACGGGATGCCGTAAACGAGAACCTGACCCGACTGACCGCCCGAGCTGAAGGCGAGGAATTCGTCACGGCCACCGCTGGGGGTGTAGGTTTTGGCCGCTGCCAGCAAATCCTGCTGGTTCAGGTTGCGGCGCTTCATGACGTCCTGCAGCGATTCGGCTGCAAACGCCGAGCCCGCTCCCAGGCCGAGGCCGGCCGCGATGAGCAGAGCCGTGGTTTTTACTGCAAATTTTTTCATTTTGGAGACTCCCGTAGAAACAACAGTTTCGAGCTGCCTTCACTTGTGCGGCCTGCTCCGGCCGCCCCCTCTTGCCCGGCTCGCCTGTCGTGCGCTGGCACGCTTGCTTGGCCCGGGGGCCCGCCTGCATAGCACAGATTACCGAATGCGAACTAGATGCCTCGACGAATGCTGGAAGGCATAACCACACCTGCATCCGCACTTTTGCCGCTTAACGTCGGCATACCTGAATTGTCATCTGCTTATGGATGAGCAAGATTGATATGAATCAAGTGCGCGCGCCTAATCCGGGCGGTGTGGAAATATGATGGCGGCGCGTCTAAACTCGTGCCTTGACGCAGGCAAGGTACTGAATTCCAAGTCAAAGAAATTTGAATGAAATCAGTTCAATAATCAATGCAGCTCCATTTTCGAACTGCAGCTTCCAGTCGCACCGCGTCTGCTCCCAACTTCCCGGAACATTCATGACGACTCAGCACGAGGGCAAGACCTCGCTCGACGCCACCTTTGGCAGGCAGCCGGTGTCGCCGGACGAACGCAAGCGACGCATCCGCGACATCTTCAATCGCATTGCTTCGCGCTACGACCTGATGAACGACCTGATGAGCTTCGGCATCCATCGCCTGTGGAAGCGACGCTTTGTCGCGGGGCTTTCTGATTCCGGGCTGTTTGTTGACCTCGCGGGTGGCACCGGTGACGTGGCCGCCTTGCTGGCGCGTAATCCGCGGCGCCAGGTGGTCGTGGTCGATCCGTCGATTCCGATGATGCGCGAGGGCCGCGGGCGCGCAGATGCGACGACGGTGAGCTGGATTGCGGGCGAAGCCGAGCGTCTTCCGTTGCCTGATGCGTCCGTTCAGGCCCTGACCGTTGCTTTCGGTCTGCGCAACACGACACGGCTCGAGCTTGCCCTCGCCGAGGCTGCTCGCGTGCTCGCTCCAGGTGGAACCTTTGCTTGCCTGGAGTTTTCGCGGCCGATGAAATGGTTGCAGGTTTTCTATGATCCTTACTCCTTTCACGTCATCCCGCGTCTGGGAGCCTGGGTTGCGGACAACCCTGCGGCCTACCAGTATCTGATCGAATCGATCCGCAATTTTCCGGACCAGCGTCGATTCGCTGCCATGCTCGAATCCGCGGGGTTTGCCTCGGTACGCTGGCGCAACCTGAGTTTCGGAATCGCCTGCATTCATGTTGGCATCAAGCCGCATTGATCCATACCGCAGTAGGGGAGGCCTTCGTTGAAGGCGGGCGCGTGGACTGAGGATCAAGTCGGGATGGGCGACATCTGATCTCAACATATTTCGAATGGATTGATGAGGCACGAATGAAGCGGGTCTGGTGGCTTTTACATGCAGTATGTTTTGGTTTGCTTGTCGCGCTGAGCGCCTTCGCGCCGGCGGCTGCCCTTAATGCCGATGACGCGGTGTGGCGGGAGCCGGTGACCGGGATGGAGTTCGTCCGGGTGCCGGGCGGCTGCTTCGAGATGGGCGATACTTTTGGCGACGGTGAAAGTAACGAGCTGCCGGTGCACACGGTGTGCATGAAGCCCTACCGGATCGCCCGCCACGAGGTGACTCAGGCGCAATGGATACGGCTGATGGACTACAACCTGTCGGTGTTCAACGCGTCGCCGGCGCATCCGGTGGACAGCGTGAACCAGGCGGATATCGTCGAGTTCGTGCGCCGACTGGTGGCAAACAACCCCGGCAAGGTCTTTCGTCTGCCGACTGAGGCAGAGTGGGAGTATGCCTGTCGGGCTGGCGGACGCGCCGAGCGTTTCGGCGGCGATGCGCCGCCTGCGGGTGCGAATACGGCCGAGCGCGCCGAGCGCGACGGTGACGGCAGCTTGCCGGTGGGCACTTATCCGGCCAATGCGCTCGGCATCCACGACATGAGCGGCAATCTCTGGGAATGGGTGTCGGACGTTTATGCGGCCGATGCCTACCTGCATCATGAGGCCAACAATCCGCACTATCAGTCGAGCGGTGCGGCGCGCCTGTTGCGTGGCGGTGGCTGGTCGCATGATGCCGCCTTCGCGCGGTGCACCAAACGCCATATGCACTGCAGGCCGACCGCACGCTTCGATTTCGTGGGTTTCCGACTGGTGCTCGAGGATTGAGCGTCCGGGCACCTTGGCCTTTCGACCGACAACAGAACGATTTCAGGTGATTCGATGAGCGTTTTCCTTACTATTCTCGCTGCCGGCCTGCTGGCCGCCGTGACCCCGGCCATGGCTTCGGACGGCGCACCTGCACCTGCTGCGCCCGAGCAGCCGAAAATCGCCCGCGGCTTGCTGCTGCTGCATGAAGGGCGGGTGTTCATGGCGCCGTGCCGCGATCGCAACTATCTGAACGTCGAGGATGTATCCGACGGAGGCGCCGTGCTCTCAGCGCTGAAGGACTTCGGCCTGGCGTCCGGCCGCAACCTTTACGTCGAACTGCTCGCAGTTCAGGAAGGCGGCATGCTGCGCGTGTCCAGCCTCAATTTTGCCCATACCACCGCGCGCTGCCTGGGCGAAACGAGCAATGAGGAGGACTGGCGTGCGCTCGGCCTGCGCTCGGAGTGGGCGGCCGCCGCTGGCGCTGGCGTGCTCCTTGTCGAGCGCGTCAACGCGCCCGAACTGCGCACCGCTTATGCCGGGGTGAAAAATGACGGGGTTCAACATCGGATTGAGGCGGAGGAGGTGACGCTGTCCTTCACGCCGGGGTTGTGCCGCCTGGCTGATGGCAACACGCTCACCGGTTGGCAGGCCACGCTGACCCCGGGCGCCGGTGCTGTGCTCGAAGGTTGCGGCTGGGAGCGCTGAGCGCTCTCGCCGGCAGTCCTGCTTTTGTCGCCGCGGGCGATTGTCGTGCCGCGGCGGAGCGACTCTTCACACGGGGGCGCGCGGTGTCCAGTGTCTATAACGTCCAGTCGTAGTCCACCGTCAGCGGCGCGTGGTCGGAGAAGCGCTGCTGCTTGTAGACTTCGGCTGTTTGCGCGGTTGCGGCCAGTGCGGGTGTGGCAATCTGATAGTCCAGCCGCCAGCCCACGTTCTTCGCCCACGCCTGGCCGCGATTTGACCACCATGTATAGCAGGCATCGGTGCTGTCCGGATGCAGCCGGCGATAGACGTCGATCCAGCCTTGCTCGTCAAACAGCCGGCTGAGCCAGGCGCGCTCCTCGGGCAGGAAGCCGGAGTTTTTCTGGTTCGACTTCCAGTTCCTGAGGTCGATCTCGCGATGGGCGATGTTCCAGTCGCCGCACACCACGACTTCCCGGCCGCTTGCGAACAGCGCAGCCATGTGTGGCAGGAAGCGTTCCATGAAACGGAATTTGATCTGCAACCGCTCTTCCGAACTCGATCCGGAAGGCAGGTAAAGCGACACCACCGAAAGCCTGCCAAAGTCGAGTTGCAGGAAGCGGCCTTCGGCGTCGATGTCGGCGATGCCCAGGCCTTCGATGACCCGGTCCGGTGCGTGGCGGCTGTAGATGCCGACGCCGCTGTAGCCCTTCTTGTCGGCGTGATGAAACCAGCCCTGCATTCCCGCCGGGCTGCGCATTTCCGCGCTAAGGTCCTTGTCTTGCGCCTTCAGTTCCTGCATGCAGATGAGGTCTGCGTGCTGCTGCGGCAACCAGTCGAGGAAGCCCTTGCTGGCCGCCGAGCGGATGCCGTTGAGGTTGAGGGAGATGATGCGTAACATGTGCGGTTTCCAGAGATGCTGCGCTGCAGCCGGATAGATTGTGGATTTTAGCCGGGATTTCATCACCCTCGCCTGTCGCAAGGGCGTGCTGCGCTTTGGGGCTTTTGTGACCAAGGCGGGCCGCAATTCGCCCTATTTTTTCAACGCAGGGCTGTTTGACGACGGCGCCTCGTTCCGCGAGCTGTGCGGTTTTTACGCGCGCGCGATTCGCAGCTCGGGCCTGGCCTGCGACATGTTGTTCGGTCCGGCCTACAAGGGCATTCCACTGGTCGCCGGGACAGCGATTCGCCTGGCGGAGGAGGGCATCGATCTGCCCTTCGCCTTCAATCGCAAGGAGGCCAAGGACCACGGTGAGGGCGGCACCTTGATCGGAGCGCCGCTGAAGGGGCGCGTGCTGATTCTGGATGACGTCATCTCGGCCGGCACCTCGGTGCGCGAGTCAGTGGAAATCATCCGCGCGGCAGGTGCAAGCCCGGCGGGCGTGGTTATTGCGCTCGATCGCATGGAGCGTGGCAGAGGCGAACTGTCGGCGGTGCAGGAAGTCGGTGAGAATTACGGCATACCGGTGATCGCGGTGGCGACGCTGGAAGATCTGATCGCCTTTCTTGCCGACAGTCCCGATCTGGCTGCCAATCTGGCTGCGGTTCAGGGCTACAGGAAACAGTATGGCATTTCGGTACGCTGACTTTCTCGGGGTAACGTCCGTGTTGATCGGCGCCCTGCTGGTTTCGGCCTCTTCGCTCGCGCAGGGGTCGAGCGCGCGCTTGATCTACTGCTGCGATATTGGCGGGCAGCCCGTTTGCGGTGACATTTTGCCAGCTGCCTGCTATGGGCGTGCCTACCGCGAGATCAGCCCCTCGGGCACCGTGCGTCGTGTCGTGGCGGCACCGCTGACAGCCGAGGAGATCGCGTCGCGCGATGCCCTTGAGCGCCAGCGTCGTTTCGATGAGGCTCTGCGCGTCAAGCAGCAGCGCATCGACGACGCCTTGCTCGAGACCTACCGCAGTCTGCAGGATCTCGATACACGGCGGGATCGCGAGATCGGCTCGCTTGACCGGGCGCTTAAGGTCTTGCGTCAGCGCGAAAGCGAGCTGATCGAGCGCCAGCGCGTGCTGATCAGTGAGGCCGCGCAGGCCGGCGAGGGCAATGTCCCGCAGATTACCGAAGAGAACATCCGTAGCCTCGACAGCGAGATCATCGCCCAGCGCAGCGTGATCAACGCCAAGATGCACGAGCGCGCCGCGGTGCTGGACCGCTTCGACGAAGACCGACAGCGTTACATTCAGCTCACGCGCGCGACTGTACCGCCCGATCGACGCTGAGCGCCCCGGATCAGGATGCATGCAGACCCTGTGCTCGATCGCGTTGCCTTGCTGCTGGATCGGGCGCAGCGCATCCTGTTCGTCACCGGTGCGGGGATTTCGGCCGATTCAGGATTGCCCACCTATCGCGGCATCGGTGGCCTCTATCACGATCGCCTGACTGCCGAAGGGCTGACGATCGAGGAGGCCTTGTCCGGCGAGATGATGACGCTGCGGCCTGACATCTCGTGGAAGTACATTGCCGAGATCGAGGCCAATTGCCGTGGTGCCCGTCCCAACGCCGCGCACAGACTGATCGCAGCGCTCGAGCAGGAAAAGCGCATGGTCTGCGTGCTGACGCAAAACGTCGATGGTCTGCATGCGCAGGCTGGCTCGCGCAATCTGATCGAGATGCACGGTACGGTGCATCGTCTGCGTTGCACCGATTGCACTCACGCACGTACGGTGTCCGACTACGCAGGGTTGCAGATTCCGCCCGAATGTCCGCGCTGCGGCAGCATCATGCGCCCGGATGTCGTCCTCTTTGGTGAAGCGCTGCCAACGGGGGCCATCGAGCGTCTCGAGCATGTACTGCAGGACGGGGTTGAACTCGTCGTCTCGATTGGCACCACCAGCGTTTTTCCCTACATCGCGGGACCGGTGCTGTCGGCCGCGAGCAGGGGTGTGCCCACCGTCGAGATCAATCCGGACGGTACCGAGGTCAGTTCATTCGTTGCCTACCGTCTGCGCATGACGGCCGTCGAGGCGATGCACGAGTTGTGGTATCGCATTCACCCCCACGAGCCTGCCGAAGACTGAGCAGGTTCCGAGTCGATCCTGGCCTATCTGAAAAACCGCGGGCCGGGCGCTTGCGCTTTCCCGGCCCGCGTTGCACCTGTAGCCCGCCTGGTGCTTACAGCAGCACGCGCTCGATGCCCCCGTTGTTGGCCTTGGCCACGAAGTCCGGCAGCCAATTTTCGCCCAGCAGGTGTTTTGCGAGCTCGACCACGATGTAGTCCGGTTCGATGCCGCCTGCGTCGTTGGCGTAGCGGTGCATGCCCTGCAGGCAGCTTGGGCAGGAGGTCAGCATTTTGATCTTGGCATTCGGGTCACCCTCACGCAGTTTTGCCGCGCCCTTCTCGATCTCTTCCTGTTTTCGAAAGCGCACCTGGGTCGAGATATCCGGGCGGGCGACCGCGAGGGTGCCCGATTCGCCGCAGCAGCGGTCGGACAGATCGACGCGGGTGCCCATCAACTCGTTGGCCACCTTGATGCCGGAATGCACCTTCATCGGCGTGTGGCAGGGCTCGTGGTACATGTACTTGACGCCATTCATACCCTCGAGCCTGACGCCCTTTTCCATCAGGTACTCATGGATGTCGAGCAGCCGGCAGCCGGGGAAGATCTTCTCGAATTCGTACTTCTGCAACTGGTCCATGCAGGTGCCGCAGGATACGATCACGGTCTTGATGTCGAGGTAGTTCAGCGTATTGGCAACGCGATGGAAGAGCACGCGGTTGTCGGTGGTGATCTTCTGCCCCTTGTCGTCCTCGCCGGCAGCGCTCTGTGGGTAGCCACAGCACAGGTAGCCCGGCGGCAGCACGGTGTGTGCGCCGACATGGTAGAGCATCGCCTGGGTGGCCAGCCCAACTTGACTGAACAGGCGTTCGGAGCCGCAGCCGGGGAAGTAGAAGACGGCGTCGGACTCGCCGTTGGCTCTTTGCGGATCGCGAATCACCGGAATGACCTTGTCGTCCTCGATGTCGAGCAGGGCGCGGCTGGTCTTCTTGGGCAGGTTGCCGGGCATCGGCTTGTTGATGAAGTGGATCACCTGAGCCTTGACCGAAGCCTTGCCCAACGTGGCGGGCGGCGCTTTGAGCTGGGTCTGGATGAGACCGAACCTTCTGGCCACATCGTGCGCCCAGCGCTGTGCCTTGTAGCCGATGTCCATCATGCCCACGCGCATCGCCTTGATCGTCGTGGGGTCCTTGATGGTCAGGAAGGCCATTGCCGCTGCCTTGCCCGGGTTGAACGATTTCTTGCCCTCCTTGCGCAGCAGGTTGCGCATCTTGATCGACACGTTGCCGAAGTCGATGTCTACCGGGCAGGGCTTTTCGCACTTGTGGCAGATCGTGCAGTGGTCGGCCACGTCCTCGAACTCGGCCCAGTGGGCCAGCGACACGCCGCGGCGGG
>DAORUJ010000135.1:0-8570 GCA_035433105.1 Thauera sp.
GCTGTTACCTGCCGTTGAGGGTCAGAAGGATCGCCTGGCAGTTGTGGGTTGCGGATTCAACGACTCGTTCGCGCGACGGGGGGAAGTCCATCTCTGCCGCGAGCCACAACGATCAAACCAAGATGAAGCACGCCGCGCCACCGGCGCGGATACGCCCCGGTGGCGTCAGATTTACTTTGGCGCGTCAGGCCCAAAGTGGGCTGGATTTAGTCGATGTGGACAGCGGCCTACGCGCAGGTACGCATCACCAGCAGGTGCTGTTGGCGCAGACGGGTGGCTATGCGGATGCCGTAGGCCGCGTTTTGGCGGGCCATCAGCGCGCCGTGTAGCCGCCGTCGATGACCAGTTCGGATCCGGTCACCCAGCGCGCCTGATCGGAGGCCAGATAGACCACGCCCCAGGCGATGTCGTCGGGATGGCCGGTGCCCCCCAAGGGATGGAGAGCATCCAGAGCGACCTTGGCTGCGTCGTGTTGAAGGCCGGCGTCCTTGACGTAGCGATCAACCAGCGCGGTGAAGATGAAGCCGGGGTGAACCGAATTGACGCGGATTTTGTCGGGGGCGAAGGTCAGCGCGTCGTTCTTGGACATGAGGCGCACCGCGCCCTTGGACGCGTGATAGGGCGGAATGTCGGCGCCGCCGACGAGGCCGTAGATCGACGAGATATTGATGATCGATCCGCCGCCGGCCTTGCGCATCGGCGCGATGGCATGCTTGGTGCACAGGAAGACGGCAGTCGTGTTCACCGCCATCACTTTCTCCCATTCGGCAAGTTCGAGCTGGTCGGTTGGTTTGTTGACACCCTCGATGCCGGCGTTGTTGACCAGCACGTCGAGCCGGCCGAACTGGTCGACCGCCGCCTGAACGGCCGCCTTCACCTGCGCCTCGATGGTCACATCGCAGGCCTGAAACGCCGCCTTGTGCCCCGCCGCCTTAAGCCTTTCGGCAACTTCGCGACCATGGTCGTCGCGATCGACGATCAGCACAGCGCAGCCCTCTTCGGCCATGCGCTGGGCAATTGCTTCGCCAAGGCCGTTGGCCCCGCCCGTGATCAGTGCAACCTTGTTTTGCAGTCTGGACACTTGAGTCTCCCTGGTCGCGTTCACCTTGAACGATGAGTCCAGTTTAGCCCTGTGCGGCCTTGCGTCCAGCCTCGCGGCCAAAGAAGGTCGAGTCACCGATCGACAGGCCCGAGCTGTAGCCCTCGCCCCAGCGCGGCAGGCCGCAGGCGGTGCGCCCGGCTGCGAACAGGCCGGGGATGGGCTGGCCGTCGGCGTCCAGCACCTCGCCGCTGGGGAGGGTGTGCAAACCACCCATGGTGAAGGCGACGGCGTTCAGGTCGGCGGTGCAGTAGCTGAGCGCGGCGAAGGGTGCTTCGGTCAGCGGGCGGAGCCAGGTCGCAGCCTTGTGGAGAAGCGGGTCCTCCCCTTCTGCCGCATGGCGGTTGAATTCCGTCACGGTGTGTACCAGGCTGCCTTCGGGCAGACCAAGCTCCTTTTCCACCTCATCCCAGGTTTCTCCGACCGCAGCGACCTTGATATTGGGTTCGATCATCGGACGACCGAAGATCTCGTTGTCGACCAGCAGCCAGACCTTGCCCTCGGGTTGGCGCAGCACGTAGTGCCCGACCCGACCGTGGTAGGCATCCTCGTTGATGAAGCGTTCGCCGCGCGCATTAACGAAAATACCCTTCACCAGCGACTCGGGCGGGAAGAACGGAACGGTGGCAAAGAACTGGTCCATGTGAATAGCGGCGCCACCCGCGCCGATACCCATGCGGATGCCCGAGCCGTCGTCGTTGCCGCCTGAGCACACTTGAGTGCAGGCGAGTGCTTCCGGAGCGAAGCGTGCGACCATTTCGCGATTGATGATGAACCCGCCGGCGCTGAGCACGACGCCTTTGCGTGCGCGCACGAACTTCTCCGAGCCGTCGATGCGCACCACCACGCCGACAATGGCGTGCTTGCTGTCTTCGATCAGGCCGATGGCTCGGCTGTTGAAGTGCGCTACTGCGCCAACCGCTTCGGCCTGTGCGCACAGTTTCTCCATCAGGATCTTGCCGCCGCCCATTCCCTTGAACTGCGCTGTGTGTCCGCGCGGTGCCGGCTTTGCTTTTTCGCTGAAGGGCCAGGCCTGCTCGTTGCCCGACCATAGCAAGGTGTCGTCGGTCATGGGCTCTAGCCACTTCCCCGGCAGATAAGTGCCCTTGAAGGGCACGCCTTGTCGCTCGAGCCAGTTGAAGTGGGCGACTGCGTTCTCGGCGTACAGGCGCACGCGCTCGGCGTCCGCGCCAGGGCCGCCGGCCATCATCAGGTAGGTATACAGGTCTTCCGTGCTGTCCTCGAAGCCGTGCGCCTTTTGCACATGCGTACCGCCACTGCCCCCAACATAGACTTCTCCGCCCGACCACCAGGCGCTGCCGCCACCGGCAGCAGCGACCTCAAAGACGTGCACCTCGGCGCCGGCCTGGCGTGCTTCGATCGCTGCGCAGCTGCCAGCTGCGCCAAAACCGATCACCGCAACATCGGTTTCGATGTCCCACTGCGGGACGTCTTCCATGCGGCAGGGGCGGGCGAGGGAATAGGGCGGGGCTTGGGTTGAGGTCTGGGTTGTGCTCATGTGCTGCTCCTGATCGTTGTTTCCTCGGGCGATGCTGGTCAAGGGCGAGGTTTCGCGCATCCTTCGATTGAACGATGCCCCTGGCGTGACCGCGCGGGCCGCTTGCATAGTCCGCATTGACGATGAACGGTGCGGGGCTTGCAGCGACTATTCCACGCATCCAAACAAGATCAGGGGTAGAGCGTGAGCGTGCATGATCAGTCACAGACGGACTGGGACGTCATCGTCGTCGGCTCGGGTGCGGGCGCGATGACCTCGGCGGCGATTGCCGCCGATCGTGGGCTTTCAGTGCTGGTGGTCGAGAAGAGCGACAAGTTCGGTGGCACCTCCGCCATTTCAGGTGGCGGCATCTGGATTCCGAACAACCACTACTTTGCCGCCAAGGGTGGCAAGGACAGCTACGAGAAAGCGCTGCAGTACATCATGACCGCGGGCGGTGGACGCGCCGACGAGACCAAGGTGCGCGCCTATCTTGATCACGCCCCGGCGATGATCAAGTACCTCGAAGACAAGTCACGTGTGCGCTATGCCGTGGCCGAGAAGTACCCCGATTATTACCAGCATCTGCCGGGCTCCTTGCCGGGTGGGCGCTCGCTCGACCCTGAGCTGTTCGACACCAGCGTGCTCGGTGACGAGCTCGAAAACCTGCGCCGCCCCTCGCCCTCCACCTTGCTGATGGGCAAGATCTCGTGGACCGCACGCGATGCCCACATCGCCATGGCGCGCGAGAGCGGCTGGCGTTTCAAGATCCTGTGGATGATGTTGCGCTACAAGCTCGACTTCAAGTGGCGGCGCAAGAGCCAGTTCGACCGTCGCGCTGGCCTTGGCAATTCGCTGGTGTGCGCGCTGCGCGCCTCCTTGCTGGACCGCAAGGTGCCGCTGTGGCTGAACACCGATTTTCGTGATTTCGTGCTCGACAATGGCCGCGTCACCGGCATCAAGGTCGTGCGCGAGGGCCGTGAGCTGACGCTCAACGCGCGCCGCGGCGTCATCATCGGTGCCGGTGGTTTCGAACAGAATCAGGCCCTGCGCGAGAAGTATCTGCCGCAGCCGACCAAGGTCGAGTGGAGCGCAACGCCGCCGGGCAACAACACCGGCGCCGCACTCGAAGCCGGCATGGCGGCCGGTGCCGCTACCGACCTGCTCGAATGGGCCTGGTGGTCACCGACCATCCCGGTGGTGGGCGAAGAGAAGCCGCGCGGCATCTTTGCCGAACGTGCCTTCCCGGGCTCGATCGTGGTCAACAGCCTGGGCAAGCGCTTCTGCAACGAGGCTCAGGGCTATCTCGAGTTCGGCGACGCGATGTACAAGGATCGCGAAGCGACCGGCGGCAAGAACGTGCCCGCATGGTGCATCTTCGACGCCCATTTCCGTTTCCACTATGCGATGGGGCCCTTGATGCCGGGCCAGATCATGCCCGACAGCCGCCTGCGCAAGAATTGGCTCAATTCCGTGTACTGGAAGGCCGACACGCTGGAAGAGCTCGCACGCCAGATCGACGTTGATCCTGCCGGCCTGGCCGCCACGGTGAAGACGGTCAACGAGTACGCACGCACCGGTGAGGACAAGGATTTCGGTCGCGGCGGCAACGTCTTTGATCGTTACTACGGTGATGTCAACGTCAAGCCCAACCCCTGCCTGGCGCCGCTTGCCAAGGGGCCGTACTACGCCATGCGCATGGATGCGGGCGACATCGGCACCAAGGGTGGGCTGCTCACTGATGCTCAGGCGCGTGTCGTGCGCCCCGATGGGTCGCCGATCGAGGGGCTCTACGCCATCGGCAACACCTCGGCTTCGGTGATGGGCATCGCCTATCCCGGCGCCGGTGCCACCATCGGGCCGGCGATGACCTTCGGTTACATCGCGGCCAACCATATCGCTGCGAACGCTTGAACACTCAGGGGATACGAAAGATGACGGGACGAGTCGAAGGCAAGATTGCGCTGGTCACCGGCGGAGCGAGCGGTGTAGGCCGCGCTACCGTCCAGTTGTTCGTCAAGGAAGGCGCGCAAGTCGTGTTTACCGACCTCAACATCGAGGCCGGCGAGACCCTGGCGGCCAGTCTTGATGGCAAGGCCGTGTTCATGCGCCAGGATGCCGCTTCGGCTGCTGACTGGGATGCAGTGATGGCGATGGTGCGCGAGCGCTTCGGCCGCCTCGACATCCTGGTGAACAACGCCGGCATCCTGCTCAAGGGTTCGATCGAGGATGCCACGCTGGACGAATGGCAGCGCCTGATGCGTGTCAATGCCGACAGCGTTTTCCTCGGCTGCAAGGCAGGCGTCGCCATGATCAAGGAAGGTGGCCGTGGCGGCTCGATCATCAACATGTCTTCGATCGCCGGTATTGCCGCCAAGGATGACTACGCCGCCTACGGTGCCTCCAAGGCCGCCATAGCCGGGCTGACGCGCGCGGTGGCCGCCCATTGCCGCAAGTCCAAGTACCGCATCCGCTGCAACTCGATTCATCCCGACGGCATCATGACGCCGATGACCGCCGGCTCCTACCCGAAAGGCCTCGATGCGTCGCGCATCACCATCGATGGTGATCCGATGAACCGCGCCTGCCTGCCCGAAGACGTCGCCGCCGCCATCCTCTTTCTTGCCGACGACGCCTCCCGCGCCGTCAACGGCATCGAACTGCGCGTGGATAGCGGCCAGTTCATCATGAGCATCTGAGCCTGCAGCCTCTTTCCGGAACCACCATGACCGTACAGTTTGTCCCGCCCGTCGCCCGCACCCTGCCCGCCCTCGTTCTTGAGGCTGCGCAGCGCCACGCCGGCCGTGTCTTTGTCGAGGATGGCGACATTGTCGTCGATTACGCCGACCTGCCCGCCCGTGTGTTCGAAGTCAGCCGCGCGCTGATGGCGCACGGCATCGCCGCTGGAGATCGTGTCGCCATCTGGGCGCCCAACCGCGCAGAGTGGTTGCTTGCCGCGCTTGGCATCCACTGTGCGGGCGCCGTCATGGTGCCGATCAATACCCGCATGAAGGGCCTCGAGGCCGCCGATATTCTCGAGCGCAGCGGCACCCGGGTGCTGTTCGTGGTCGACCGTTTCCTCGACACCGACTATCCGGCGATGCTGGCTGATTGTCGTCCTGCGACGCTCGAAAAGGTGGTTGCGATCGGCGCCGCTGGTGAACATGCCGACTTGTCGTGGACTGACTTTCTCGCGACCGCCGCGGGCGTCACCGAAGCCGAGGCGCGCGCGCGTGCCGATGCCGTCACACCGGACGACACCTCCGACCTGATGTTCACGTCTGGCACTACCGGGCGCCCCAAGGGGGTCATGAGTGCGCACCGGCAGGTGATCCAGTCCTTTGTTGAGTACGTCAAGATCACCGGCATCGGCGCTGGCGACCGTTACCTGATCGTCAACCCTTTCTTTCACACCTTCGGCTACAAGGCCGGCTGGGTCACCTGCTTGATTGCGGGCGCTACCGTGCTGCCGCATCCGGTGTTCGACGCCGAGGCGGTGTTCGGACGCATCGAGGCTGACCGCATCACCGTCCTGCCCGGGCCGCCCACGCTCTACCTGACGATGCTCGCGCACCCCAAGCTCGCCACGACTGATCTTTCCAGTCTGCGCATTGCGGTCACCGGCGCGTCGACGATTCCACCGGTGCTGATCGAGCGCATGCGGCAGGAACTCGGCCTGGAGGTCGTCCTCACTGCTTACGGGCTCACCGAGTGCGGTGGCCTGGCGACCATTTGCGAGGCTGACGACGACGCCGAGACCGTGGCACTGACCAGCGGTCATGCCATTCCGGGGACCGAAGTGCGCATCGTCGACGCCGACAACCAGCCGCTGGCGGCGGGCGAGGCGGGCGAAATCTGCCTGCGCGGTTTCCACGTCATGAAGGGCTACTTCGAAGACGACAAGGCCACCGCCGAAACCATCGACGCTGATGGCTGGCTGCACACCGGGGATGTGGGCACGCTGGACGAACGCGGCTACCTGCGCATCACCGACCGTCTCAAGGACATGTTCATCGTCGGTGGCTTCAACTGCTATCCGGCCGAGATCGAAGCCGGCCTCAGCCCGCACCCGGCGATTGCCCAGGTGGCGGTGATTGGCGTGCCCGATGAGCGCATGGGCGAAGTCGGTTGCGCCTGCGTGGTGCTGCGCCCTGGCCAGACGCTGGACGAACCCGGCCTCATCGCCTGGTCGCGCGAGCGCATGGCCAACTACAAGGTGCCACGCTACGTGCGCTTCTTCGACGCGCTGCCGGTCAACGCCTCGAACAAGGTCGCAAAGATCGAATTGCGGGCCCAGGTGCGTGTTCCTGCGTGATCGCATAGCGGCGCCGTTCCGAATTTCAGAATCCACCGAGACTGCCATGAACGAACCCGGCGACCTCTTCGCCCCCTTCAAACTGGGGCCGATTACCCTGCGCAACCGCTTCATCCGCGCGGGAGCCAACGAAGGCATGGTGATGAAAGGAGCGCCGACCAAGGCGCTGCTCATGCACCACCGCGCCATGGCAGCAGGTGGCGTCGGTCTCACCACCGTGGCCTATGGCGCGGTGAGCAAGGTGGGTCGCACCCTGCCCAACCAGGTGTGGATGCGCCCCGAGATCCTCCCCGATCTGAAGGCAATGGCGGACGCCGTGCATGCCGAAGGCGGCGCCATTTCCTACCAGATCACCCATGGCGGCTCTTTCGTCACCTCGGTGAAGGTGGAAGGCCCGACCATGAGCGCGAGCGGCGGCATCAACAAGGCCGGCATGCTGCGTGGCAACTTCTTCCAGCGTGAGATGAATCGCGCCGACATGGATCTGGTGGCGCAGCAGTTCGTCGATGCCGCCAAACTATGCCGTGAGGCGGGTTTCGACGCGGTCGAGATCCACATGGGTCACGGCTACCTGCTCAATCAGTTCATCTCGCCGCTGTCCAACAAGCGCAAGGATGAATTCGGTGGCAGCGCGGAAAATCGCGCCCGCTTCCCGGCCGAGGTGCTGCGTCGGGTCAAGGAAGCGGTGGGTGGCGAGATGGCGGTGCTGGCCAAGATCAACGTCGCTGATGGCGTGCCGCGCGGCGCCACTGCCGACGATGCCATCGTCACCGCGCGTCTGCTGCAACAGGCGGGTGCAGATCTGCTGGTGCTGTCCGGCGGGCGCAACATCGAGTCGGGCTGGTTCATGTTCGGCAGCAACATGGACATGGACGAGATGAAGAAGGTGCTCAAGGGCAGCTTCATGACCGGACTGATGATGAAAGCCTCCCAGTTCGGCACGCCCAAGGTCACGTTCCGCGAGATGTATTTCCTTGAGTACTCGCGCAAGATCCGCGCCGCGGTCGATGTGCCGCTGGGCTATCTGGGCGGCGCTCGCTCGCTTGCCAATGCCGAGCAGGCGATGGCCGACGGCTTTGATGCAGTGGTCATGGCCCGGCCCTTGATCCACGATCCCCAGCTCGTCAACAAGTTCAAGAGTGGCGAGCTCAAGACCTCGGGCTGTACCAACTGCAACCGCTGCATTCCCTACATCTACCACCCGGCCGGCACCATGTGCGTGCTGAATCCGCCGAATGATCCGGCACCGAATCGGGTGCGCGCGGCAGGCTGAAGCAGGCAGCGGACGTCTCGAAGGTCTGTCGTTCATGGGGCAGCGTCAGCGCATAGCGGCGCTGAAGCTTTGCTGTTGTCGGTGTTCCGGCTTCAGGGGCCGGCCTCAGTGTTAGCCCCCGGTCTCAGCCCTCAGCGGCCTTCGAACTTCGGCGGCCGCTTCTCGAGGAAGGCCTGCATCCCTTCCTTCTGGTCACGCGAGGCGAACAGCAGCGCGTTGGCACGGCGCTCCATCGCCAGCGCGGATTCCAGTGGCGCATCCATGCCGAGCAGGATGCACTCCTTGATCTGTTCCGCTGCCAGCGGCGGCATGGCAGCGACTGTGCGCGCCAGCTCGATGGCGGTCGGCAGCACCTGATCGTCGGCGACCAGGTCGCTCACCAGGC
>DAORUJ010000136.1:0-8507 GCA_035433105.1 Thauera sp.
TATTCGGGCGCATCCAACTGATCCGCAAGCAGTCTTCGGCTGGTGGCGAGCATTTCGCGCGCCTGGAAATCAACCAGGCCGCCACGATCAAGAAGCTGCTACTGATCACCAGCAACCCGCAACTCGATGACCTGTTTGCAAGTGCAGCTGCGTAATCGAGGTCGAGCATGAAATCAGGCAAACCAGCGAAGCACACCAAGAAAACCGAGGTTTCCCTCGTTCGCTCCTCGGCGGCCGAGTACCTGACTTTCGTTGCCGCCAGCGGCCAAGGTGGCGTGGAGGCGGTGTATGCCGATGAGAGCATCTGGCTGACCCAGAAGATGATGGGCGTGCTCTACGACGTGGAAACCCAGACCATCAACTACCACCTGAAAAAGGTGTTTGGCGACAGTGAGCTTGAGGAAGCTTCAGTTATTCGAAAATTTCGAATAACTGCCGCCGACGGCAAGAACTACGACACCCAGCACTACAGTTTGCCCGCCATCATTGCTGTGGGCTACAAGGTGAACTCCGAGCGCGCGGTGCAGTTCCGCAAGTGGGCCACGGGCATCATTGAGCAGTTCACCATCAAGGCTTACGTGATGGACGATGAGCGCATCAAGGCCGGTGGTTCCTTGCTTACCGATCAGTACTTCGAAGAGCAACTGCAACGCATCCGCGAGATTCGCATCTCGGAGCGCAAGTTTTACCAGAAGATCACCGACATCTACGCCACGGCGATTGACTACGACGTGACGGCGCAGGCCACCAAACGGTTTTTCGCCACGGTGCAGAACAAGTTGCACTGGGCCATCCACGGTCAGACGGCGGCTGAAGTCATCTACCACCGCGCCGATGCCGACCAGCCTCACATGGGCTTGACCACATGGAAGGATGCGCCCGCGGGCAAGATTCAGAAGTTCGATGTCGTGGTCGCCAAGAATTACCTGACCGAGCCCGAAATGGCGCAACTCTCCCGCTTGGTCAACGCCTATCTGGATGTGGCCGAGGACATGGCACAGCGCAAGATCCCGATGACGATGCAGGATTGGGAAGTCCGCTTGAACCGATTCATCGAGGCCACCGACCGGGAGGTGCTGCAGGATGCGGGTAAGGTCACGGCGGAAATCTCCAAGGCCCACGCCGAAAGCGAATTCGAGAAATACCGTATCGTGCAGGACCGGCTGTTTGAAAGCGATTTTGACCGGCTGCTGAAGCAGATGGACTCCGGCAACACGCTGGATGGCGACAAGGAATAAGGCGATGGCCACCAAGAAAGCCCCCAAAGCCACGCCCAGCTGGAGTGACGTCAAAACCAAGCTGACCGATTTTGACCGCGCTGGCCTGCTGGGTTTGGTGCAAGACCTGTACGCCGCTAGCAAGGACAACAAAGCCTTCCTGCACGCCCGCTTCGGGCTGGGCGACGACCCGCTGGAGCCCTACAAGGATGTGATCATTCGCTGGATCAATCCGCCGGATTTCCGCAATCCGATCTCGGTCAGCAAAGCCAAGAAGGCGATCAGCGATTACAAGAAGGCGCTCGGCCAGCCCGAAGGCTTGGCCGAACTCACGGTGTTCTATTGCGAAGAAGTGTTCGACTTTCTGGCCGGCTGCGGCATGGACGACGAGGGCTTTTACGACGCGCTGGTACGGATGTTCGAGCAGGCGCTGAAATACGTGCGGGCCTTGCCCGCTGCGCAACAATCTGGATTCCTTGCCCGTTTGGATCGGGTGCGGCAGCTGGGGCAGAACGTCGGCTGGGGCGTGGGCGATGATTTCGACCATTTCTGGGCGGAGGCCGGATTGGCGGGTGACGAATGAAGAGGGCGGAAAAAGTGGTGGCGGGTACGTGGCGCATCACCGGCATGGAAGTCTGGGATGCCGAGTACCTTGATATGGAAGTCCCGGCCCACATCACCATCCGCAGCGATCTGACCGGCGAATTTCAGTTCGGCTTGGTACAGGGCGGCATGGATGCGCGCGTCAGCACCCTCGATGGCGTGGCGCGCGTGGAGTTTTCCTGGTCAGGCTTCGACGAGAACGACCCGGTGAGCGGGCGCGGCTGGATGATGGTCACGGGCGATCAGGCAGAGGGCAGGTTCTTCATCCACTCGGGTGACGACTCTGCTTTCACGGCGGTACGCGCGGGATGAACGCCCGCAACGTTGATCAGACTTTAGGGCTGGAAGACCTGCGCGTTGAAAACGCCCGTCTGATCGTGCTGCTTGAATCGCACGGCATTGAGTGGCAGTTGCCGCCGCAGCCCATTGCCGCTACGATTCACGATCCAGAACCCACCCGCCTTTCTACGGCTGAAAAAGTGGCGCTGTTTCGTCGCTTGTTTCGTGGCCGAACTGACGTTTACCCCGTCCGGTGGGAAGGCAAGACTTCTGGCAAATCAGGCTATTCACCTGCATGCGCCAACGAATGGCAAGCCGGTGTTTGCGAGAAGCCGCGCATCAAGTGTGGCGATTGCAGCAACCGCCTGTTGGTATCGCTGTCCGATGCGGTGATCTACGACCATCTGGCAGGCAAGCAAACGATCGGTGTCTATCCGCTGCTGGAGGATGACTCCTGCTGTTTTCTGGCAGTCGATTTTGACGAGGCCGACTGGCGCGATGACGCGCGAGCCTTCATGCAGTCCTGCGAAGAACTGGGTGTTCCGGCGGCGCTGGAAATCTCTCGGTCCGGGAACGGTGCGCACGCATGGGTGTTTTTCGCCAGCCGCCTTTCTGCCCGTGATGCCCGCCGCCTGGGCACGGCAATCATCAGCCACACCTGCGCGCGCACGCGGCAACTGAAGCTGGAATCCTACGACCGGCTGTTTCCCAATCAGGACACGATGCCCAAGGGCGGCTTCGGCAACCTGATCGCACTGCCACTACAGAAGTGGCCGCGCGAGAATAACCGCAGCGTGTTTGTCGATGCTGACCTGCGACCGTATCCGGATCAGTGGGCGTTCCTGGCGTCCATCGATCTTATGGCCGCCCACGACATCGAGCCGACCATCCTGCGGGCTACGGGCGGCGTCCACCCGTTGGATGTGACCTTCATCGACGATGAGGACCTGGCCACCCCCTGGAGGCGGCAGAGCACGTCGACCAAGGAGCTGGCCGGGAAGATGCCCAAATCACTGACCGTGACGCTGGCCAACCTGATCTATTTTGAGAAGGACCAACTGCCCCAGACACTGGCCAACCGGCTGATCCGTCTGGCGGCCTTTCAGAACCCCGAGTTCTACAAGGCGCAAGCCATGCGTATGTCGGTATGGGACAAGCCCCGTGTCATCGGCAACGCGGAGAACTACCCGCAGCACATCGCCTTGCCTCGCGGTTGCCTCGGCGCCGCGCTGGACCTGCTGCAGGACAACGGTATCGCCTGTGACCTGCGTGATGAGCGCTTCGGAGGGAAGCCCATCGATGTCTCCTTCGTCGGCACTTTGCGTCTGGACCAGGAGGCCGCAGTTGCTGGAATGCTCCATCACGACACCGGCGTGCTATGCGCTCCGACGGCCTTTGGCAAAACGGTCACTGCCGCCGCAATGATCGCGCGCCGGGGTGTGAACACTCTGGTGCTGGTGCATCGAACGGAGCTGCTCAAGCAATGGCAGGAACGCTTGCAGGCTTTTCTGGGCGTTGGCAAGGGTGTGGTCGGCACCATCGGCGGTGGCAAGGCCAAACCGACTGGCAAGATCGACATCGCCGTGATGCAGTCCGTCTCCCGGCAGGGCGAGGTGAACCCGTTGGTAGAAAACTACGGCCAGGTGATCGTCGACGAGTGCCACCACGTTGGCGCTGTGTCGTTTGATGCCATCCTGAAGCGTACCAAGGCCAAGTACGTGCTGGGCCTGACAGCGACGCCCATCCGCCGTGATGGTCAGCAGCCGATCATCTTCATGCAGTGTGGGCCGATCCGTTACACGGCGGCTAAGCCTGCCGGTGCGCCTCACGATCTCGAAGTACAGCCTCGTTCACGCTTCACACGGATCGACCTTCCGACCGATGCAGGCATTCAGGACGTGTTTCGGCATCTGGCCAACGACCACGCCAGAACGGAAGCCATCGCAGCCGAGGTGCGTGGTGCAGTCGGGCAGGGACGCAAGGTGCTGGTTCTGACCGAACGCACGGAACACCTCGATGCGATCAAAGCGGCACTCGATGGGTTGGAACCGGTGCCTTTCGTGTTGCATGGCCGAATGTCCAGGAAGCAGCGAGCGGCGCTGGTGGCAAACCTCGATGCGCTGCCGCCCGACGCACCGCGCGTTCTCCTGTCCACCGGCAAGCTGGTCGGCGAGGGCTTCGATCACCCGCCGCTGGATACCTTGGTGCTGGCGATGCCCGTCTCGTGGAAGGGCACGCTGCAACAGTACGCTGGGCGTCTACACCGGGAGCACGCCAGCAAGACCGATGTGCGGATCATTGACTTCGTGGACACCGGCCATGCGGCCTTGCTGCGGATGTGGGATAAGCGGCAACGGGGCTACCGGGCGATGGGGTATCGCATCGAGGCGCAGCGCGAACTTGGCGAAATCAGCGAAATTTGCGCCGTGACAACGGGTTGTCCGTGATTTCTCTGGGCGAAAGGAGCGAAATCAGGGAGCGGCAGTCACTTGTCTCCCGTGTGCGCAACGGTTGCGACAGAATCTGCCTCTTGTGCGACAATGTTCAAGTCTAATCGCTCCGGGAGGCTCCCATGTCCGAACGCATCAATGCCCGCCTGTCGCAACCCTTGGCTGAATTCGTGGATCGAATGGTCGGCGAAGCGGGGCTTTACGAAACGCCCAGCGAATACGTGCGCGACCTGATCCGCCGCGACATGGAACGGCGCGACGGCCAGTTCGTGCAGGAATCCATCCTCGCTGGCTACCGCGACTTGGCAGCAGGCCGCGCCTTTGCGTCCAGCGGCGACTTCAAGACCGATATGGCGGTGCTCGACCGCAAGGAAGCCGATGGCTGGCAATGACGCGCCATCACCCGCCACGTTCTTGCTGACCCGGAATGCGGCGCTGGATTTGCGCCGCATCCACACACGGTCACTTCGTGAATGGGGCGAAGACGTTGCCGACAATTACCTCGCCGACCTATACGCAGCGATGGGCGTTGCTGCCGCCAACCCGGAGAAGGGGCGCTTGCGGCAGTACCGCTCGGCTCCGTTTCTGATGGTTCCGGCGCGGCAGCACTTCGTGATCTACGACCTCGTGCCGCAAGGCATCGCAGTGCTGACGGTTCAACATCAGGTGCGCGACATTGAGTCGCTGATCGCAGACCTGACCCCGGCCTTCCACGCCGAAGTCGAGCGGCTGAAACGAAAAGCCTGATTGCGCCCGCTCGCGCCCGCAGAAACGCTCATAAGCTCGGGAGGCCGGTCGGCACATGGTCAACCGTCCGCCACCAGAATTTTGAAATCCCAACCCTTATCGGTTGGGATTTTTTTTGCCCGGAGCGCCAGTGTTGGCGCGGTTCCGGGTGATTCCTTCGCGCGCTGCACCGCCACGACTGCGCCAGTTCCTGCACTTTTTCAGCCTCTCTCCTCGCTGTTTTCTCTGTTTGCCTCGCGAGCGCTTTCGACCCCATATCCAGTATTCATGCGGGTTTGCGCGGTGCGGGTTGGGAATAGCAACTGCTGCACAGGCGGTGACTGAGAAGCAAGAAGGCGTAAAAAAAACCGCCCGGAGGCGGCGGCTGGCACGTGGGCGTCGTTGTCACGCGGATGGCAAAAGCACCCTGATCTGGTCTTTCCACGCGGTGGGCCACGGGCGGCGCATCCAGCGGCGTGATGATCTGCTTCCTCAATCCTCATTCGACCAGCGTCCAGGGCGCGAATTCTTCAATCAGCGCGTTCCAGCCAATTTCGCGCCACTTCACCTTGATGCCCTGAACCTCGCCTGTGTGGACAAGGTCGATGCGCTCGATCATCAGATTCGCAATTCGATGGTGCTCGGCCGGAAACAGTTGCTCCCAGACGTCGGTCAGTCGCCCCATCTTCATCATCGTGGTCGCCTCGTCGATCTGGGCCCCATTGCGCTGGACGAAGCGCACCACCGATGCAATGGACTCCGGGCTGGTCAGCACGGTGCGGATCTGCGCGATCACCGCCGCCTCAATTTCTGGAGCAGGTAGGCGCTCATAGCTTTTGCCCGGTGCGCCAAAGCTGCTCTCCGACTTGGACACGTAGTGGTGATACTTGCGCCCGTTCTTGCGCGAGTAGGTCGGGTACATCCGCTTGCCTGATGGCGCGTAGAGCAGGCCACGCAGCAAGGCGTCGGTGCGCGATCTGATTTTGGTTTCCACCGACCGGGTGTGACCGTCCTTGGCCAGCACCTCGCGAACACGATCCCACAGACCTTGCTCGATGATGGCCGCGTGGACGCTGGGGAAACAGCACCCGAGCACGTCCGTTGGTCAGGTAGATCTGTTGGATAGGAACCTACGTGGACAGCCCCAGAGCATTGGCCGCTACTGCTCCATGACGGACGATGGCATGGCCGGTGATGCTCGCGAGAGAGTCGACTATCTTGTTGACCGGTGTAAATGGGTGTGAATTTGGAACCAAGGTACGTCGAAATTTCCCGATCGGGAAATATCTAATCAACTCATGCCTAATCATACGCAACATTCCCGATCGGGAAATATTGCTTGCATATAGTCCAGTTGTGGTCGAAAATTTCCCGAACGGGGAAACTGAACAAGCCATGACATTCATTAGATCACCTCAACAACTCGGCGATGCACTGCGTGCCGCTCGCAAGCAGCTCGGGCTGACACAGCCCCAGTTGGCGCTGGCGGCAGGGGTGGGTGTGCGCTTCATTGTCGACCTTGAAGCAGGCAAGCCCACCTTGCGACTGGAAAACGTGCTGCGGGTCATTGATGCCTTGGGTGGTGAGATTCAGTTGAGTGGATTGCCATCTGTTACCGCCGACTATCAAAAAGAGGTTGACGACCATGGCGCGTGAGCTGGAAGTCTGGTTGTTCGCCAATCGTGCCGGTACGTTGGCGTTGGTCGATGGACGACTGAACTTTTGCTACGCACCCGATTGGCTGTCGCAACAAGACGCCGTTGCCCTGTCCGCGTCTCTGCCCCTGCAAGCAGAGCCGTTCGACGATCGTAAAACTCGTCCCTTCTTTGCCGGTCTGCTGCCAGAGGGACAGATGCGTCGCTTGATTGCGCAGCAGTTCCAGGTTTCTGGCCAGAACGACTTTGCGCTGCTGGACCACATCGGTGGCGAATGCGCTGGGGCCGTGACGTTCCTGGAGCCCGGGCAGGCTTTGCCTGTGCCCACCGACAACGATGACGTTCAATGGCTGACAGACGAAGAAGTCGTTGCCATCCTGGATGAATTGCCGCGTCGCCCTATGCTGGCAGGTAAAGACGGCTTGCGACTTTCATTGGCTGGCGCCCAAGACAAACTACCGGTGGTTTTCGATGGTGCCCGCATCGGGCTACCCCTCAACGGCACGCCGAGCTCCCACATCTTGAAACCCGCCATCCACGCCGTTGAAGACAGCGTGATCAACGAGGGATTCTGCATGGAGCTGGCTGAGGCCATGCAACTCAAGCCAGCGAAATCGAAAGTTCATGCAGTATTGGATCGCCCATTTCTGCTGGTTGAGCGCTACGACCGGGTCGTGGATGCTCCTGGGCATCGGCAACGCCTTCATCAAGAGGACTTCTGCCAGGCGCTCGGCGTGGTGCCAGAAATGAAGTACCAGAATGAAGGTGGCCCCGGCCTGGCCCAGTGCTTTGATCTGGTGCGCCGAGCGACACGCCCCAGTGCGCCGCAGGTTTTGCGACTGCTCGACTACGTGATCTTCAATTCGCTGATCGGCAATCATGATGCACACGCCAAAAATTTCTCTCTGTTGTACTCAGGCAAGGCTCCCGTTCTGGCACCGTTCTACGACACGCTCTCGACTGCGGTGTATCCCACACTGACATCGAAGATGGCGATGAAAATCGGCAGCAAGTACAAGTTCAGCGAAGTCCAGGCACGGCACTGGAAGCAGTTCGCCGAAGGCGTAGGTTTTACCAAGGCTCAGGCGAAACGGCGCATTCTGGAATTGGCAAAATTACTGCCAGCCACTGCACGCAAGCTCCGGTCTGACCCTGAACACGGCTTTGCCGGGAATGCCGTAGTTGAGCAAATCAACACCTTGATTGAACAACGCTGCGCCCTGGCGATTCGGCGGCTTACCGACCCCGCTGCCGAAAATGACGCAGCCGCCGACCCCTCGATCTGAACCACCATGCGGACGCGGGTTCGATTCCGGATTCGGGAATTGAACTGACATCCAGTCGCAAGCAAGTTTGATGCCCGTTTTCGACGACCAACAAGGCTGGAAAACCTGCGTGCAGGTCTACAATCCGGCAGGCCTTTCGATTGAGTTCGCAATGGTTCGCAGCAGCCCGCAGCGCTTCGATTCCGTACTTTCAATAGTCGTTTGGTGCGGGGTGCAGCCCCACCCATACCCAGAAAGCCGGGGTTCGACACTTCACCCCGATTTTCGCCCCTTTTTGGTAAGTGCCTCCAG
>DAORUJ010000137.1:0-8410 GCA_035433105.1 Thauera sp.
CAGCACAGGTGGCCGGAACCCCGCGTGGTGCGGGGATTTCAGGCAAGAAAAAGGGCCCGGAGACTATCCGAGCCCTTGTGTATGGTGGTGGAACACGGAACCGAACCCGCGTCCGCTTTCAGAACCAGATAGTAACCCACGGGTCTTTAGGGCGCGGATTCGACGATTTGGCCGAACCGCAGCTGGGTGCCACGTCAAGGCTCCAGCGAAGTTCAAACGGGGACTTGACACCCGGCAGGCCTGCCTCGGCCTGCGATGCCAACCCAGATCACTCAAACCACCCCAGAATTCAAAAATATCTTTGTTTTTAGCACTTTTGAGTCATAATGAGACTTTATTTTAGAAAAACGAGGTGAATGCAATGCTGGTCGAGTTCCGCGTCAAGAACTTCCGCAGTCTGCGCGACGAGCAGGTGCTTAGTCTTGTTGCGTCCAAGGACAAGACCCTGCAGGACACCCACACCCAAGCCACCGGCATCAGTGCCGCACCCACCCTGGTGCGCAGTGCTGTGGTCTATGGTGCCAACGCGAGCGGCAAGTCCAATCTCATTAAAGCCCTGCAGTACATGCGCGGCGTGGTGACCGAGTCCGCGACGGCGATCCAGCCGGGCCAGACCTTCGCAGTTCAGCCCTTCCGACTCGATGTCGATTCCGCCAGTCAACCCAGCGAGTTCGAAGTCACGTTCCTGCTCGATGGTGTGCGCTACCAGTATGGCTTTTCCATGACAGCTCAGCGGATCGTCAGTGAGCACCTGCTGGTTTACAAGGCGTTCAAGCCCCAGCGTTGGTTCACACGCCGCTTTGACACTGAGACCGGCAAGGATGTCTACGACTTCGGTCCCGGCCTGAAAGGACCCAAGAACCTGTGGGAAGGTGCCACCCGACCGAACGCCCTCTTCCTGTCGATGGCCGTACAACTCAACAGCGAAGCCTTGCGACCGGTGTTCGACTGGTTTGTGAATCGCCTGGTGATCTTCAACGAGCAAGCCCAACTCAGTCCGCAGGTGTCCATTCAGATGCTCAAGCAGGATGACGGCCGCAAGGAGATTTGCAACTTCCTCTCTGCTGCCGACATCAGCATCGCCGACATTGATGTGGAAACACGCAAAGTCCCTGGGCAGGCCGTTCACTTTGACTTGGTGGCCGGTAAAACTGAAGTGCGCTCGGAAGAAATGGAAGAACACAAGCTGCGCTTCCATCACGTCACCGAACAGGGCAAAGCCGTGTTTGAATTGATGGACGAATCCAACGGCACGCGCAATTTGCTGTTTCTTGCAGGACCAGTGCTCGACATCCTCCGCAAAGGGCTAACGCTGGTCATCGACGAGCTCGACACCAGCTTGCACACCTTGCTGGTGCGCGAACTCGTGCGACTGTTCCACCGCCCAGAGATCAACACCGGCGGCGCACAACTGATATTCACGACGCACGACACGTCGCTGCTGGACGCACCAGATTTGTTCCGACGTGATCAAGTGTGGTTCGTAGAAAAAGACCGTGATCAGACCTCGGCGTTAGTCAGCTTATCCGAATTCAGCCCGCGCAAGAACGAGGCACTGGAACGCGGCTACCTGATGGGACGGTATGGCGGCGTGCCATTCCTCAGCCACACCCTGGGGCTGAAACACTGATGGCTCGCGACAACTCCCCCAAAGAGCGACAACAGAAACAGCTTGAGCGCAAGCAGGGACGGCGGGCGAGCTACGACCGCATCTTGATCGTTTCTGAAGGCAGCAAGACCGAGCCGAATTACTTTCGTGAGATCCGTGCGGCCTTCCGCTTGCACACTGCCAATGTGGAAGTTCGACCCAGCGAATTGGGCACTGCACCTATCCAGGTGGTGCAGTACGCCCAAGCATTGTTTGAAGATGGCGACCGCCACAAGAACATTCAGCGTCGCGCGTTCGAGAAGGTCTATGCCGTGTTTGACCGCGATGACCATGACAGTTATCACGAGGCGCTGACGCTGGCTGCCTCGCTCGATGGCAAGCTCAGGAACGATGCCAAGCAGCCGGTAGCCTTTCAGGCCATTGCTTCCGTGCCCAGTTTTGAGTTGTGGCTGTTGCTGCATTTTGAGGATATTCAGGCTCCGCTGCATCGTGATGAAGTGATGCGCCGCCTCAAGCTGCACATTCCAGGGTACGACAAAGGTGCTGGCAACGCGTTCGCGATCACCGGCGCGCATTTATCGGTCGCCACCCTGCGTGCAGAACGGTTGTCAGCGCGTTTCACGGCGCACACAGATCCCGAACCGTTCACTGCCATTGTCGAATTGGTGAAGTTGCTGACAACACTTCGTGGCTGACATCGCAGCGATAAGCGCAGCCATTGCGGAGCGCACCGTCGTGTCATGACCTCGTTGTGACGATTCGTCTCACTTGTAAAGACAAGGAGAAGAAATGGGTGTGAATGGGTGTTTGATTGGTTTGAAGCCATACCGAGTCGCCAACATCGTTGCACGAGGCAATAGGCCACCAGAGTTGGCCAGCGGGTTCCATACAAATTTTCGTATGGAGAAACTCGATGCCCACCAAAAATTGCGCCTGCTGCGGCGAGCCGTTTACACCCCGACCTCAGGTCCCCGATCAAGCCTACTGTTCGGCACCCGCCTGTCAACGCGAGAGACGACTTCGGTGGCAAAGCGTCAAGATGCAGACCGATCCCGACTACCGTGACAACCAGTCACGCAGCCAGCGCGCGTGGCTTGATCGTAATCCTGATTACTGGCGAACGTACAGGAGCCAGACTGACAAAAGTAGCCCAGCACCGGTGGCGACCGTGGTGACCAAAGGCACCCCACTATCCGGCCTGTACTGGATCAAGTTCCAGCAGGAACCGTCTGCAAAGAGTGACGTCTGGATCGCGGAAATCACCCCGGCGCGCGTGGACTGTCCCTGCAAAAAGGACGCGTGCAAAGAGAGGACGTGATGGTCATCTCACATGCCGGGCATTACCGTTGCGCCCAAATGAGCTCTCGAACACCTGCATGGCAACCGCCTCAACGGTACCTCGACGCTGGCAACCACCGGCGCCACAGCTACAGATGAAGTGAAACGCAGGGCCCGAGAGCACCAATCAAAAATTGTGTGATCGGTCCCTATGCAATCAGAAGAATCAGAGAGTGGAAAGCCAGACCAACCTGCCTTGTTCCGGGCCGCCGAATACGTCCGGATGTCGACCGAGCACCAACAGTACTCGACCGAAAACCAGGCCGACAAGATCCGCGAGTACGCTGCGCAACGCGGCATCGAGATCGTGCGGACCTATGCCGACGAAGGCAAAAGCGGCCTGAACATTGGCGGGCGGCTGGCGCTGCAGCAATTGATTAAGGACGTGGAGTCCGGTACCACCGACTTCCAGATGGTGCTGGTATACGACGTCAGCCGCTGGGGTCGGTTCCAGGACGCTGACGAAAGCGCCTATTACGAGTACATCTGTCGCCGCGCTGGCATCCACGTCACCTACGTGGCCGAACAGTTTGAAAACGACGGCTCACCGGTTTCCACCATCGTCAAAGGTGTCAAACGTGCCATGGCGGGCGAGTACAGCCGGGAACTGTCCGCCAAGGTGTTTGCCGGGCAGTGCCGCCTGATCGAATTGGGGTACCGGCAAGGTGGCCCGGCCGGTTACGGCCTGCGCCGCGTCCTGATCGACCAGAGTGGCTCCGTCAAAAGTGAGTTGACTCGTGGAGAGCACAAAAGCCTGCAAACGGATCGGGTGATCCTGATGCCAGGCCCCGACTCCGAGGTACAGACGGTCAACCAGATCTACAAGTGGTTCATCGATGGCGGCATACCGGAGTCGGAAATCGCGGCCCGACTCAATGGCCAGGGAATTCGTACCGACTTGGACCGGGATTGGACCCGGGCCACTGTCCGCGAGGTGCTGACCAACGAGAAGTACATCGGCAACAACGTCTACAACCGGATCTCCTTCAAGCTCAAAAAACACCGGATCACGAACCAGCCGGACATGTGGATCAAGAAGGAAGGCGCCTTCGAGGCGATCGTGCCGCCGGAGGTGTTCTACATGGCTCAAGGCATCATCCGGGCCCGGGCGCACCGGTTCAGCAGCGAGGAGTTGATCGAAAAACTGCGCAACCTGTACCAGCATCGTGGCTTTTTGTCGGGTCTGATCATCGATGAGGCCGAAGGGATGCCGTCGGCCGCCGCTTACATCCACCGCTTCGGCAGCCTGATCCGGGCCTATGAGGCGGTGGGCTTCACCCCCGATCGGGACTACCAGTTCCTGGAGGTCAACAAGTTCCTGCGCAAGCTGCACCCGGAAATCATCGGCCAGACCGAACGGGCCATCGCGCAACTCGGTGGCACGGTCGTGCGAGACCCGGCCACCGACCTGCTGACGGTGAACCGGGAGTTCAGCATTTCGGTCGTTTTGGCCCGGTGCCAAACCCACGACAGCGGGCGTCTGCGCTGGAAGGTTCGCTTCGACACCAGTCTGGCACCTGACATCACGGTGGCCGTGCGCCTGGACCAACCGAACCAAGCTCCACTGGATTACTACTTGCTCCCGCGCCTGGACTTCGGCCTGCCACGCATCAGCCTGGCCGAACACAACGGCATCGAGTTCGAGAGCTACCGCTTTGACAGCCTGGACTATCTCCACGGCATGGCAGAACGTACCCGCGTCAGGAGGGCCGCATGAGCAAAGAACATCCGTCCAGCAATCTCCAGATGATTCCGATCGACAAGATCGAAGTCCTCAATCCGCGCGACCGCAATGGTCGAATCTTCGATGACATCGTCGGAAACATCAAGAACATTGGCTTGAAGAAGCCGATCACGGTCACGCCGCGCAAGGACGGCGATGGCCGGGAGAAATTCTTGCTGATCTGCGGTGAAGGTCGGCTCAAGGCCTTCAAGTCCCTGGGCGAGACCACCATCCCGGCCATGGTCGTCGATGTCAGCGACGAAGACGGTTTCATCATGAGCCTGGCTGAAAACATCGCCCGCCGCCAGGGGCGAACCCTGGAGTTGCTGGCGGGCATCGAACAGATGCGCGATCAGGGCTACGACAAAAAGGCCATCGCCCAAAAGACGGGGCTGGGCCAGGACTACGTTCATGGCATCTTGCAGTTACTCAAAAACGGGGAGGAGCGGCTACTGATTGCGGTTGAAAGTGGCCGCATCCCGCTCAACGCTGCGCTGGCCATCGCAGGGGCTGGTAGTAATGACAAGGACATCCAGGCGGCCTTGCAAGAGGCCTATGAAAACGGCCAATTGCGCGGCAACCACCTGATCCAGGCGCGCAAGGTCATCGAAAAACGCCGATCGCTGGGGCGGTCCATCGCAAGGGGGGCGCCGCGCAAGGTCCCGGACGTGACGTCCTCCAGCCTGATCAGGACGTACCAGCACGAGGTCGAACGGCAAAAGCTCATGGTCAAGAAAGCGGAATTCGCCCAGCAGCGACTGCTCTTCGTGGCTGAAGCCATGCGTCAACTCATGGCCGATGAGAACTTCACAAACCTGCTGCGCGCCGAGGGGCTGGATAGTCTGCCGAAATACATTGCTGAACGCGTCTGGCCCGCAGGAAACGCCTCATGACGCAAAGCAACCTGGGATTCATCCCTGAACCCATTACAGTGGCCTTCGAAAAACTGTTGCCCTCTCGCAAAGCCCCTGACGGGCTCATGAGTTCGCGCAAGTTCAAGCAGATCATTTCCTCTATCGATGCCGTTGGCCTGATCGAACCCCTGACGATCGCCAAAGCAGACAGGACCAGTGGTATGCACCTGCTGCTGGACGGGCACATCCGAATGTTTGCCTTGCAGGAATTGGGCTTCACTGATGCTCCATGCCTGATCGCCAAGGACGACGAGAGCTACACCTACAACAACCGTATCAACCGGTTGTCGACCATCCAGGAGCATTTCATGATTCGGCGGGCGGTGGACCGTGGCGTCACACCGGCTCGGTTGGCGAAATCATTGGAACTGGACCTGGAGCACATCACCAAGAAGATCAACCTGCTGGACGGGATCTGCGCGGAGGCTGTTCGACTGCTCAGGGACAAGCACTTTTCGGCCAACCTGAGTCCGGTCCTGCGCAAGCTCAAACCGACGCGCCAGGTCGAGTGCGTCGAACTGATGGTGGCCACAAACAACATCACGGTGTCCTACGCCCAGGCCTTGCTGGCGGCCACGCCCCCAAACATGCTGGTCAACGAGGGAGGCCCAAAGAAAGTCAAAGGTGTCACCGCCGATCAAATGGCGAAGATGGAGCGCGAAATGGCAAACCTGGAAAGTCAGTTCAAGCTGGTCGAGCAGTCGTACGGGCAGGACGTCCTCAACCTGGTGCTGGCCAGGGGCTATCTGACGAAACTGCTGGACAACGAAGCCGTGATCCGGTTCCTGTCGCAGAACAACCCCGACATCCTGCGCGAGTTTTCGGGGATCGTCCAGGCCACGGCTCTGGACAAGTAGTGAATGCAGGGCCCTGGAATGCCCAGGGAGGATGTATCAGGTCCTCCGCTCGGCTCCTCCCTCGATGAGGTTTCGCCTTTTGCGAACTCAGGAGCTGGCATCCATCGAAATGCGCCGCACCCCCACCGGTCTTGCCTTTACGGCTTGGTTGGCGAGGTGGCCTGTGCTGGCGGCGAGGGCACGGAAACCAATCCCTATGCCATCGCGGCCAATTTCATCGCTTACCTTTCCTGCGCCATTGGACGGGGCGTGTACCTGCCCATCGGGAATACTTGGCACCACACTCGAATTTTCTGCCTGCACATCGGGCGCTCGGGGCGTGGCCGCAAAGGCGACGCCGTGCAACTGGTCTTGCGAATCGATCAGGCTCTGCGCGAGTTGGATGATCGGTATGCACCGCAGATTCACCGTGGCGGTCTGTCCAGCCGCGAGGGCCTTGTGGCCCTGATGCACGACGGCTATCGACAAGGCAAACAGGAGATTCCGGCGATTGACGACAAGCGACTGTGGGTGGTCGAGTCCGAATTCGCGAACGTTCTGCACCAGGGACGCCGCGAAGGCAATACGCTATCTGCCGCTCTGCGAGATTGCTGGGATGGCGTCAGTCTCAAACCCGCGACGAAGTCGAACCGGATGTACGCCAGTCATCCACACGTATGCCTCAGTGGTGCGATTTCGCCCAGCGAACTGACGGAAATGATGACTTCTCGAGAGTTGACCAATGGCTTTGCCAACCGGTTTCTGATGATCTGGGCCGAGCGATCGCAAATCTTGCCTTTTCCGAAAGCGACACCACAGGCCACCGTGGATGCCTTGGCAAGCAGGGTTCTGGAGATACTCAGATTCACAGGAGCCGATCAGGTGGATCAGCGTGACCACTTGCGGATGGAGTTGTCTGCGCAGGCACAGTGGCGGTACGCCCAACTCTATCGAACCGAACTCAACGAGGATCAGGGTAGCGAAGTGGTCAATTCGATGCTGGAACGCCGTGCACCGATGTTGCTGCGCTTGGCGATGTTGTTCGCGCTGACCGATTTGCAGACTCGAGTCGATGTGCCGCACATCGATGCAGCGATGGCTTGGATACAGTACATCACGGCATCCGTCCGGTACGTTTTTGTGAGTGCTGCTGACGATGCCAGGATGGCCCAAGCGCTCGAACTTTCCAACCGGGTGCTGGCTTTCCTGCACGATAGAGGTCAGGCCACGCGCAGTCAGATCAGCACAGAATGCTTCCGTGGCAAGGTGCCGAAGTCGTTGATCGATGACAGTCTGCAATGCCTTCTGACGAGTACGCCGCCAAAGATTACTGTGCGACAGGCCGACCGCAGCGACGGCGCACCTGGCGCGCCACTACGGGTGTACAGGCTGGCAGCGCCATAGCGCCAGGCTGAGGGGGGTTTTTTCGCTGACTTCGCCGACGTTGGTCACCCGCAAGTGCTTGTCGCATCACTAATTTCGCTGATTTCGCTGATTTCGCCTAAGTCCTTGCACGGACGTTCCCAGGAGAAAATCCAAAACTGGGTCACATCCTGTAGCGCATTGGCGCCGATTGCTTTTCCTTGATCAGTTTGCCAATGAGGTTGCTGGTTACGCCGACATCTCGTTGGTCAAGTGTCAGAATTACTTTCTGGGACTCATCAAAGCGACCCTGCTCTCGGTACAGCTCTGCAAGCTCCATGGTGTACCCAGGTCGCGAGGCGAAGCCCCATTTCTGCAGTATCGCGCTCAGTAGCTTCATGTTTTCAAGCTGCGCGTCTGTGGCTTCGAACGCCGGATACGTGAACGGGCTGTCCACCGGCCTGCTGTAGCTGGGCGGTTTCTGGCGGCGCAACTTATCCCACCAAGTTCGGCGATCGGGGTTGGCGGCCTCCCATACCGCCTTGGTGGTGGCTTCTTCCGCATCCCTGTGCTGACGGTAAGCCTGTCGATATTCGTGATTGAGATGTCGCCAGTACCCGAGCCTTGC
>DAORUJ010000138.1:0-8399 GCA_035433105.1 Thauera sp.
GACCCCCAGGCCCGCCACCGACGATCAGCACGTCGAATTCCATCGATTCGCGTTCGATACTCATAAATGCCTTCCTCTACCGCCGCACGCAGCCTGCTGCGCCCACCGGCAATCATCCAATGAAAGAAAAATTTCATGCGACGGCGTGCGCAGCACGGCCTCGACCTTCTCCACCTCCGGGCGCAGCGACACCGTCGTCGACCGCTGCTCGTCTTCCTTCACCACCTTTCTGCACAATACATTCACAGCGCCTCGGCCACCGGCGCGATCTCTTCGGCCGTCGGTGCCGCGCCGTCGAGTCGTCTTGCCAGCACCATGCCGAATGCCACCAGCGGCAGCGCGCCAGTGACCAGGGCCAGGCAGAGCAGCGACCCGAATCCATCGGCCACGAGCACGCCGGCCAGCGCTGGCCCCGCCATCGAGCTCATGCCGAACGCGGCCGGGATCAGCATGATCGCGCGCCCATGAGGATCGAGGCACGCGATCGCCGCGGTCTGGTAGATGCAGCCCCAGGTAAAGCCCACTTCCCATATCCAGGCTCCGAGCGCGTACACGACAAAGCCCCTGGCGTTGAACAGCAGCGCGCCACCGGTCGCGATGACGACGAAGACCACCACATGCAGCGGCCTTCGCGCTCGCCTTCGTCGGCAACCGGCCCATGATGCGCAGGCCGAGACAGGTCATCATTGCAGCAAAGAAGCCCACCACCACCCACAGCGGCATCTGCGCGCCGGCAGGCAGCGCCGCCGAGGCCAGTAGCGCGGACGCCGCGCCGAATGCGCAGACGACGGTGAGCACGCGCCACGGCAGGCGGTCCATGAATGTCGCAGCCACCAGGGTGCCGGCAAGGTAGCCGCCGAAGCAGGCCGAGCCCAGAAGGCCGACCTGCTGCGAGCTGAAACCGAAGGTGTCGGCAAGCGAGCCGAGCAGGATCGGCAGCGAGTTGAAGGGCAGCCCGCCGATCGTCGAGGCGAAGCTGGCCGCCAACATCAGGGCCAGCACGTTGCGCGACAGCGCAGTCACGCCCTCGTTACCTGCGGATCTGCGGCAGGCCCACGCCAGTCCGGCACGATGCCTTGCTCGAGCGCGAAAGGCTGGGCCTGGATGGTGCGGCGCTGAAAAGTAGGCGCTTCGGGCGCCGTCGCCAACCAGCACAGCACGGCGGCCGGCACCTCGGGCGGTGCCACACCCCGGCGCATGGCAATGACGCCGGTGTCGCCGATGGTGGCGCGCAATGCTTCGGTCGTCACCACGCCGGGGTTCATGGTGTAGGCACGGATGCCCTGATCACCGAATTCTGCGGCGAGCACGCCCGACAGCCGCGACACGGCAGCCTTGCCGGCACCGTAGGCGTAACCCCAGCCGCCCTTGCCTGCGGCCACCGGCGGATCGCTTTCGCCGGCACCAGAGGTAACGTTGATCACGGTTGCACCGCCCTGGGCCAACATCGCCGGCAACAGGCTCTGGGTCAGCACCACCGGCGCCATCACATAGCCCTGAAACACGCGCTGCAAGGTGTCGAGACCCAGCGCCATGAAGGGCAGGTTGAGATCGCTGCCCTGATAGATGGCGTTATTGACCAACACGTCTACGCGCCCGAAACGCTCAAGCACCGCTGCAGCCGCGGCTCGCACCGACTGCTCGTCGAGCAGGTCCATCCTGACGGCAAACGCTTCGCGTCCGAGCGCACGCACGGCCTCTGCAGTCGCAGCGAGGCTACCTGCGAGCGGGCGACCGTCGGCGTAGGTCAGCGCATGAGCGTGAGTTTCGCCCTCTTCAAGCGTGCGCGCGCTGATCGCGATGTCGAATCCGGCACGCGCAAAGGCCAAGGCCGTTTCGCGACCGATCCCCCGGCTGGCGCCGGTAATGAAAGCCACCTTTTTCATCGGGTTTCCTTGGGTGCACAACCTGCAAATAGTCTAAAAGCCGCCTGCACGCTGTCATCGTCAGTTCGGACGATCGCAGGCACTCCACAACGAACGACTACACGCCGCCGCGGATACGCATCAGCGCGCAACAAAAAGCCGGCCTCTCAGGGCCGGCTTCGGAGCACAGTCTCGTCGACCTCGGCCGCCGCGCAATCAGAAGCGATCGGTGCGGGTCATTGCATCCATGCCGCCATCGACGAAGACGACGGTCCCGTGGACGAAACTAGCCTGCTCGGACTGCAGGAAGAGCACCACGTTGGCAATCTCTTTCGGCTCGCTGCTACGCCCCACTGGGGCCACGAACTTGCGCGTAGCCTCGCCATAGCGCGGGTCATCCAGTGTCGCCTGGAACAAGGGCGTCACCACCGCCCCAGGTGCCACCACGTTGATCCGCAAGCCTAGCGGCCCGAATTTAACCGCCTTGCGCCGCGCGAACACCGCGACTGCATATTTGGAACTGGCGTAGGCCGCCTGCGTTACGCCTACCTCATTGGCCCGCGCCAGTGCGCCGGTCTCGTCTCCGGCCAGCATCGAGTCGACCATCTGCTTGTCCTGGCCAGGGTGCACCGATGCCACCGAGCCAATGAGCGTGACCGCAGGCTTGTTGCCGCGCGCCAGCGCCGCCTCCAGACCCTCGACCAGTTCGGTCATGCCAAAGTAGTTCACTGCCGCAATCACGCTGCTCGAGGGCGCGGTCGGGCCGAGACCGGCGCAGCAAACCAGACCGTCCAGCGTGCCCCCGCAAGCCTCGAGCGCAGCCTCGACAGCCGCCTTGCGACCCTCTGAAGTGGACAGATCCGCAACGATGTCCGCGTTCTGACGGTCAATCCCGATGACGCGATGCCCTGCATGCTTTAGCTGCTCGCAAACGGCTGCGCCGATGCCTGAGGCTGAACCGGTGACAACGGTAACGGTCATAAGAAGAACTCCAAGAATGCCCGCGACGGGCTGATCGATGATGCGCTAGTATCGAGACAGCCTCCTTCGGCCCGCATCGTCCGGGCGGACTAACATCATTCGCGGCCAACCGCCCTACAATCGGGTGCAGGCTTTTGTTTTTAAGGATTGTGTGCAATGACACCGTTCAAACCCCTTGTCGTCGCCATCATGCTGGCCGTCAGCGCACTGACGAACCCGCTTCACGCCGCCGACACCTCCGCGCCAACGACGCCCACAAGTACTCTATCGGCCCGCGCAAGCAGCGAAGTGGCCCGCACCCAGGAACTTCTCGACCGCGCCGAGGCGCAGTTGCGCGAACAGGGCGACCCGGCGCTCGCGAGCCTCAGCCGTGCGGGCGACTTCCAGGACGGCGAGCTTTACGTCTATGTAATCGACACCGCCGGCAACTTCCTCGCCAGCGCCGGCACTTCCAGCTCACTCATCGGTCGCAACGTGAGCGACCTGACCGATTCCAACGGCCGACACTTCATCCGCGAAATCCTTGAGGGCGCCAGTTCAAAGCCGAGCGGCCGCGTCGACTACCGCTGGTTCAATCCGGTTCATGGCAAGAGCGAACCCAAGACGGCGAGCTACCGTCGGGTCGGCGATCGCATCCTGGTCGTCGGTTATTACACCCCACAAGCAAGTTTCGAGCTGGCGAAGTCCATGCTTTGGCGTGCAGTCCATGAATTGAAGATGCACGGCGAGAGCTCATTCGAGCGCTTCAACAGCCTGGATGACGGCTTCGTGCAGGACGACCTTTATGTGTTCGTCGTCGGCCTCGACGACGAAATGGTGTACGCGCACGGCGGCAGCCCGCGCCTGGTCGGACGCAAGGCGGGCGAGTTCGTCGATGCCAACAACAAGCCCTTCATCCGCGACATGATTGTGCTCGCCAAGGACAAGGGCGAGGGCGACATCCATTACACCTGGCGCAACCCGGTCAGCCTGAAGGTGGAAAACAAGCACGCCTACATCGTACGCGTCGGCAAATTCCTGATCGGCGTGGGGGCCTATACCGGCCAGGCGCGCTGACCGGCGCTGCGGCTGGGGCCTGGACGCTGAGACGCGCTCGGGCTCCAGCGTTTGCTGCGATCAGTTGGTACGGCTGAGCGCAGCAACGCTATTCAACATGATCCGCACCAGCTCAGTCTGACGCCTGACACCCGTCTTGGAAAAGATTGAACGCAGGTGCGCGCGCGCCGTATTGCGGCGAATATTGAGTGCCTCGGCCGCCTCCTCGAGCGACAGTCCATTCGCCAGCTCCATCGCCAACGCCGTCTCCGCCGGCGTGAGATTGAAGAGCTGCTTGGCCGCCGCGCTGCTGGCGAGAGATTTTCCCGTCGCATCACGGATATAGACCACGGCCGCAGGCTGCCCCTTGCCCTCTGCCCACTCGTGCGAGGGCACGGGCTCAACCACCACCCCGAGGCTGACTTGGCCGGAAGGGCGCGATATCGACATCGCCGATGCGACTGTGAGCGGCGCGCCGGAGTGACGTGGAAACGCACTTCGTATCAACTGCTGGAGCTCACGATTGTCGCTCGGATACGAAGCTTCCAGCCTCCCGCCCACCAGCTTGAGACCATCATTGGCAGCCAGCAATTCACGCCCGATCAGATTCTGCTCGAGCACCTTGCCAGTCTCGTCGAGCACCACCATGCCGACCGAAAGCCGGCCGATGGCACGCGAATAGAGCGCGCCAAGCGCCTCGCTGCGATCAAACAAGTTGTGCAGATGGAGTGCGCGGCGCAGGTGCGGCAACAAAGCCACGCAACGGGCGCGATCGAGATCGCTGAATTTCGGCGCGGTCTCGGCGCGCGTCAGGCGGAAGCGCAGCTTTCCCGAACCGGCGGTCGAGATGTCGGCTCCCATGACGTGGAAAACGTCGAGCGGCGCACACCAGTGGAGGTAGTAAGGCATTCGCCGCCACTCCGCCTCCGTCATCAGATCTTCGACGGTAAACACCTCGTCCGCCATCTGGTTAACGAAGGGCGTGGCGGTATGGCCGTAGGGCAGGTATGTGACGCGGTCACCGCCTTCCACCCCGACAGCGATCATCATGCCCAGGTCGCTCTCGTCAGGGCTACGCAGGATCAGGGTGACAAAGTTGGCCTGGAACAGGTCGCGAAACATCTCCAGAGCCCTGGCCCAGCGGCTACTGTCGAGCGCCGCATCGTAGAGTGCCGACACGATACGATCGTACTCTTCAAGCTCCAGTCCAATCTTGCTCAATCCCGCCCCCTCAGTTTCAGACTGGCGGGCCATGTGGCCCGCCTCCTCAGGCAACCTAAAGGCTCGAGGTCAGCGCCGGCACTGCATCGAACAGGTCTGCAACTAGACCATAATCCGCGACCTGGAAGATCGGCGCATCCGGATCCTTGTTGATCGCAACAATCACCTTCGAATCCTTCATGCCGGCAAGGTGCTGAATCGCCCCCGAAATTCCCACTGCAACGTAAAGCCCCGGCGCAACGATCTTACCCGTTTGGCCCACCTGATAGTCGTTGGGCACAAAGCCCGCATCGACCGCCGCACGAGAGGCACCCAGTGCCGCGCCGAGCGCATCGGCAAGCGGCTCGAGCAAACGATGATAGTTCTCGCCGCTGCCCAGCCCGCGCCCCCCTGACACGACGATGGCCGCATCCCCGAGCTCCGGGCGCTCGGACTTGCTCAGTTCGCGCCCGATCACTCGCGACAGCGCCAGATCGGGTCCGGCGGCAAGCGCCTCCAGCGCCGCACTGCCGCCATCAACTACCGCATCAAAGGCGGTGGTGCGCACCGTCAGCACGTCGACCGTCTGGTCGGACTCCACCGACACCATCACGTTACCCGCGTAGATCGGTCGCTCGTAGCGTCCCGGTGCGGAAATCGCAACGACGTCCGACACCGCAGCCACGTCCAGCAGCGCAGCCACGCGGGGTGAGAGGTTCTTGCCAAAGCTGGAGGCGCCGGCAAGCACGGCACGGTAGCCGCCTTCGCTGACCACGCGCTGTACCAGCACCGCGAGGTTCTCGACGAGCGGCTCGGCATAGTGCGCCGCATCCACCTTGAGCACGCGCGTCACGCCCGCCAGGGCCTGCGCCTGTGCGGCCACCGCGTCACAGCCGTGACCGGCAAGCAGCAGGTCAACCTCGCCGCCAAAGCGCGCCGCAGCCGTCACGGCGTTAAGCGTTGCCGTCGCCAGACGGCTGTTGTCGTGTTCTGCAATGACCAGTGTCTTCATCATCCGCCTCAGATCACCTTTGCTTCGTTACGAAGCTTGTTCACCAGCTCGGCCACATCGGCCACTTTCACCCCGCCCTTGCGTGCCGCCGGTTCGGCATGGCGCACATGGCGCAGGCGCGGGGCAAAGTCGACACCAAGCTCGGCGGCGGCCAACACATCCAGCGGCTTCTTCTTCGCCTTCATGATGTTGGGCAGCGTGGCATAGCGCGGCTCATTGAGTCGCAGGTCAGCAGTGACCAGCGCGGGCATCTTCAGCTCGACTGTTTCGAGGCCGCCGTCGATCTCTCGCGTCACGCTCACCACGTCTCCATTGACCACGACCTTGGAGGCAAAGGTCGCCTGCGGCCAGCCCATCAGTGCCGCTAGCATCTGGCCGGTCTGGTTCGCATCGTCGTCGATCGCCTGTTTGCCACAGATCACCATCTGCGGCTGCTCGCGCTCGGCCACCGCCTTCAGCAGCTTGGCCACGGCCAAAGGCTGAAGCTCGGCATCGGTCTCGACCAGGACTGCACGATCCGCACCCATCGCCAGCGCGTTGCGCAGGGTCTCCTGCGATGCGGTGGTTCCGCAGCTCACCGCGACCACTTCGGTCGCTGTACCCGCCTCGCGCAGACGCACGGCCTCTTCGACCGCAATCTCGTCGAAGGGATTGATCGACATCTTCACGCCCGCCAGCTCAACACCGCTATTGTCGGACTTGACCCGAACCTTCACGTTGTAGTCGACGACCCGCTTCACCGGGACAAGAATCTTCAAGGGGTTCTCCTTGCAAACATATCTCAGGGCAGCGGCCGTCAGGCGACCACCGGGTCGCGGCGCAACATCACCACGTTATTGTCAAAACTCACGAGCACCTCACCCCTCTGGTTGAAGAGCTCGAAACGAGTTATCAGCGTGCCGCGCTCCGGGCGACTGGCAGCTTGTCGCTCGATGTGCGTCACCCGCACCCGCAGCTCGTCGCCCACCACGCCGGGCTGGCGGAAACGCAGCTTGTCCCAGCCACGGCCGGCAATGGTTGCGGTTTCCTCGCTCACCAAGGTGTGACTGAGGCGAATGGTGATCGACAGCAGATGCACGCCGGCGGCAAACAACTGACCAATCGGCGAACGGGCCGCAGCCGCTTCGTCCACATGAGGCGGGAACGGATCCCACTCGCTGGCGAAACGCTTGATGTTGTCGGCCGTGAGAAGGTAGCTTTGCGTCGACTCACGCGGCGCGTTGAGGACGACATCTTCCCAATAGATCACGCGCTCACTCCTTCAGCGACGGGTAGTCGGTATAGCCCACAGTTCCAGCAGTGTATAGCGTCTTGCGATCGAAGCGGGCCAGCGGCAGCCCTTCGCGCAGGCGACGCACCAGGTCCGGATTGCCGATGTAATGACGGGCGAAAGACACCGCCTCGCCCACGTCACCGGCAATAGCAGCCTCGGCGGACTCGCCATCGAAATCGTCGTTGACAATCAGTGCGGAGCCGAAGCCATTGCGCGCCAGCGCAAACGCGTCGATGTCGGGCACCGAGGCGCGCATCACGTGGGCATAGGCGAGACCCAGACCGGCCGCGCGCCGCACCAGCTCGGCGTGCGTCGCCGCCGAATCGGCGTCACTCGTGTCATTGAAGGTATTGCCCGGGTTGAAGCGGAAACCCACCCGACCGGGGCCGATCGCCTCTGCCATCGCCTGCATGCATTCGGCTGCGAAGCGCACACGGTTTTCGACGCTGCCGCCGTATTCGTCGCTGCGCTGATTGGTCCCCGAGCACATGAACTGCATCGGCAAATAACCACTGGTGCAATGCAGTTCAACGCCATCAAAACCCGCCGCCCGTGCGTTGAGCGCTGCCTGACGGTGTTCTGCGACCACCGCGCGGACCTCGTCCGTGGTCAGGGCACGCGGCGCATCGAAAGGCTGCATCCCGGCCGCATCGGTAAAGAGCTCGCCCGCAGCGCGGATGGCCGAAGCCGAGACCGTGTCGACGTCGTCGCCCTTGACATAACGGCTACCAATACGCCCCGAATGCATGATCTGCAGCACGATGCAGGCGCCGCGTGCGTGCACCGCGTCGGTGACTTCGCGCCAGCCCTGAATCTGCTCGGGCGTGGCGATACCCGGCTGGCGGCAGTAGGCCTGACCGACCCGGCTTGGCCACGTGCCTTCGGCAACGATCAGCCCGCAATCACCACGCTGCGCGTAGTACTCCACCATCTGCGCGCCGGGCACACCCTCGGCATCGGCGCGATTGCGCGTCATCGGCGCCATCACGACGCGATTGGCGAGCTTGAGCTCCCCGAACTGCACTGGGCTGAA
>DAORUJ010000139.1:0-8229 GCA_035433105.1 Thauera sp.
GTGAAAGTAGGTCATCGTCAGACTAACCCACAAAAAACCCCCTTGTGCCGAAAAGTGTACAAGGGGGTTTTTACGTCAACAACAACGGCTTTTTGAACGGCTCGGTTTGAGGCGGCGCTGGTCACCGCGGCGATGGACGAGGCGGGCAAGAGTGCGTGGTGCCGTGAGCGCGGGGTGTATCCGCAGGAACTGGAGCAATGGCGCCAGGCGGCGACCCAGGCACTGGTCGAGCCCGCGCGACTCGATGACACTCAATGAGCACGGAGATGGGCAGAGGTGCCTCGGCTATAATGTTGAATTGTTCAACATGCTGACCTCCGAACAGCCTGTGACGGGCTTCCGGTTGCGGTCCGCCATCCGATTCGGTGCCTGAATAACATGACTTCGATCCTCAAGCTGCGTGGTGCTGCGGCGCTGCCCCCCTCCCGTCTGGAATGCCTTGTGCGTGCTGCTGGTGAGGTCCTGCCCAGGCTGAAGGGCATCGTCGCCGAGTATTGGTATTTCATTGAGGTTTCGGCGCCTCTGGCCGATGAGGAACAGCTGCGTCTGATCGAGCTGATTGACGCCCGCCCCGCGACTGTCACACCGCCTGCGGGTACGCAGCGCGTGGTCGTGCCTCGCCTTGGGACGATATCGCCATGGTCGTCCAAGGCCACCGACATCGCCCATCAGTGTGGCTTCGACAAGATAGTCCGGATCGAGCGCGGTATTGCGTACTCGATCGAGGGGCGCGGTGTCGAGGATAACGTCGCGCTGCTGGCGCTGCTGCACGACCGCATGACCGAATCAGTGCTCAACACCGTGCTCGAGGCCGAGGCGCTGTTCCATCACTACGCGCCGCAAGCGCTTACCACGGTGGACATCCTGGCTGGTGGTAGCGCAGCACTGGAAAAGGCCAACGTTGAGTTGGGCCTGGCTCTGTCCGAGGATGAGGTTGATTATCTGTTCGAGAACTTCAGTCGAATTGAACGCAATCCGACCGATGTCGAGCTGATGATGTTTGCGCAGGCGAACTCTGAGCACTGCCGTCACAAGATATTCAACGCGGACTGGGTGATTGATGCGCGGCCGATGGAGAAGTCGCTGTTCGGCATGATCAAGGACACGCACAAGGCGCATCCAGCAGGTACGGTGGTCGCGTATTCCGACAATGCCTCGATTATCGAGGGCGCCCGTATCGCCCGTCTCTATCCGGATGGCGATGGTGCTTTCCGCTATCACGAGGAGACAACGCACATCCTCGCCAAGGTCGAGACCCACAACCATCCGACCGCGATTTCGCCCTTCCCGGGTGCTGCCACCGGTGCTGGTGGCGAGATCCGTGACGAGGGCGCGACCGGGCGGGGCTCCAGTCCGAAAGCGGGTCTGGCGGGTTTCACCGTCTCGAACCTGAACATCCCCGGTTTTGGCCAGCCGTGGGAGAGGGCTTACGGCAAGCCAGATCGCATTGCCTCCGCGCTCGAGATCATGATCGAGGGGCCGATTGGTGCGGCTGCGTTCAACAACGAGTTCGGACGCCCCAACCTAAGCGGCTATTTCCGTACCTTCGAGCAGGAGGTGCAGGGTGAGGTGCGCGGCTACCACAAGCCGATCATGATCGCCGGCGGCCTAGGCAGCATCCAGGGGCAGCAGTCCGAGAAGCCGACCTTCCCGCCGGGCACACTACTCATCCAGCTTGGGGGCCCCGGCATGCTGATCGGTTTGGGCGGGGGGGCTGCCTCTTCGATGGCGACCGGTACTAATGCGGCCGATCTCGACTTCGCCTCTGTGCAGCGTGGTAACCCCGAGATCCAGCGTCGGTGTCAGGAAGTGATCGACGCCTGCTGGCAGCAGGGCGACAAGAACCCGATCATTGCGATTCACGACGTGGGCGCAGGAGGCTTGTCGAACGCGATGCCCGAACTTGCTGATCACGCCGGGCTGGGGGCTCACTTCGAATTGCGCGAGGTCCATATCGAGGAGCCGGGCATGAGCCCGCGCGAGATTTGGTCGAACGAATCGCAGGAACGCTACGTGATGGCGATCGCGCCCGAGAGTCTGCCGATGTTCCAGGCGTTTTGCGAGCGTGAACGCTGCCCCTTCGCGGTGCTTGGCACGGCTACCGCAGACGGCCACCTGACCGTATCCGACCGCCACTTTGGCAACACGCCGGTCGACATGGATATGAAGGTGCTGCTTGGCAAGCCGCCGAAGATGACGCGCAATGTCTCGCGGCGCGCGGTTCATCTGCCACCCTTCGACACCACTGACCTGGACCTGAAGGAGGCCGGGATGCGTGTGCTGCGCATGCCGGCCGTTGCCAGCAAGGGCTTCCTCATCAGCATTGGCGACCGTTCGGTGGGGGGCTTGACCGCACGCGACCAGTTTGTCGGGCCTTGGCAGGTGCCGGTGGCCGACGTCGCAGTGACGGCGATGAGTTTTCAGGGCTACCGGGGCGAGGCTTTTGCGATGGGCGAACGTACCCCGTTGGCCTGCGTCGACGCGCCCGCTTCGGGCCGCATGGCTGTGGGCGAGGCCATTACCAACATCGCCGCAGCGGATATCGGGAAGCTAGCCGAGGTGAAGCTGTCCGCGAACTGGATGGCGGCTGCCGGTCATCGTGGTGAGGATGCCAAGCTCTACGATACGGTCAGGGCTGTGTCCGAATTCTGCATTGAGGCCGGTGTCTCGATTCCGGTCGGCAAGGATTCGCTGTCGATGCGCACGGCCTGGCAGGAGGGTGGCGAGGACAAGCGCGTTGTTTCGCCCTTGTCGCTGGTCGTTACCGCGTTCGCGCCTGTGCAGGACATCCGCCACACGCTCACCCCCCAGTTGCAGCTGCCAGAAGGTGTCGAGACCGAACTGCTGCTGATCGATCTGGGTAAGGGCAGGAATCGGCTCGGCGGCTCGGTGTTGGCGCAGGCCTACAATTCGGTCGGCGAGCACGCACCGGACGTCGACGCGCTGCAGCTGAAAGCCTTTTTCGATGCCGTTCAGCAACTGCGTCGTGACGGTCTGTTGCTGGCCTACCACGACCGTTCCGACGGGGGCCTGTTCGCCACTGTGTGCGAGATGGCTTTCGCGGCAAAGTGCGGCCTGTCGCTGGTGCTCGACACAGTCTGCTACGACCCCTATATGAATGACGTCGACGGGCTGGAAAAGAAGCCCGATACGCTCAAGGGCCGTTTCGGTGATCATCTCTTCGCCGGTTTGTTTGCCGAGGAGCTGGGGGCGGTGATCCAGGTCCGTCGTGACGACCGAGCGCGCGTCACCGAGCTGCTGCGGGCGGCAGGGCTGGCCTATCACTTCATCGGCGAACCCAACACCAAGGATGAAATACGTCTGCGCCGCAACGCCAAACTCGTTTTCGGTGCGAGTCGCGTTGAGTTGCTGCAAGCCTGGTCCGAAACCAGCTATTGCATCGCCAAGCTGCGTGACGATCCGGAGTCGGCGCAGCAGGAATTCGACGCCCTCGCCGATGTGACCGATCCTGGGCTGTCGGTATCGCTGTCCTTCGATGTGAAGGAAGACGTGGCTGCGCCCTTTATCGCGAGCGGCGTGCGGCCCAAGCTTGTCGTGCTGCGGGAGCAAGGGGTCAATTCACATCTTGAGATGGCTGCGGCCTTCGAGCGCGCAGGCTTCACGCCGGTGGATGTGCATATGTCCGACCTGCAGGCGGGCCGCATTGATCTCGCCGATTTCCGCGGCTTTGCGGCCTGCGGTGGGTTCTCCTACGGCGATGTGCTGGGTGCAGGGCAGGGCTGGGCAAAGTCCATCCTGTTCAACAATCGCCTGCGCGACCAGTTTGAGGCCTTCTTCCACCGCAACGATACCTTTGCACTTGGCGTATGTAACGGCTGCCAGATGATGGCGCATCTTGCGCCCATCATTCCCGGTGCCGGGCACTGGCCCACTTTTCACCGCAACCGCAGTGAGCAGTTCGAGGCGCGATTTGCAATGGTCGAAGTGATGGACAGCCCTTCGATTCTGTTGCGAGGCATGGGCGGTAGCCGCATGCCCATCGTTGTCAGCCACGGCGAAGGCCAGGTGGCGTTTGCACGCGAGGAAGATCGCGCGCACGCTGTGCTCGCTTTGCGCTACATCGATCGCCATGGCGCACCGACCGAACGGTACCCGGCAAACCCGAATGGATCGGCAGGGGGGGCGACCGGCTTCACGACGGCTGATGGACGCTTCACGGTGATGATGCCGCACCCTGAACGCACCGCGCGTACGCTGCAGATGTCGTGGGCACCGCGCTGGCTTATCGACGAAAGTCCTGATGCGTCGCCCTGGTTGCGGATGTTCCGTAACGCTCGAGCGTGGCTGGGCTGATTCGGGTGTCGCGCAGCATCGCTTGGCTGGGTGAGTTCCATCATGAAAGGGCTGGGGTTGGGAAGGCGTAACGTTCCTTGGTTTGGGCAAGTTGCGTCTCCCGATCAGCAGCCGTCAGCCCGGTCGCGATTCGACGGCCTGATTCACGCCTCAGGCCGGCGCTCCTTGGTTTGAACTGATGATGATCAATTTCCGCGCCGGCCATTTGAGTAGAATCATGGGCATTGATCCTCGTCCGTAGCCTCGGCCACCCACCTCATGCTCCGCTTCCGCAAACGCCTCTACGCTTGGCTCGCCATTGTTGCGATGCTGGTGGCTGCGCTTGCACCCGCGGTCAGCCGGGCAGCGGCGGACGAAAGTGGGCGCTTCCTGATTGATGTCTGTTCGGCGGGTGGAACGCATCAGGTTCTGATTTCAAGTGCCGAGTCCGGGCTTTACCTTGATGCGATACTGCTTGGAGGCGACGATTCAGACGACTCTTCGGCACAGTCGCTGTCGGCCTGTCCATACTGCTGCTCTCACGCCCTGGGAGTGGGCTTGCCGCCGCCCGCTACCAAGGCGTTGCTGCTGAAAGGGGGCGTGAGCGAACGCCTTCCCCGCCTTTTTCTTGTTGCCCCGCGCCCGCTCTTCGCGTGGTCGCCTGCGAGCCCTCGCGCCCCTCCGCTGATCGGTTGAGTCGTATCCAGCGCTCTTCCTGGCGCACCTCCTCTTTGGCTGACCTGTTCGACCCCCTTGGTGTTCGTGGCGTGTCGGCCCTGATGCAGAAATGCTCAGGGGAGGATTTCACCGACCTGTCGTTAGAGGACTCGCATCATGAAAAAACTCGCCATTGCTCTGACCTTCGCCCTGGGCTCGTTGCCAGCGCTCGCAGACGTCACCGTTGCCGACGCCTGGGTGCGTGCCACCGTACCTCAGCAGATGGCCACAGGGGCCTTCATGCGCCTGACGTCGGACGGTAGCGCTCGTCTCGTTGCCGCCGATTCGCCTGTTGCCAGCGTGGTCGAGATCCACGAGATGATCATGGACGGCAACATCATGAAGATGAACGCCGTTCCCGGCGTCGACCTTCCGGCCGGTCAAGTGATCGAGCTCAAGCCGGGCGGTTATCACGTGATGCTGATGGGTCTGAAGCAGCAGGTGAAGGACGGTGACGAGGTGCCGGTCAGCATCGTCGTCGAGGGTGCCGATGGCGCACGCCAGACGATCCAGCTCAAGGCACAAGCGCGTCCGCTCAATGCTTCCTCGGGCAGCCAGCCGATGCAGCACGGCAACCATTAAGCCGACCTGCGCCGATCGCGTGACGGTCGTGTTGAGCCTATCCGATTTCCATTTGATTTGAGTGCAGCAGAGCATGCCGCCGCCAGGCCGGGACCTGTGGGCGTTTGCTCGTTTCCCGCATAGGGTCTGCTGCTGCTCGATATTGCGAGACATAAAAAATGAATTCCAGCTTTCGACGCCTTCCGCTTGCCGTCGCCATTTCACTTGCGCTGCCCTGGATTGCACAGGCCCAGGAAACCACGCTGGGCAAGATTGTGGTGACTGGCGCCCCGGTAGCGACCAACGCGACCGAAGTTGCGCCTCAAACCGTTGACGCGCTCAAGCCCGCAACCAGCGATACCGCAAGCTTGATGCGTGATGTGCCCGGTGTCAGCGCCTATGGAGCGGGTGGCGTATCAAGCCTGCCTGTTATCCGTGGGCTTGCAGATGATCGCATCCGGATCAAGGTCGATGGCATGGACCTGATTGCCGCCTGTCCCAATCACATGAATCCGGCGCTGTCCTATCTGGACCCATCGAATGTCGGTCTGCTGGAGATTTATCCCGGGGTGTCGCCCGTCAGCGTCGGCGGCGACAGCATTGCCGGCACCATCATCGCCGAGTCCAAGGCGCCGCTATTCGCCCAGCCGGGGCAGGGGGTGCTGACGACGGGTGAGGTGGGTGCGTTCTATCGCAGCAATGGTGAGGCGATGGGCGCAAACCTGGCGGCGACGATTGCTTCTGAATCGTTCAGTGCGAGTTATGCCGGCTCGACTGCGGAGAGTGAAAATTACGATGCGGCGCGAAACTTCAAGACGCTCGCGGAGACGGGGCGCCTCGGTCATACGCTGCCACTCGACGAGGTTGGCTCCACGGCCTACAAGAGCCGTAACCATGAGCTGGGGTTTGCTTTCAAGGGCGGGGATCATCTTGTCGAGGCCAAGATCGGCCTTCAGGACATTCCCTATGAGCTTTGGCCCAACCAGCGCATGGACATGCTCAAGAACGAGCAGAAGCGTGTGAACCTGCGCTACCAGGGTGCTTTCGACTGGGGAGCGCTGGAGGCGCGTGTGTATCGCGAGAAGGTCGAGCACTTCATGGATTTCGGCGCCGACAAACGCTACTGGTATGGAAACGGTGCCCCACCGGCGGGTTCGGGCGGTCCGGGAGCACTCAACGGAACACCTTGCACGCCGGTTGGTACGGCAGCATGCGCCGCCGGGATGCCGATGAATACCGAGAGCACCAACACCGGAATCAGCCTCAAGGGTGACATCAAGCTGTCGGGCGAAGACTTGATCAGGGTGGGCGCTGAACTCCAGCGCTACCAGCTCGACGACTGGTGGCCAGCCTCGGGTGGCGGCATGGCGCCGAACACATTCTGGAACATCAACAATGGCGAGCGCGACCGCAAAGCCGTGTTTGGCGAGTGGGAAGGGCGACTTGCACCACAGTGGCTGACCGTTGCCGGAGTGCGTTTTGAACGGGTGAACACCGATGCCGGCCCGGTGCAGGCCTACAACAATGCGATGGCGCCTGCGACGACGCTGGTGCCTGCGTTCAATAATCGTGATCGGGAGCGCACCGACAACAATTGGGACTGGAGCCTGCTCACCAAGTACACCGTCGACGCTAGCCTGGACGTCGAGTTTGGCCTGGCGCGCAAGGTGCGCTCCCCGAGCTTGTATGAGCGCTATAGCTGGTACAGCCGCGGCATGGAAATGCTGATGATCAACTGGTTTGGTGACGGCAACGGCTATATCGGCGACATGGATCTCAAGCCGGAGAAGGCTCACACGCTGTCGGCAACCTTCGACTGGCATGCGGCTGATCGTAGCTGGGAGTTCAAGGCGACGCCTTATTACTCCCGCGTTACCGACTACATCGATGCCGTTCGTTGCCCGACCAGTCTCGGCGGTTCGTGCTCCCCCGGCAACCTGACGGCCACCAACAGTTTTGTTTACCTGCAAATGGCCAATCAGTCTGCCCGCATCTATGGTCTTGACCTGTCGGGGCGGATGCCGCTTGGACGGACATCGCTCGGCGAATTTGGACTCAAGGGTTTGCTCAGCTATACCAATGGCAGGAATCGGGATACGGGCGACGATCTCTACAACATCATGCCGCTCAATGCCAAGCTGACGCTGACCCACCAGCACGGTGGTTGGGACAATGCGCTGGAAATGGTGATGGTGAAGTCGAAGCGCGACGTATCCGAGGTCAGGAACGAGGTCGAAACGCCGGGCTACAACCTGTTCAATCTGCGCACCAGCTACGCCTGGAAGCAGGTTAGGGTCGACTTCGGCGTCGAGAACCTGTTCGACAAGTTCTACTATCTGCCCCTGGGCGGTGCATACCTGGGGCAGGGTACGACGATGACTGCGACGCCTGTTGGCGCAGTGCCGCGCTGGGGTAACGCCGTTCCGGGCATGGGACGATCGATCTATGCCGGTGTGAACTTCAAGTTCTGAACGCCTGGCCCAAGATGAAGAAAAGCCCCGCTGTATGGCGGGGCTTTTTTTTGGCACGTCTCGCCTGGAGAGGCTCACATCCCCTGGTAGATCGGCCCCTCGCCGCCCTGCGGCACGACCCAGTTGATGTTTTGCGTCGGATCCTTGATGTCGCAGGTCTTGCAGTGCACGCAGTTCTGCGCGTTGA
>DAORUJ010000140.1:0-8205 GCA_035433105.1 Thauera sp.
GAGCGTGACTAAGGAGCGTGAGCAGCGCCGATGTTTGGCAAAATAGGGGGCAGGGTTTGCAGACATGTCCGACACGTGGTCGTATGTCGTAGCGAACATCGCTCAGGATCAATATTTCCCCCCAAAAGGTTGCCTCATGATCAGGAAATTCGCCTCGATGCTTTGTCTCGGCTTAGTCGCAGCCGCGACCCAGGCTGCGGACGGTATCGATACCACAGCCTTCTTTGCGGCCTCGCTGACCGGGCTCGATGGTCAGCCTGTGGCGATGGAGCGCTTTCGTGGCCGACCGCTGATCGTCAACTTCTGGGCGCGCTGGTGCGGACCCTGCCGCGACGAGATTCCGGAGCTGGTGAAGCTGCGCACGGAGCAGGGCGTGGATGGTATCGAGGTGCTCGGCATCGCGATCGAGGAGGCGGACAAGCTGGGAGCGGTACGCGATTTTGCCCATGCCTACGACATGAGTTACCCGGTGGTTCTTGCCGCCAAGGATGGGATTCCGCTGATGAAGGCGCTCGGCAATCCGCAGGCGGGGTTGCCGTTTACCGTGTATATCGGGCGTGACGGCAATGCGCTGGGCAGCAAGATGGGCGTCGTGCGGCGCGCTGACCTGGAAGCCTCGGCGCAGATCCTGCTCAAGTGATGAGCCGCCCCGCCCCAGAGTGGCAAGGCGAATTCGGCACCGCATCCTCCAGAACATGAAGATGCGGTTTGTCAAGCAAATGTCACAGCTTATTCGAAGCGTCCCGCGTCGAGCATGAAGGGCAGTTCGGCGGTGATCTGGTCGAAGCGCAGGATGCGCGTGCCCTTGTGCTCCTTCTGGAAGTCGGCCGCGTCTTCTGCGCTGGCGAGCGGGACGAATTCGTGGCCCATGGGGCCGAGGACGTCCGAGCCGACGACGTAGTACGCGGTCTTGGCGTCGATTGCCTGCAGGCCGTAGTACTCGGTGACCGAAATGCGTGCGATCTGCTCGCGGCTGTGGCCGCTGGCGTACTTGGCCGGGTCGTGCCAGAACTTGACCATGTCCTTGGCGCCGTCGAAGAAGTGGGCGTGACCGTCCTGATAGACGATGGTCGTCACCCAGTTTGGGTACTTCGAAACCAGCATGCCACATACCGGGCACAGATCCTTCTGCCCTGGCTTGGGCAGTTCGGCGACGGGCGCCTGGGCGAGCGCAAAGCTCGTCCAGGCGGCGAAGACGAGGGCGAGCAAGGTTCTCATGACTTGTTCTGCTGCTCCATCATCTTGCGCCGGCGCTCCGAACGATTTTTGCGGATGCGGCTGACGTCGGCCGACATGTCGGTGTATGCGGCCAGCAGGGCCTGCTCGAAGTCGACAATTTCGCCGCCGTTGGCGCCCTGTGAGGCCTTGGCAGCATTAGCGGTGCCGAAGGCGACCTTGCTGCGTGCAGTCATCACGCCCGGTAGCTTGCTGCCCACCAGGAAGCTTGCCTTGTCGACCTCGACCAGCGGCTTGGTGTCGCCTTCGACCGCGTTGTCGCCGACCCACAGCGCCTTCGGGTCGCGGTCGATGTTCAGCGATAGACTGATGGCCGAGCAGTGCAGCGAGCAGGTGCCGTCGGCGAGGTCATCGGCGTAATGCACGACCATGCGCGAATGATGGAACTGCTTGCGGTCCATGCCGCAGTAAGGGCACTTGGGATGCTTGGCGATGTCATCCACCTGCGGATGCGGATCGGCTGCGGTCCTGGGGGTGAACTGCGCCGGCGTGCCGTCGCCGGGGCAGGCGGCGGGTTGAGCGTTGGCCTTGCCGGCTGCGGCGAGGCCGATGCTGGCAAGGACGGACAACTTGAGGGCTTCTCTACGATCCATGGTGCGCTCCTGTGGATGGCCGGTAGTGACCGGCGCTTGGGACGAGAAATGGAGAGGCTGTTTCCGCGGTTTCATTGACCATGATGAGCGCATTCAATCCGCATCGCCTTGACTTTTGTCTAGCGCGCGGTCCGGCAGGATGCGCGACAACTGCACAGCCAGGGTCTTGTCGTTGCCCGCGCCGATGATGCGCCCGCTGATCTGGCCGTTGCGGGCGATGAAAAAGGTCACCGGCAGCCCCTTGACGCCGTATTGCGCGGTGATCGTGCGTTCGGGGTCGAGCACGGCCGAATAGCCCACGCCGAGCCGATCGATGAAGGCGGCCGCGGTCGCGTGATCTTCGCCTACATTGACTGCAAGCACCTCGAGCCCGGTGGCTGCGTATTTGCGCCGAGCGTGCTCGATGCGTTGCATGCTGTCCGGACAATAGCGGCACCATTCGGCCCAGAAGTCGAGGATCACCGGCTGGCCGGCATAGTCCTCGGGAAAGCGGCGTGTGCTGCCGTCAAGATAGTGGGCCTCGAAACGCGGCGCCTGCGTTCCGGTCTTTGGGCCGCCCTCGGGCGCGCCGCAGGCGGCGAGCAGGATGCAGGCGAGGGCGAACATGCATTGCCGCGTCATCAACCGCATCAGGAAAGCAGAATCAGGTTGGAGTTCAGGACCATCAGGCTGGCGATCGCGGCAAACAGCGCAAAGCCCGCCGCAGCAATGCCGGCCAGTTGCGCGCTGGCTTGCGGTGCCAACGCGGCCAGGCTGGGGCGGCCCGCGAATAGCGTCAGCACGCCGGCGGCGACTCCGGCGGCAGCGGCGGCAAACAGCGGCATGTAGAGCAGGTAGCCCTGGTAGCCATAGTCCGGCTTCAGGATGCAGAACGGGCAGTGGTGGTTAGGCTGCTCGTAGACATAGGGTGACACGAAGGCGACCACGCCCATCAACGCAACGAGGAAGGCGGCGGCCGAGCTCGCGCCCACCGCGAGTCCGCTCCATGCTCGCCGCCCTGCGCTGCGCCAGTGCCACAGGGCGAACAGGGTGGTGCTGGCGAGCGTGGCGTAAAACAGCACCATCGCGCGGCGTGGCTCCATTGCGCTGATCTCGCTGGCGACGGTGTCGGCTTCTTCCGAGAACATGCTGCCGCAGCATGAGGTGATGACGTCGGCCTCAAGGCGGATGAAGTAGTTGAACTGCAGCCACAGCACGAGCGCGGCGAGCGGTGCGTAGGCGAGCAGTAGCACGTACTTGAGCCGGGTCAGCGGATAGTCGCGGGCCTGGTTGTCGAGGTGGTTGATTGCCAGCCAGATCACGGCGAAGAAGAACAGTACGAGCTGCGCGTATAGTGCTGGAAAACCGTATGCGTTGGCGTTGAGCGTGCCCACCGCGCACATCGCGCCAACGAACATCACCGACATCTTGTCGGCATTGAACACGAACAGCAGGGTGGACAGGACCTGCAGCCCGCAGACCAGCGCCACCATCATCGAGAACAGGTAGGTCAGGCGCTCGAGTCGCAGTTGGCGTTCGCTGCCACTGCCGATCTGCCAGTGGCGCACCAGCTGCACTGCGAACGGCGAAGCCGTCGCCAGCATGGCCAGGCTCAGGCCGGCGGCCAGCAGCAGGGCGATGATGGCGGGCTGGAAGATCATGGCACTGCCTTGCGCGCGTCGTCGATGCCGATGAGCTGACCGTCGCGCAGCGAATACACCCGGTCCACCACTTCGGATTCGATCACCAGCGGGTCGTGGCTGGTGAGGATGACCGTGCGTCCGGCCTCGGCAAGACGGCGCAGGATGGTGAGGAATTCGGCCGACAGCTTGCTGTCAAGGTTGGCCGTAGGCTCGTCGGCGACCAGGATCTCGGGGTCGTTGATGAGCGCGCGGCAGATCGCCACGCGCTGCTGCTCGCCGCCCGAGAGCCATTCCACCTTGGCGTCGCGACGGTGAGAGAGCTGCATCTCGACGAGCAGCGCTTCGCCACGTTCGAGTAGTTGTGCGCGCGGCGTGCCGCCGGGGTAGCCCGGCAGGATGATGTTCTCGATCGCCGACAGGCCGCGGATCAGGTTGAACTGCTGGAAGATGAAGCCGAAGGTGCTGCGCCGTATTTCGGTCAGGAAGCGTTCGGGCAGGCCGGAGATGTCCTCGCCCTTCAGGCGCACGCGACCTTCGGTCGGGCGCGCGAGGCAGCCGAGGATGGTGAGCAGCGTGGTCTTGCCCGAACCGGAAGGTCCCTTGAGCACGCTGACCTGCGCCGGCGGAATGTCGAGATCGATGCCCTTGAGCGCCCAGTATTCGTTGTGCTGGCCCTGGTTGAAGGCCTTGCGGATGTTGGCGAGTTCGAGCATCGCATCAGCCCCGCATCACGGTGTCGGGGTCGGTGGTTGCTGCGCGCCAGATCGGCACCAGCGTGGCCGCGGTATAGGGCAGCACGGTAAAGACGAATAGCGTCGCCACCTGCAGGCCATCGATCTTCGGCGTCAGTGCGAAACTTGGGTAGAGCACCGCCCAACCCTTGAGTACCGGCTGCAGCAAGGCGAAGTTGCCATGGAAAACGTGGATGTAGGCGGCGACGTAGCCGATCAGGAAGGCGAGCAGCGAGATCACGAAGCCTTCCCAGAACTTCATCGCGATCACATCGCCGGTCTCCCAGCCGATCGCCTTCAGGATGCCGATCTCGCGCTTTTCCTCGGCCGAGAGGCCGGCGGCCTTCTCCCAGGCGAAGATGCCGAAGGCGAGGATGGCGGCCGAAAGTAGCGCTAGCATCATGCCCTCGCGCCAGTCGAAGATGGAGGCGTAGGTGCGTAGCACCTCTTCGCGCAGGATCGGGCGTGAGTCGGGCAGGGCGTTGATGAGCTTGAGGCCGACGTTGCGCACCTCCTGCGGATTGGCGACCGACAGCGCGATATCGGTGTAGTGGCCGGCAGGGTAGGCAAAAAAACTGCGGAAGTCGGCTTCGCTCATTAGCACGAGGTCTGCACTGACGAGCTCGGATTCGTAGGGCAGCACCTCGGAGACGATGAAGGTGTGCAGCTCGCCCGAGTAGGCCCTGAAGGAGATGCCGTTGCCTACGGACAGTCCGCGCGAGCGCTCAAGCGCCGGGCCGACGATGATCTCGCCGTCGGCAATGCTGCGGTCGGCCGGCACCATGAAGGTGTAGTTGGCCTTCAGCACGCTGTCGTAGTAGTAGCCCCACAGCCGGCCCTCGATCTTCTGCACGCCGCGGACGCGCCCGATCTGCTCGATGTAGCCGGGCGGAATGAGGTCGTGGCGGCCGGCGATCAGGCGCTGCAGCACGATCTCGGGGGTGCCCGCCAGCACCCGGGTGGCCTCGTTGCGCAGGGCATGGGTGTACAGCGACACCGACGCGAGCACGAACACGAGCAGGGTGTACACCACCAGCAGGCCCAGGCTCTTGCCCTTGCGTCGCGCCAGCGAGCTGGCGGTGAAATCAATCAGATGGCGCTGCTTCTCGATCCAGCAGTTCATGGCGGTCTAGCAGGGTGGCGGGCGGCGGCAGCAGCGAGCCGGAGGGGAAATGTTCGAGGGCCACGGGGTGGTCCTGGAAGGCGGAGTGCAGATCGGCCTGGGTGAGGTGGCGGGTATAGCGCGCCTCGGTAAACAGCACGATGTCGGACAGGCGCAGGGCTTCGACCAGCTGCTCGGTGCGCTGCAGTGCCGCTTCGCGCGCCCCGCGCTGCCAGGCGGCGTCGGCGAAGGTGGTGATGAAGAGCACGGTCGCCAGCAGCGTGACGCCCAGTACACGGTCAGATGGCCGGCTCATGCGAAGACTCCCGCAGCCCCCAGGCCGATTGCGAGCAGCAGGCCGGAAAGATTGGCGGCGGCGATCGTGTCGCGGATCGGCGGCACCAGTCGTGCAGGGTATGCGGCGTCGGCGAGCAGCTGGCGCGCAGCGCGGATCGAGAATGCCGCGGGCAGCAGCGCGATCGCAGCGCTGGGGGGGAGCTGTCCGGCAACCAGAGCGCTTGCCAGCCACAGGTAGGCGAACGCGACCAGCACACCATAGCCGCGACTGGCGGTGTTCGGGCCCAGGCGCACGACCAGGGTGCGCTTGCCGGCGGCTTCATCTGCGCGGCGGTCGGGGAACTGGTTGATGAACAGGATCGCGGCGACCAGCAGTGCGAACGGTAGCCCCGCCACCAGTGGCAAGGCGGCGATCTCGCCACGCTGGACGTAGTCCGTGCCAAGCACCACCAGCAGCCAGCCCGCGGTGATCGCAACTTCGCCCATGCCGCGCGACATCAGCTTGAACGGCGGCGCGGAGTAGGCCCAGGCCACCAGCAGTCCGGCCAGCCCGATCGCGAGCAGGGTGGGGCCGGATTCGACGGTGAGCCATAGTCCGCCCGGAATCACCGCCGCCAGCAGCAGGTAGCCGAAACGGCGCATTTCGGCCGGGCTGAGAAAACCGTTCTGGATGAAGCGGCTGCCACCGGTGTAGGGGTGGAGCCGTTCGGTATTGAGGGTGTCGGTGCCGTTGAGCGCGTCGAAGTAGTCGTTGATGACGTTTGCCCCGGCATGGGTGATGAGCGCGAACAGGATCGTGACCAGGGCCTTCGCTGCGTCGATGTCCACCCCGTCCGCGACTGCCGCCCCGAGCCCGATCAGCGAGCCGGCGAAGGTCACGGTCAGGAAGGCTGGCCGTGTCGCCGCGAAGTGGCGCGCGACCGGGTTCGGGAAGCTGTCGCGGAGGGGTTTGTCGACGTCCATGCGGATCGCGTGCCGATCAGGGCAGGTCGCCGCGGCGGAAGACCAGGAAGCCGAGCGCGGCGCTCAGTACGCCGAGTGCCGCCGGGTAGACCACTGCGAATACCTTGTAGCCGCCCACGCCGAACAGATCGAGAATCACATAGGCCGAGGGCCCGAGCACGATCAGTTGCGGATCGAACATTGACAGCGCGGCCGTGCGGAAGACCTGCAAGGGGTTGGCGAGCGCGATCGTGACCGCAATTTCGGGCGAAACGCGTTCCTGGATCATCACGCCAAGCAGGATCAGGTCGAGGAAAAGCAGGAAAATCAACCAGGTTAGGAAGGCTGCGCCCTGGGCGACGTCGGTGGTGCGTGCGATCGAGGAGATCAGCATGCCGAAGCCGAGGAAGCACATTGCCATCGCCGCGATCAGCGCAGTGTAGTAGGCGAACATGTTCCACGGCACCTCGATCTGCTGCACCGTGGCCCAGACCACCGCGAGCAGCATTGCCGCAAATACCGGCACGAAGATGACGATGTAGCGGCCGACGAATTTGCCCCAGAACCATGCCCATAGCGATACCGGCAGGGAGAGCAGGTATTCGAATACGCCCGCCTCGCGGTCGCCGGCGACCGAGCGCACGGTGGTGATCAGCACGAAGATCGGCAGGATCGCCATCGTCAGCTGGATGTAGGTGACGAGCAGGCGTGACAGGCCGATGAAGCCGAGCACACGCGACTCCGTCAGGCCGAACAGGAAAAGCAGCGCGACGATGCCGCCGAAGACCAGGGTGTAGACCTGGAACCAGCGGGCGCGAAGCGACTCGACGATGTCCAGACGTGCGGTAAGCCAGAACTGTTTCATATGCCTTATTTTCCCTTCGCCAGCGTCTGCTGCCGCATTTCCTCGTAATTCAGGCTGTCTGCAGCCGCCTCGCCGGCGGCGGCGTAGTTGTAGCCCATCGGCGAGGTACGGGTGATGTAGCGCACCTCGCGTGGGTCGTGCCAGACCATTTCGTCGCGACTCTTGCTGTTGAAGTCGGCCACCCACATCCGCGTGGTGGCGTCCGCCATCCATGGGAAGCGGTCGCGCTTTTCCTCCAGCCAGAACACCAGGCAGCCCGGATCGTCGAACTTGAATACGGTGTCTTTGGGGCCACCCTTCAACTGCGCGGCAAAGCGGCGGTCGGAGATCGCCATGCTGCAGCGCACGCAGGTGTCACGGTCCCAGATGATGGATTTCATGCCCTCCGGCCACTTGTCGTCGGTGCAGCCCGACAGTGCAGCGGCGAGCGGCGTGAGCAAAAGCCCTCCCACCGCCAGGCGTTCGATGAACTGGCGTCGATGTTGGTTGCACATGCTCAGTGGGGCCTTTCGGTCATGTTCAGGCTGCTGACCAGCCCGGTGTAGCGCGAGACGACGCCCAGGAAGCGCAGCCGGTCGGCGCCAGCGATCTCGCCGCTCCAGGTGGATTCGCCGGCGTGGAAGTCGAACTTCCAGCCTTCGAGCGCTTTGGCGATTGCCGGGTCGGGGTGCTTGAGCACGATGCGGCAGTCGAGCCGGCTGGTCAGCGCGCCCAGGTCGGCGACCTTGTCGTCGAGCACGATGCGGCCGGTGTCCATCTCGATCACCCGGTTCACCAGCGCGGAGACTTCGTCGAGGCGGTGGCTGGAGATGATCAT
>DAORUJ010000141.1:0-8171 GCA_035433105.1 Thauera sp.
ACGAAGGTCTTGTTGGGGACGATGATTTCCTTGCGGTCGAAGTCGGTGATGGTGGTGGCGCGAATCTGGATGCGGCTGATCGTGCCCGACAGATCGCCGATGGTGACGACGTCGCCGATGCGCACCGGGCGTTCGAACAGGATGATCAGGCCCGAGATGAAATTGGCGAAAATCTCCTGCAGGCCGAAGCCTAGGCCCACTGACAGCGCCGCCACCAGCCACTGCAGCTTGTCCCAGCTCACGCCGAGCGTGCCCAGGGTGGCGATGATGCCGCCACCGGCGATGAGGTAGGACAACAAGGTGGTGATGGCGTAGGCGCTGCCCTGTGCCAGTTTCATCCGCGACAGCACCAGCACCTCGAGCAGACCGGGCAGGTTGCTGGCGAAGATGAAGGCGAGCAGCGCGATGACGAGCGCCCCGAGGGCGTCGCTGAGGCTGATCGGCACCAGTGTGGAGGCGTCACCGGCGCTGGCGTATTCATACAAGGTGATGTTGTCGAGGTAGGCGAAGACCGTGAGCAGATCTGCCCACACCCAGTACAGCCCGGCCAGCAGTGCACCCAGCAGGCCAAGGTGAATCAGGCGCAGCGACTGCTGGCTGAGCTTCTCGACATTGATCACGGGTCGCTCGAGCACTTCGGAGTCGGTGGTGACGTCCAGCCCGGCTTCGCGCTCGGCGGCTTCGCGGCGCGCGACGATGCGCTGGTGCTCCAGGCGACGTGCCGCCACTGCCAGGCTGCGTACTGCTGCGGCTTCCGCCAGCAGCCAGACGATGAGCAGGAACAAGGTGTCGATCAGGCGGCTGGTGAGTTTCAGCGCCGTGTAGTAATAGCCCATCAGCAGCGCAGCGATCAGGCCCAGTGGCATCAGCGCCAGTGCGATGCCGATCACGACCCTGAGCGGTGAGGGCGCCGCGTCCTGCGTTCGACGATGCGACAGCAGTCGCCCCATCAGCCAGGCCATCACCGCATACCCGGTGAGCAGGGTCAGGATGCCGAGGACGTCGTCGGCAAGGCCTTCGGGCTGATGCTCGGCAAGCGTGACCACCAGCACGACGGCGAGGACGACCAGGCCGAGGTGACGCAGGCGCCGGTGCAGGGCACGACTGAGCTCGGGCCGCCACTCGAAATGGCGCTCCGCAACGCCGCCGGGCGACAGCACGCGGTAGGCGGTGTAGAACACCAGCCAGGCCTGTGCCATGCCGATCAGGCCGATGCCCAGGGTGAGGTTCTGACCGCGTCCGTCGATCTGCAGGGCCAGACCGGCGAGCGCCAGCAGCAGGCTGATGGGCAGCGCCAGCAACATGTTGAGCAGGATTGCAAGGGGTGTGTGATATTGGCTGTCACGCCGCACGTAGCCGATATCGGCATGCAGGCTGTGCAGTTTTTCGCGCAGCCAGCGCCGGCGTAGCAGCAGCACCAGCGAGATCAGCAGCACCGGCAGCAGCACCAGCGGCCGTGCAATGAGGCCCTGCCACAATTGGGTTGTCACCGACTGCCAGGGCACGGCCGAAATCTGGCGTTCGAGTGCGCCCGGCAGGGCTGCAAACCATTCCAGATCAAGCGGACGGTTGCTCGGCACCCAGAACATCTGCTCGTCCAGGGTTGCACGCAGGCGGTCGGCGGTGGCCTGCAACTGATTTTCGTTGAGTTGCAGCGCGACCGACTCGCTGAGTAGCGCATTGAGTTCGCGATTCAGACGCTCGAGCAACTCGGCGCGGGTGCCGAGCAGGGCCTTCAGCGCTTCGAACTCGCCGTCCTCCTGCGCAACGGATTCGCGCGCGAGCAAGCGATCGGCGTAGGCAGCCGGGTTGGCCAGGGCTTCACGCTGCTTGTTCATCTCGAACTGATACAGACGGATGTCGGCGATCTGCTCGGTCAGGCGGGCATCGACGCGGGGCTGCGGCAAGGCTCGGCGCTGTTCGTAAAGGATGCGTGCGAGCAGCGGACTGTCCTGCAGGACACTGATCTGCTCGGCGATCATGCTGCTGCTCCGGTTCAGGGCATCCAGCCGCTGGCGCGTGTCGAGCTTGCGCTGGGTCAGGTCGGCCAACTGCTCGGTGCTGCGCAGCAGGTAGGACGAAAGCTTTTCGTTGGCCGTAGCTTCACGCGCAAGCACGCCGCTGGTGGTTGCGGTGTCGGCATCCGTGCGTGCGAGTTGCTGCAGGGTGTGTACGGTCTCGGCCCGACGGCGCTCACTGATGGCGGTCTGCAGGGTTTCGATATCGCGTTCGATACCGGCGAGTTCGACTTCGGCCAGTTCGCGTTGTGCCTGCCCGAGGTCCTGCAACAGACCGCTGCCCGACAACTGGGCCAGTTGCAGGGCGGACTGGGCATCGAGTGCATACCATTCGGCAGCCAGCGCGTCGCGACGTTCGGCGCTGAGCGTGCGGCCCGCTTCACGGCTGCTGCGCAACGCCGATTCGATCTGCTGCTGGCGTGCCTGGGTGGTGGCAATCTCGCTCTGGGCACGTTCGGCGCTGCTGCTCAGGCTCAGCGCGCTGGCGTCATCGAGTGCGCTGCGCCAGCGCACGAGCTCGGCGTTGCGATCAGCGAGGCGCGCTTCGAGCGCCTCGAGCGGCGTGCCGGTGGTGATTGCAAGCGCGGCGGGAGGGTTGGCCTGGCGCCGCGCGAGGCGTGTCCGCGTGTCGCTGATCTGCGCCGGCGCGCGCTCGAGCTGCTGGCGCAAGGCCGTCAGCCGGCGCCGGCTGTCCTCCGCCGCAGACAGTTGCGCCAGGGCCTGCTGCAGTGCCTGTTTTGCCGCGCCCTGTTCGGCTTCCGGCAGCTTGCGATCGGCGAGCGCATCCAGCCTGGCCTGCAGCTCGCCGGCGAGAGGCTGGGCTGCAGGCTGGGCAAGCGCGAGCATGGGCAGCAGCAACAGGAACAGGAGCAGGGCACGCAAATGGCGCATGAACGGAAGGGATGTGGATGAATGGCGTGGAAGTGTATCCATGCCGCGGCGAACGTGGACACGGACATTGTGTCGATCCGTGGCGCCGGATGGATCAAGGGGTTCGCCGAAGCCTTGGGCAACGGCTATTCTGCAGGCAGAGCTGCACCATTGTCTCTGCTGGATAAAGCGCAAGGGAGTGGATCATGAAGCCTCACGTCTTTGTTGCCATGCCATTCGGTACCAAGCCTGGCCATGACGGCAAACCGATCGACTTCAACCGCGTTTATGAGGATTACCTCGTTCCCGCGCTGTCGGCGGCCGGGCTTGAGGTTTTCCGCGCCGACGAGGAGCAGCGTGCAGGGGACATCCGTACCGACATGTTCCAGGAATTGCTGATGGCCGACCTGGTGGTGGCCGACCTCACGCTCGACAATCCCAATGTTTGGTACGAGCTGGGGGTGCGCCATGCGCTGCGTGCGCGCGGCGTGATCCTGGTGCAGGGTCCACGACCGACGCAACCCTTCGACATTTACACGGATCGCAAGCTGAGTTATAGGCTCAGCGAGGGCCTGCCCGACCCGGCGACGCTCGATGCGGACCGCGATGCGCTCACCCGCATGGCCGTCGAGACGCTGCAGGCCTGGCAGGGAGGAAAGAGCAGCCCGGTCTACAGCCTTTTGCCGCACCTGAACGAGCCCGACTGGAAAACCCTGCTGCTGGCAGAGCGCAATGAGTTCAGCGCCGCCTACGATACCTGGGCGAGCCGCATGGAGGTGGCACGGCAAAAAACCCGTGCCGGTGACATCCTGGTGCTGGCCGACGAGACGCCGACGCGCGCCTTGAGTATCGAGGCCAGGCGCGCGGCGGGCGAGGCCTTGCTGAAGCTGCGCCACTACGACTTTGCGCTCGAGCAGTTCGAGACCGTGCTGGCGCTCGAACCCGAATGCAAGTCGGCGCGCGAGAAGAAGGCGGTGTGTCTGGGCCGGCTGGGCCGCTTCGAGGAGGCGCGTGAATGGGTGCGCCGGCTGACCGAGGACTATCCGCGCGACGCCGAGGTGTGGGCGCTTTCCGGCCGCGTCGAAAAGGACAACTGGTTGAGCCGCTGGCGACGTGAGGGGGCAGCGAGCGCCGAGCTGCGTGAAGCCGCGGCGCGTGAGGATGCCGCGCTGGCCGACGCCATCGAACCCTATCGCAAGGCCTTCATCGCCGATCCCGCGCACCACTATTCGGGCATCAACGCACTGACCCTGCAGATGCTGCGCCGCCACCTCGGTGGCGAGGCCGAACCGGTGCTGATCGACAACCTGGTGGGGGGCGTGCTATGGGCTGCGCTGACCGCGCAAGAGCGCAGCCACAAGGACTACTGGGCGCGCGCGAGCTATGCCGAACTGTGCGTGCTGGTGAATCCGCTCGAAACGGTGCGCAAGGAATATGGCGCCACCGCAGCGGCGGCCAATTGCGACTGGTTTGCGCTCGACTCCAGCCGGCAGACTCTGTGCCTGCTGCATCAGCTTGAGTTTCGTCCGGTGGAGACCGCTTCGGCGCTCGATATCATCGATCGCGAGCTTGCGCGCAGTACGCCGCCTTTTCAGCCTCGCCAGGTGTTTCTCTTCAGTGGCCACATGATCGATGCCCCCGACCGTGCCAACCCGCGCTTTCCAGCGGGTAAGGAGAGCATCGCCGCGCAGCGTATCGCCGCGGCACTCGATGCGCTGGGCGCCGGCCCCGGCGACCTTGCGCTGGCACAGGGTGCCAGTGGCGGTGACTTGTTGTTCCTCGAGGCGTGCAAGGCGCGTGGCCTGCGCCTGCGCCTGATGCTGCCGTTCGCCGAGCCGGAGTTCATCGAGCGCTCGGTGCTGCCGGTGGTCGATGGCGCCCACTGGTGCGAGCGCTATTACAGCTTGCGTGCGGATCTGGCGGACCCACCGCGCATCATGCCTGTCGAACTCGGCCCGCTACCCAGGGTCGGCCGCGACGAGACGATGAACCCCTACGAGCGCTGCAACCTATGGTTGTTGAACACCGCGCTTGCCTGGGGTATCGATCGGGTGCGCTTCATCTGTCTGTGGAATGGTGCCGGTGGCGACGGCCCCGGCGGTACCGCCCACATGTATCAGGAAGTCAGGCGTCGCACCGGCCGGGTCACCTGGCTCGATACCCGTACGCTGTGGTGACGCGCGTACGTGGATCGCCCTGTGCCCTGCGCGACCCGCGTGGCGCAGGGGTCGATCTTGATGCTGTGAGACCCACCAATCCATCCGGATAACCAGGATGGATACTCAAAAATGATCGCTTGAGCCGTTGTCTTGCAACGATTATCGTTCCGGCTCGACGGTACACAGGACGAAAGACATGAGCGACCAGATCCAACGCATGAAGGTGCTGGGTGCCGGCATCTTCAGCCTGATCCTGGGCATGGGGGTCGCGCGTTTCGCCTACACGCCGCTGCTGCCGGTCATGCAGGCGCAGGCCGGGCTGGGCCTGGCCGAGGGGGGCTGGCTGGCGGCAATCAACTACGCCGGTTACCTGACAGGGGCGCTGATCGCGGCCTCGATCAGCGATCTGGTGTTGAAGGATCGCCTGTTCCGCATCGGCATGGTGCTGGCGGTACTGACCACGGCAATGATGGGGCTGAGCGATGATTTCGCGGTGTGGGCGGTGTCCCGCTACCTCGCCGGCCTGTCGACCACGGCGAGCATGCTGCTGGGTACCGGGCTGATCCTGAACTGGCTGATCCGTCACAACCACCGCAGCGAACTGGGCATCCACTTCGCCGGCATCGGTCTCGGCATTGCAGGTTGCTCGCTGGCGGTGGCGCTGATGAGCAATGTGATGGACTGGCGCGAGCAGTGGTTCGCATTCACCGCGATCGGCTGCGTGCTGCTGATTCCGTCCCTGGGCTGGCTGCCTGCGCCCGACACCAGCGCGCTCACCAAGACCGGTGCGGCGATGCACGACAACCCACCCAGCCCGCTGTTCCTGCGTCTGCTGATGGCCTCTTACTTCTGCGCGGGGGTGGGCTACGTCGTCAGTGCCACCTTCATCGTTGCCATCGTCAACGGTCTGCCAGGGCTTGAGGGCAAGGGCAGCTGGAGCTTTATGGCCATCGGTCTGGCGGCTGCGCCTGCCTGCATCATTTGGGATCTCATCGCTCGTCGCATCGGCGATCTTAACGCCCTGACCCTGGCCGGGATGCTGCAGATCGTCGGCATCCTGCTGCCGGTGACGCTCGGTGGCATGGCCGGCGCGTTTGCCGGTGCGCTACTGTTCGGCTGTACCTTCATCGGCATGGTCAGCCTGGTGCTGACCATGGCCGGGCGCTACTACCCGACCCGACCGGCGAAGATGATGGGCAAGATGACCATTTCCTATGGTGTTGCGCAGATCTTCGGCCCGACCGTAACCGGCTGGCTGGGTGCCACGTTCGGTAGCTACGCCGGCGGACTGTATGTTGCCGCTGCGATGATGGTGTTGGGCACGGCCCTGCTGCTGGTGCTGAAGGGGGTGGAGCGGCGCGACCTTGCGGCAGGCACGTTGCGCCCTATGCGAGGCTGATGCTGCGCACGTCCAGCGCAAAGCGGCCGGCCTGTTGATCGGCAATCATCAGTCCCACCTGGCGCAGCCGCGCAACTTCGAGCGCCGGAGCGCCGGGTACGGCGCGGCCACGATAAACCGGACGGAAGTCTGCAAGCGGCAGATCCAGCGTCACCCATTGCCCGGCGGGCGCAGTGAACGCGGCCTGATAGCTGACGCCGTCGAAGGCGTCGTCGGTGCGCAGATTGAGCTTGTACACACGACCATCGCCGCGCACTTCAAGCATCAGGGTCGTCGCATCCGGAGCACCGATAGGCTGTGGGGCGGAGCGGACCGAGGCAAAGCCGCCGTTGTTGTCGAGCGAGACCTCGCCCTCGAACACCGCGTGACCTGCGCTGTCGTGCCGCAGCTGGCTGCGTGACACGCCGCCCATCACGCGGTCGTCGATGGCCGACCAGGTGCCGGCGGTGTCGGTACGGCGGAAGTCAAACAGCAGTTTGTCCATGTTTCTGTCCTGCTCCAGTCGGTCGCCATGGCCCCTTTGGCTGCGTGCTTGCGTCTGGCGGCTATGACGATGCGCTGTGACAGACGCCGCCCGCTCGGGCAGAAGGGCCAGATTGCCACGTTACACCCGGTTTCCTCGAGGGATTTGATGTATACCGGTGCCGCGGGATGCGTTGCATGGTATTTTTCTGCCGGCTGCGTAAGCATGTCCACGTGTCGCGCAAAGCGACCGGGAGTCGCCACTGGGTTGGCGCCACGAGACCAAAATCTAGGGGAAAAGAATGGCTGAGGGGAAATCCAAGATCATCTACACGCTCACGGACGAGGCGCCTTTGCTGGCCACGTGCGCGTTTCTGCCCATTGTCCGCACCTTCACCGGGCCGACCGGCATCGAGATCGAGACTGCGGACATCTCGGTGTCCGGCCGTGTGCTGGCCGAGTTCCCGGAGTATCTGACCGAAGAGCAGCGCGTGCCGGACACGCTGGCCGAGCTCGGTCGGCTGACCCTGCTGCCCGACACCAATATCATCAAGCTGCCCAACGTCAGCGCCTCGGTCGGCCAGTTGAAGGTATGCATCAAGGAATTGCAGGCCAAGGGCTATGCCATTCCCGACTATCCGGAAGATCCGAAGACCGACGAGGAAAAGGCGCTGCGCCAGCGTTATGGCAAATGCCTGGGTTCGGCGGTGAACCCGGTCCTGCGCGAGGGCAACTCCGACCGTCGCGCGCCGCAGGCGGTGAAGAACTACGCCAAGAAGAACCCGCATTCGATGGGTGAGTGGAAGCAGTGGTCGCAGACCCACGTCTCGCACATGCACCACGGCGACTTCTACCATGGCGAAAAGTCGCTCACGCTCGACAAGGCGCGCGACGTCAAGATGGAACTCGTCACCACGTCGGGCAAGACCGTCGTGCTCAAGCCCAAGGTCTCGCTGCTGGACGGCGAGATCATCGATTCGATGTTCATGAGCAAGAAGGCGCTGTGCGAGTTCTACGAGCGTGAGCTCGACGATTGCCGCGAATCCGGCATCCTGTTCTCGTTGCACGTGAAGGCGACGATGATGAAGGTCTCGCACCCCATCGTCTTCGGGCACTGCGTGCGAATCTATTACAAGGACGCCTTTGCAAAGCACGGCAAGCTGTTCGAGGAGCTGGGTATCAACGTCAACAACGGCATGGTCGACCTTTACGAGAAGATCAAGACCCTGCCGGAGTCCAAGCACGACGAAATCATCCGCGATC
>DAORUJ010000142.1:0-8132 GCA_035433105.1 Thauera sp.
CGATCGTCTGGCATCGTGACAACCGGTTGGTGCCGATGCGCGGTCTTTGCGGCCTTTGCTTGATTTGGCCGAAAAGTCCAGCCACGCCCATCGCGCGTTTGTCGCCCTTGCGATCCCGTTCCCGTTCCAGCCTTGCTGGCGCGGCGCGGCGCGATGCCATTGAGGCCCTTCAACCGGGCCCGAATTCGTCCGGCCCTCCTATGAAAAGGGCTGGCGCGCAAGACACAGGAAGAACCACATGACTTTCCAGAGCCTCGGCCTCGCCGCTGAACTACTCAAGGCCGTTGAACAGACCGGCTACACCACCCCGACCCCGGTGCAGATGCAGGCGATACCCGCCGCCATTGCCGGTCAGGATCTGCTGGTATCGAGCCACACTGGCAGTGGCAAGACCGCCGCCTTCACCCTGCCTGCGCTGAACCGCATCATCGATCGTCGTCCGGCCCAGGGCAGCGGCCCACGCGTGCTGGTGCTCACCCCAACGCGGGAGCTTGCCCAGCAGGTCGAGAAGGCGGTGCAGACCTATGGTAAGGCAATGCGCTGGCTCAACACCGCCTGCCTCGTTGGCGGTGCGCCGATGTTTGCCCAGATCAAGCAGCTTCAGCGCGGCTGTGACGTCGTCGTCGCCACCCCGGGCCGTCTGCTCGACCACCTGACCCGGCGCAAGGTAAAGCTGTCCGACGTCGAGGTGCTGATTCTCGATGAAGCCGATCGCATGCTCGACATGGGTTTCGCCGAAGACATCGATGCCATCGTGGCCGCGACTCCGGCCAAGCGCCAGACCCTGATGTTCTCGGCGACGCTCGACGGCGTGGTCGGCAGCATGGCTGCCCGCATGACGCGCGACCCGCAGCGCATCGAAATCGAAGTGGCGCAGGAGGACCGCGGCCAGATCGAACAGCGCCTGATGTTCGCGGACGACCTCGGCCACAAGAATCGCCTCCTCGAGGCCCTGCTTGCGGGCGAGGGGCTCAACCAGGCCTTGGTGTTTACCTCTACCAAGCGCAGCGCTGACGAACTGTCGCTGTCGCTGCAGGAAAAGGGCATCGCCGCCGCTGCCCTGCATGGCGACATGCACCAGACCCAGCGCAACCGCACGCTCGACCGCCTGCGCCAGGGCCGCATTGGCGTGCTGGTCGCGACTGACGTCGCGGCACGCGGCATCGACGTCGCCGGCATCAGCCACGTCATCAACTTCGACCCGCCGCGCCAGGCCGAAGACTATGTGCACCGCATCGGCCGCACCGGTCGTGCAGGCCGTGACGGTATTGCGATCACCCTGTCCGGTCCGCGTGAAACGGGTCTGATTCGTGCCATCGAGCGCTTCACCGGTGACCGTATCGAAGTGCATACCATTGCGGGCATGGAGCCGTCGCCGCGCAAACCGTCCGGCCCGCGTCCGGCAGGTAGCCCTGGCCGTCGTTTCGGCAATGGTGGCGGTGGCAACGGCTATGGTCGTCCGGGTGGCGATACGCGTCGCAGCGTCGGCGGCTTCAATCGTGACGGTCATTCGACGCGTAGCGAGCGCAGCCACGGTGGTGGGCGTTCGGACCGTGGCTCACGTGGGTGAGTCCTCTCGCGGCTAAATTCTCGGCTCGCGTCTGGCGCTGAAAACGAAAACCCGCCGCTGGCGGGTTTTTTGTCGTCTGGCGTCCGGCTCGCCTACAGCATGCTCTCGAGGAAGGCGCGGGTGCGCGGATGCTCTGGCTGGGCGAAGAAGGCGGCCGCCGGGCGCGATTCGATCAGCTCGCCGCCGTCCATGAACACCACGCGGCTCGCGACCTCGCGCGCAAAACCCATCTCGTGCGTCACCACCAGCATGGTCATGTGCTCGTCAGCGAGCTGGCGAATAGTGCGCAGCACCTCACCGGTCAGCTCCGGGTCGAGTGCCGAGGTCGGCTCATCGAACAGCATGATGTCCGGCTCCATCGCCAGGGCACGCGCAATCGCCACGCGCTGTTTCTGCCCGCCGGACAGGCGGGAAGGGTAGGCGTCGCGCTTGTCGAGCAGCCCCACCTTGCGCAGCAGCGCCTCGGCCTTGGGCAGGATCGACTCGCGCTTCAAACCCTTGACCGTGATTGGCGCCTCGATGATGTTTTGCAGTACGGTCAGGTGCGGGAACAGGTTGAAATGCTGGAACACCATGCCCATGCGGGCGCAGATGCGGCGCACTTCAGCGTCGGCGACGTAACGTGCCCGGCCCTGGGCGTCGTTGGCGACCAGGGTGTCGCCCTCGATGTTGATGCGGCCGGCGTCGATGGTCTCCAGATGGTTCAGGCAACGCAGGAAGGTGCTCTTGCCCGAGCCCGAGGGGCCGATCACCGCGATCACCTCGCCTCTGGCCATGGTCAGCGACACGCCCTTCAGCACGTCGTGGCTACCGAAGCGCTTGCAGATGCCTTCCGCGAGAATCATCGGGCTCGTCATCGGGCTCGTCATCGGCATGGCTTCAGTCATAGACGGCATGGCGTTTCTCCAGGCGCTGGAAAAACCAGGTCAGCACCAGGGTCATGAGCAGGTAGAAGGCCGCGGCGACGACGAAGGGGGTGATGGTGAAATCGCGTTGCACGATGCCACGCGCAGCGCGCAGCAGGTCGTTGAGGGCCAGCACGTAGATCAGCGAGGTGTCCTTCACCAGAGTGATGGTTTCGTTGCTCATCGGTGGCAGGATGCGCTTGACTACCTGCGGCAGCACGATGCGACGCATCGTCTGGCTGTAGCTGAAGCCCAGCACCTTGGCGCCCTCGTACTGGCCACGGTCGATCGACTGGATGCCGGCGCGGAAGATCTCGGCGAAATAGGCGGCGTAGTTCAGGGCAAAAGCCACGATTGCCGCCGGGAAATCGGGCAGGCGCACGCCGACCACCGGCAAAAAGGGCAGTGCAAAGTAGATGAACAGCAGCTGCAGCATCAGCGGCGTGCCGCGCATCAGCCATAGATAGCCGTTAACCGCCTGGCTGGCGACGGTGAAGCGCGAGATGCGGATCAGCGCGAGGCCGAGGCCGAGCGGCACCGCCAGCGCGAGGGTGATGAAGAAAAGCTTGAGGGTGACCAACGAGCCTTCGGCAAGCGGCCCGATGATGCTCAGAACGTAGTCCATGCGACCTGTCCGTCCGCCGGATCGGCGTTTGCAGCTGATCCGGCGGAGTCGAAGAAGGGGAAAGACGGGTCAGTCAGGACTTACTTGATGATGTCCTTGCCGAACCATTCGGTGGAGATGCGGGCGGCGCTGCCGTCGGCCTTCATCTCGTCCATGGCCTTCTGTAGCCGGGCAAGCAGCTCGACGTCATCCTTGCGCAGGCCGACGCCGTATTCCTCGGTGCCGAAGTTGTCCTCGAGCACCACATACTGGTCCGGTTTCTTCGCCGTGTAGTAGCGGCCCACGACCTCATCCAGCACCACCGCGTCGAGCCGACCCGTGGCCAGATCCATCAGCGCGGTCACGTTGTCGCCGAACTTCTTCAGCTCCTTGAACGAGGTCGCGACCGGATCTTTCTGCACGGCGTCGATGGCGCTGCTGCCGTCCTGAATGCCGATGATCTTGTCGGCGAGCTCGGCCTTGGTCTTCACCGTCGAACCGGCCTGCACCACGATGATCTGGTGGTTCTCCATGTAGGGGCTGGTGAAGGCGATGTTCTGCTTGCGCTGTTCGGTGATGGTCAGGCCGTTCCAAAGCACGTCGACGCGCTTGCCGTTGAGCTCGGCTTCCTTGGCGCTCCAGTCGATCGGCTTGAACTCGGCCTCGACGCCCAGCCGTCTGGCGGCTTCCGTCGCCATCGAGATGTCGAAGCCGACGAGTTCGTTCTTCTCGTTGCGGAAACCCATTGGCGGGAAGTTGTCGTCGAGACCGATGATGATCTTCGTGGGTGCGGCGGGCGCTGTGGCCGATTGCGCAGCCGGGGCGCTGTCGTTGTTGCCGCAGCCGCTCAGCAGCGCGCCAGCGGTAAGCGACAGCATCAGCAAGGAGGTGAGTTTCTTCATGGTCTTGCCCGAGAGAGTGATCAAGGGCGCACAGGGTGCGCGCGCCGGGATTCGGTGCCGGGGTTGCCGGTGCCGAAGGCATGATTCTCGCTGCGATGCGGCAAGCGATCAACCTGTGACTGTACGAATATGCCTGGAGCCAGGCCTTACTCTCGATCGTAAGGCCGAAACCGGCTGCGTCCGGCCTCTGGCCGTTGGGTACCGTTCCGGCGCTCTTCAGCGGCACGGAGTGCTCGCTGCGGGCGATCAGTGCGTTCGTCCTCGCGTGATTCGCGGCGTTCTTCACTGCGTTCTGCACGGCGCGCGCCGGGGCGCCATTCGCGCCGCTCACCCAGCGTCACCGGGCCCGCTGCTGTGGGTCGTGGCGGTTGTTGGTTTGCATGATCGCGGCGATCGTCGGTGGCTTCGCGCTCCTTCATTCGTTCGCGGAAGTCACGATGGCGCTCAATGCGCTGGCGCTCGGGGGCGGCTGCGTGATCGCGGTCGCGCCTGGGCCCAATGTCTCTTTCGCTTTCGCGCTGTGGCTCGAACCCGCGTTCGCGTTCGCGCCGGTCGTGGCGCAGCGGAGGCCGGGCTTGCAGGCGCGGTGGCGCCCAGTAACCCGATACCCAGTCGTGGCGCATGCCGCTGCGGTTCCAGTAGCCGTCGATCCAGATGTAGCTCGTGGCGGGCGGATAACCCCGATATTCGATGCGCGGTGCTGGGGCGACGATGACGGTTTCACGCACATAGTCGCGGTCCTCGTCCATGTAGCCATAGTCGCGTTCGGTCGCTGGTACTACGGCACAGCCGCCCAGCGCCAGCGCAATGGTGAGCAGCAGCGGGTGCGAGGCTTTCATCGTCTTCATCCTTGATTCCGTATGCCAGACCACGCCTGGCGGAGACCACCAGCCCGGTCGCGGCGGGGCATCAGACGCCTTGTGATGTACGCGAACGATAGAAGAAATCATCACCGCCGGGGATGTTGCAAGGTAATGAGTTGTAAGGTGAAAAATCGCGTTGGCGGCGCGCTGCCTGAAGGTACGAAAAGTGGACCTGCAGCGCGTTCCGGTTTCCAATTAGGGTCCTGAAGCGAGTCTGATGCTGGATGAGGAGAACTGAATGAGTCTGCCCCGGAGCGCGTCCCTTTGCGCGCTGACTGCCCTGTTGTTGAGCGCGTGCACCCTGTTCGGTGAGCGGGTCGAACAGGTCCAACAGGTCGAGCCTGCAGCGGCGGTCGCACGCATGGCGAGTTCGACTTCGCTGGAGGAGCGCTACCGCTGCGGCACGGTGACGGCCGTGCTTCGACAACTTGGCGATGGTGCCAGCCTGGCGGTGAATGACCGCTCCTGGGCCTTGCGACCGGAGCCTGCGGCCTCTGGCGTCAAGCGCGTGGCAGTGGATGATGAGCGCACCGTGTTGTGGACCAAGGGCGAGGCTGCCTTGCTGGAGATCGCCGGCGTGCGTCAGGCCGAATGTCGCCTGCTCAGTGAGGACAAGGTCGAGTTTCGCGCGGTGGGCAATGAGCCTGGCTGGCGCCTGGACGTGACCGCCCGCGCCCTTGTGTTGCTCACCGACGGGGGTGACACGCGTATTGTTGCGCCCGGTCCGCTCGTCGAAACACGCGCGGGGCTGCGCCACTACCGTGCCGACGGCGCAGAGGGCGAGATGTCGGTCACGGTGGTTGAGCGCCTGTGTGTCGACAGCATGAGCGGCATGCCGCATCCAGCTGCAGTCGAGCTGAGCTGGCAGGGGCAAACGCTGCGGGGTTGCGGCGGTGATCCGGCAGATTTGCTGGTGGGCGAGGCCTGGCAGGTGGTGGAGCGCGGCGGCAGCAGCGTTGCCGATCCGCAGCGGATGACGCTGGTCTTCGGCAGCGATGGACGTATTCGCGGAGTTGCCGCCTGTAACGGTTACAGCGGCGATTTCAGCTTGTCGGGCGAGGGTCTGCGCCTCTCACCGGTGTTGGCCACAAGGATGGCGTGCGTGCCGTCACTGATGGAAGATGAGCAGCGCTTCCTTACCGCACTCGCCGCGGTCACCGGCTTTGCGATCGGCGCCGATGGCAGTCTGGAGTTGAAGTCCGCCGACCGTGTGCTGATCCGCGCCCGGCGTGCCCCTCAACCGGTCACCCCGCGCAAGAATCAAGGCAACTGATGCCCTGCACGCCTCGATCCGCGTACGATCGCGATCTCGGCGCTGCCTGCGCCACCCTTACGCCGCGTGTCCATTCGATGCCGGTCAACGGAGCACTGATTTTGTCCCTGTCGCATTTTCCCTGTCGCGCGCTGCCCTTGCTGCTGGTGGCAACCCTTCTGTCGGCCTGCGGTGCCGACGCACCACCCGCCGAGCCGGTCGCACCGCCTATGTCTGAGGCCGAACTCGAGGCGGCAAACCGGGCCCTTGTCGAGGCCCTCGATCCACGCGAACGGGCCTTCACCGTGCGCTTCGAGATGCGCAGCGACGGTACGGCGATCGACAGCACGACCGGTCTGATGTGGATGCGCTGTGCGTTTGGCCAGGTGTGGCAGGCGGGAAGTTGCGCGGGCGAGCCGAAGCTGTTGAGCTGGAACCAGGCGATCAAGGCTACCCAAGGCTTTGTTTTTGCCGGGTACGGAGACTGGCGCCTGCCCACGCGGGATGAACTGGTGGGTCTGGTGTATTGCAGCTCAGGGGTGCGTCGCGCGCCCGATCCGGACGGCGTGCCCGGCACCTGTGAAGGCGACTATCGCGCGCCCACGCTGCTTAGCGCGGTGTTCCCGAATGCGCCGGTGCACAAGTTCTGGTCGGGCACGCAGGACGAGCGGCACAGTTTCGCCGCCTGGGGGGTGTCCTTCGTCAATGGAGCGACCGGAGTCGGCGTCCGCACCGATTACGTGCTGATGCGCCTGGTGCGAAGCACCACAGACGCGGCGCGGCAGGACTGAGCGCGCCGCGCGTCGGGATCAGCCGCGGCTGGCTCGTGCCGCGTCGACTTCCTCGGGGCGCAGACGGGCGGCGAGCTTGTCGAGCACGCCATTGACGAATTTGTGGCCGTCAGTGCCACCGTAGCCCTTGGCCAGTTCGATCGCCTCGTTGATCACGACACGGTAGGGGGTGTCGATGTTGTGCCGCAGTTCATGCGCGCCGAGCAGCAGGATTGCGTGTTCGACCGGGGACAGCTCGGCCACCGGGCGGGACAGCAAGGGTTCGAAGCAGCCGCGCAGTTCGTCGGCGCTGCCGATCGCACCGTGCAGGAGGCTGGCGAAGAGCTCGCGGTCAGTCTTGTCGAGGCTTTCGCTTTCGGCTTCCAGGTGGCGCTGCACCGTGGTCATCGAGTTGCCCGACAGCAGCCACTGGTAGACCCCTTGCAGCGCCAGTTCGCGCGCGCGGCGGCGGGCCATCCTGCTGGTCGGATTGGGCGTGGCGCCGGCTTCGGTGGCCGGGCCGGTGTTGTCCGTATCGCTCATCGCACCGCCTTCAGCAGATTGGCCATTTCGACCGCCGTACGTGCGCAGTCGGCACCTTTTTCGTGCATGCGCGCCACCGCCTGGTCATCGTCCTCGGTGGTCAGCACGCCATTGGCGATCGGCAGCCCGGTGTCGAGGCCGGCACGGGTCACGCCTGCGCCCATCTCGTTCGAGACCAGTTCAAAGTGGTAGGTTTCGCCGCGGACGACCGCACCGAGTGCCACCAGCGCATCAAAGCGACCGCTTCTGGCCATGGTCTGCAACACCAGCGGAATCTCCAGCGCGCCGGGCACGGTGACGATACGGATGTCGCTCCTGGCGACGCCCAACTGCAGCAGTTCGTCGGTGCAGGCCGACAGCAGGCCTTCGCAGATATCGAGGTTGAAGCGGGCCATGACGATGCCGACGCGAACGCCGGCGCCGTCAAAGTTGGGGTCGATCTCGTCAATGCCGTCGAGGCGGGCGCCCTGACGAGCGTTTTCGGGTTGGGTGCGTTGCATGCTGTTCTCTTTGATTCGATCAGTTCTTGTCGACGAAGCCGGTGATTTCGAGGCCGAAGCCGGCCATGTTCGGGATCTTGCGTGGGCTGGCGAGCAGGCGCATCTTGCCGACATTGAGCGCGCGCAGGATCTGGGCGCCGACGCCGAACAGGCGCGCGTCCCACTTCACCGGGTGGTCCTGGGTGCCATTGAGGCTGGCGAGCAGTTCGCGGCCCGACATCGG
>DAORUJ010000143.1:0-8070 GCA_035433105.1 Thauera sp.
TGGTGCAGGACTCGACGGACCCGACGCGGTGGACCGCAGACCTGACCCCGGCCGCCGGCTTTGAAGGTGCGGTGGTGGTCGAGGTCCCGGCAGGCAGTTACACGGATACGGCCGGCAATGCGGGTTCGGGAGACAGCGACACGATTACGGTCGACACCTTGGCGCCGAGTGTGACAGTTGCACTCAATGACGTTAATTCGACGAACGTGACGGCTACGCTCATCACCGGCACGACCGCGGGTGTCGAGCCAGATCAGATCGTGACGCTGACCATCACCGATGGCGTCAACACGGTGACGACTGTGGCGACGGTGGAGGCTGATGGAAGCTACAGCATCACGGCCGACCTGAGTGCGCTGATCGACGGGACGCTTACCGTAACCGCAGTGGTATCGGACCTCGCGGGAAATTCGGTGACTGCCGATGCGCTCGGTGTGAAGGCTATTGCTGATGTGCCCATTCTTGGGCCGATCGATGATGTCTTCATGCTCACTCCGGGGGCGACCGTGATCTCGACCGGTAGCGTCGACAAGCTTGTTTCACCGGGTGCGTTTGATTCGGGAGGCGGCGTACGCTTGAGCGAGCTCGAGAAGGAATTGGGGCTGCCGGATGGCTTTCTCGACAAGCGCTTCGATCCTTCGGGGCCGAATGTTAACGATCCCGGGACGGTCAGTGTTACGGACGGGAAGCTCACCGAGTCGCACTATGCGATGACGAGCGGAACGACAGTTCACTGGGACTACGTTTTCACCAACGGGGAAAACCTGACGTACGAGGTGTCCGGGGGCTTCAATGACTTGATCGTCTTGCTTGTAACCGATCCACTCGGCAACAAGCAGGCGATTCTGGCCAATGCGTCCGAGGCCAAGTTCCCCGCGTCGAGCATTAGCGATAGCCTTGATTTCACCGCCACAATGGATGGGGAATATACCTTCCAGTGGGTGCTGCTCAATGGCGGCGACCGTCTGAAGGACTCGTCGCTGGAGCTGGGGGCCGCGAAATTTGCTGTTGCGGGTGACAGCGCAGCGTATGGCGCGCCGGTTCGCCTCCCGGTCTTTGCCGGCCTGGCGGACACCGACGGCTCGGAGACACTCAGCGTGGTCGTTTCGGGAGTGCCGGCGGGAGGGCGATTTACGTCTGGCACGGACAACGGTGATGGCACCTGGACCTTTGCGGCGTCGGAGCTCGGCAACTTGGTGTTCCTGCCGCCGGCAGCGTTTGCGGGGACGATCAGCCTGGGGGTGAGCGCGATTGCGACCGAGTCAGCCAACGGAGACGCCGCAGTCACTCAGCAGACGGTGACGCTGACGATCGATCAGAGCGATTCGACTTTCACTCAGAGCGGCGAAGCCGGCCAGACGATCAACGGCACGGCGGGGGATGATCTGATCCGCGGCTACGCTGGCAACGACACGATCAACGCCGGGGCGGGGGACGACCTCGTCTACGGTGGTGCCGACAATGACACGGTGCGCGGCGGCACTGGCAATGACTGGTTGTATGGGGGGCAAGGTGCTGACACGCTCTACGGCGAGGCCGGCAATGATGTGGTGATCGGGGGCGCGGGCAATGACGTCCTGTACGGTGGCGCCGGGGCCGACGTGTTCAAGTGGTCGTTGGGTGATCAGGGCAGCACGGCTGCACCGGCGGTCGACGTGGTCAAGGATTTCACTCCCTCGCAAGGAGACGTGCTCGATCTGCGGGACCTGTTGATCGGTGAAGCCCATCAGGGCCTTGAGGCGGGCAATCTGGCGGACTACCTCAGCTTCGATTACGTGCCGGGTGCCGGTGGCGCCACCGGAACAACCGTGATCGCGGTGAAGACCCTGGGTGCCGACATGAGTGGCCCCGACCAGATCATCCGTCTTGAAAGCGTCGATCTGCTCGGTGGCGTGTCGGATGATCAGCAAATCATCCAGAACCTGCTCGCCAGCGGCAAGCTCATCACCGACTGATCACACGACACAGGATCAAATATGCCATTTGTCAAGCGGAGCCAGACCGGGGAGATCGTGGCTGTCAGCGCGGAGCGCGATGACAGCCACCCGGACGAGGTCGCAAGCGATGATGCCGGTTTGCGCGGGTTCGTGCAGGCAATGAGCTCGACGCCGGGCCTTGCCGATTCGGACCTTCAGTTGGTGCGTGTGCTTGAGGACTTGATTGATCTGCTGGTGGACAAATCGGTGATTCGTTTCACTGACCTGCCGCCACAAGCGCAGGAAAAACTGAGCGCAAGACACAGCGCGCGCCTGTCGATGCGCGCCCTGGACCTGCTGTCGACGGACGGTGGTCAGGTGATTTGAGGGCGCCGTTCAGCTTTGTAAATGCACGCCTGGCCCGGTCATGCCGTCAAGGCCAAGCTGGGCCAGCGCGTCTCGCTCAGCCGTGTTGGTGACGCCTTCGGCAATCACCTGCAGGCCGATGCTGTGCGCAACCGTGCATAGGCTGCGCAGTACGTTCTGGTTGCCGGTGTCCTGGTCGATGCCGCTGATGATCGAGACGTCCACCTTGAGGTAGTCGAGCCCGAGGTCGTGCAGATCCTTGATGCGATCGAACGGCCGCCCCGCATGTTCGATGCCGATACGGCAGCCATGGGGTTTGAGGGAGCGGCATAGTTCGCGAAACTCGGCCGGATGCTGGACGACGCCGTATTCGGGGACTTCGATCCACAATTGAGCGCCGACCGCGGGCGCCGTATCGAGCAGTGCAAGCAAATCTGAACGGAACGCGGCGTCGCACAAGGATTCGGCCGACAGGTTGATTCCCAGTGGGCGCCCGTCTGATCGGATGCGCGCGACCGCCTGGCGCGCAACCGCCGCGTCAATAAGACCTGTCATCGCCAGACGTGCGGCCCAGGGCATGAAGTAGCCTGCCGGCTGCCAGTCGCCGTCGATCGACAGGCGGACGGGGGATTCGAAGTGCAGCAGTGCGCCCTGGGTGTTGAGGACAGGGAAGGAGCCCAGCCGCAGGTTGCCCCCGTTCAGCGCTGCCTCAAGTGCCGAGCGCCAGCCGCTGATGTCCCGATGAGTCCGGTTGCTGCGCTCTGGCTGGGCAAGCTTCAGCGTGTGCGCGCCCTCCTGTTCGGCACTCGCGAGTGCGCCATCCACGTTGGCCAGCAAAGATGTGGCCTGGGTGCCCGAGGCGAATGCTCCGGCACCCATCGGTAGTGCGATCGAAGCCTTGTCGTGGAAGGTGTCTAGCACTTTCGCAAGCAGCCCCCGAAGCGCATTGGCCACGGCCTCTGCATCTTCATGGCCTGTTGTCAGGAAGGCGAAGTCGGTGCCATTGAGGCGACCAACGTCCGCATCGTGACAGCCCATGGCGACTTGCTTGAAGCAGTCGCCAATCGCCCTGATCAGCGCATCGACGGTGTGTCGGCCCAGCATGCGGTTGAGCGTGGCTGCATTGCCCAGGCGTGCAATCACGAGCACGCCACCTGAGCGCGCGTTCTCGCGCGAGAGTGCGGACTCCAGTCGGCGCATGAAGTAGGTTCGTGTCATCAGCCCTGTCAGTTCGTCGTGCTGGGTACGCTGGCGCAAGGCTTCCAGGCGCTCGGATTCTTCGCTCAGCATGTGTCGCACGCGCCTTGAAAGGGCATTCATCGCGCGCACGACACCGCGAAATTCCGCGGTGCCGGGTTCGGTGACGCTGATGAAACGACGCTCCCCGATCGCCTGGGCCTGCGCCACGACGTCGTTCAGCGGTCGCACGATACGCTTGATCAGCGCTGAGCCGAGTGCGCCGATCAGCAGGCCACCTGCCGAAAACCACATCAGCAGACGCTGGGTGGCTTTCCACAGTGATTCGTAGGCATAGCGACTGTTGCTTTCCAAGGTCAGCGTGCCGAACTGCTTCCAGCCATCCTGCACCTGGGCCACCCCGGGTTCGGCCTGCAGCGGGATCAGTCGGGTAAACCAGTCTGGAGCCCCGGGCGTGGCATCCTCATGGCTGCGTTCGGCCAGCATCCCGCCATCGGGCGCCACCAGGCTGATCCTGCGGTAGTGACCGGTGTCGAAGCGGGCGGCGATCTGCAGTTCGATCATGATCGGGTCCTTGGCTGAATGTGACAGCGTCAGTGCCAGACTGCCCGCATTGTCGATGTTTTTCACCGTGAGTTCCTGCACCAGATAGTTGCGTGCGGACAGGGTGCTGACCACCAGGCTGCCGCCGAGGGCAAGCAGGGTGATACACAGGACTGCGATCCAAAGCTGCTTGATGAGAGACATGCTCATTGACTCCGGGTGCCGTGTTTCATGGTGCAAGATCGAGGCCTTCAGCGCGCATGCGTTGCAATGCGTCGCGCCAGCGCGAAAGCCGGGCTGTGGGGTCGGCGGCAGATTCTCTGCTGCCTCCCACCCATAAGCCGTCGCTGCCGAAGCTGAAAACCGGGGTCAGGTCTGGGCGCCGGCTTGCAGGCCGGACTTCGCCGATCAGATTATCGAGGATCAGCGGCTCGGCTTCAGGGGTCGGAAAATAGCCGACGACCATGTGTGCTTGCGACAGCTTGCTGTCCGCGCCACCAATGCGTGCGCGTACGTAAATCAGCCGCAGTTGGCGGGCTGGTATCCCGATCAGCATCAGGCTGGCGTACTTGGCGATGGCGAAGTCCTCGCAGTCGCCTGCGGCACGACTCAAGGTTTCGAGGGGTGTGGCCCAGAAATCGCTCTGCTGCCAGATACGTGTGTCTTCATCAAAGCGAATGCGGCGGTTGAAGAAGTTGTTGATGCGCGCCAGCCGAACGTGATCATCGCTGCCGATGCTGGCTTCCAGCATTGCTCGCCAGTCGCGCACGCTTGCGGCAGCGTCAGGCCCGTAGCGCGTTGCTGCGATGCGCTCCATACGGGTGAGATCCGCGCCGGCGACGACCAGCGTTGCCATTGAAAATGGCAACAGCAGGATAAGCAGCCCTTGCGCGATGCTCGAGCTGAGGAAACGTCGCAACGCAGGGAAGGTGTTCGACATGGCGGATGGAGTGAGCGCTCGGACGATTATGGTCGATCCCTCGACACATGGCCGGGTGTTACAGGCCGTCGGGCGTGATCGCGGACACAGGCTGTGCCATGCAGCCGCACTTGTGCAGGAATACTCACAATTTGATCAAGGCCTTGTGCCCGGGCATTCACTTTGCTGGTGTAATGCCGGCCTTGGTGTATCGCTGTCTGGATTTGTTAACGGGGTGTCAATAATGAACAGGAATCGCATCTTCCGGCTCGCCTGTGTGGCTGCGGCCATGCTGAGTCTGACGCTTCCGGCAACGGCAACGGCGTCGTCGGTTCCCCAGGCCTTGCGCGACGCAACCCAGAAGGCCTTGATGTCGAACCCCGAAGTCCAGGCGCGCTGGCATGCGTTCCAGGCGGCCGCTGCCGAGCAGGATGTCGCGCGGGGTGGCTACCTGCCCCAGGTCGACCTCAGCGCCACCGCAGGACGCGAGGACCAGCAGCGGCCGGGCAGTAGTACCGATCGCTTCAGTCACCGCGGTGCTGCCGTCTCGCTCAATCAGATGATCTACGATGGTTTCCTGACGCGCAGCGAAGTCGAGCGCCTGGGGTATGCGCGGCTTGCGCGCTATTACGAAGTCATGGATGCAGCTGAATCGATGGCGCTGGAAACCTTGCGCGCGTATGCCGACGTGTTGCGTTACCGCGATCTCGTTCAGCTTGCAAAGGAAAACTATGTCGAGCATCGACGTGTATCCGACCAGATCGCCGAGCGCGTCGGGGCAGGCGTCGGGCGTCGGGTCGATCTCGAGCAGGCAAGTGGCCGTCTGGCACTGGCCGAATCCAACCTGTTGACCGAGGTCACCAACCTGCACGACGTTTCGGCGCGCTACCTGCGCCTGGTCGGGGAGGAGGCCCCTGCTTCGTTGGCCGCGCTGGACAATGGCCTTGGGCGTGTCGAGAAGCTGCCCGGAACGGTGTCCGAAGCCTTGCAAAAGGCCTTGTCATCCAGTCCCGTGATCAATGCGGCCATCGAGAGCGTGCGTGCCGGTCAGGCCGATATCCAGGTGCGGCGGGCGGCAAACCAGCCCCGTCTTGACCTGCGTGCCAGTCAGTCGATCGATCATAATCTTGACGGTGTCGACGGTCGTTCGCGAGATGGCGTGGTGCAGCTGGTGTTGAGCTACAACCTGTTTCGCGGTGGTTCGGACCAGGCGCGTATTCGTCAGGCCGCCGAGACCCTGAACCAGGCCAGGGATTTGCGCGAGAAGGCGTGCCGCGACGTGCGCCAGACGCTCTCGATCGCCTACAACGATAGCGGCCGGCTCGAAGAGCAATTGCGCTACCTCGACCAGCACCAGTTGTCTATTGCCAAGGCGAGGGAGGCCTACCGGCAGCAGTTCGACATCGGTCAGCGCACCCTGCTCGATCTGCTCGACACTGAAAACGAATATTTCCAGGCCCGGCGTGCCTATGTCGGTGCAAGCTACGACCGCGTGTTTGCTCAGGCGCGCACCCTCGCGGGCATGGGGCAACTGCTTTCGGCGCTGGATGTTGCGCGTGCAGACCTGCCCTCGGTGACCGAGGCCGGACAGACGCGCGACGGCGTGGATGTTGCCGATCTGTGCCCGCCGGATGCACCCGCGGCCTTGCAAGTCGACAAGGACGCCCTATTCAGCGAGGCCATGCGCGAAGCCGGTGAGCGCACGCGCTGAAACTCGACCTTCGCGACCTGTCGTTCACTGCCCCTTGAAGCGGGGTGTGCGTTTGCCCAGGAACGCATCCAGCCCTTCGCGGTAGTCGTCGGTCGCGAGAAAGTCGAAGGCTTCGCGCTTCTCGGACTCGGTCAGCGGCGTGCCCTTGATCAGGCGCTTCACCCACTGTTTGTGCCAGCGCGCCACCAACGGAGCGCCGGCGCAGATCCGCGCCGCGCAGGCCGCAGCTTCGTCGAAGACCTTGTCGTCGTCTATGACGCGTGACAGCAGCCCCTTCTGCAGCGCCTCGTGCGCGCTCAGGATGCGCCCCTCCAGCAGGATTTCCAGCACTACGGCCGGGCCAACCAATGCCAGCAGGCCGGCCATCTCACCGGGGTACATCGAGAATCCCAGGCGGTTGATCGGTGCGCCGAAGCGCGACGATGCCCCGCCAATGCGGATGTCGCAGCAGCCGGCAATCTCGAGCCCGCCGCCGATACAGGCGCCGCGAATCGCGGCCACGGTGGGCACCGCGCAGTTGCGGATCGCGTCCAGGGCGCTTGCGACCAGACCCTCGTGATAGTGCAGCGCGTCGTCCACGGTGGCGCGCACGGTAAGGAATTCCTCGATATCCCCGCCGGCGGCGAAGGCTTCGTCACCGGTGCCCCGCAGGATCACGCAGCGCACTTCGGGGGAGTCGCCCACGCGGCGCAGCGCGGCGGAGAGGCCTTGCCACATCGCGGCATTGACCGCGTTGAGCTTGGCGGGGTTGTGCAGTGTGATCGTGGCGACGCCGTCGGTGAGGTCGAACGAGATCTTCGAGTCCATGGTATGTTCAGATAAATAAATAAAAATTTTCCATACGGACATGTATGGAGTCTTATGGATGATATATCATCCGCTTCGCCGAAATGCTGCGTCAGACAGCTGCTCGGTCAAAGGAGGGTGGAGGGGAAGCGTTGTTCAACGTTGCTGTTCCTTGAGGAGGGAGAAAGTGTCTAGCTCAGTCTATGCGCACATCAGGCGTAACCCGCGTTTTGCGGAACTGGTGGCCAAACGGACCCGCTTTGCGGGGATTCTCGCAGTCATCGTGCTGGTGATCTTCTATGGATTCGTGATGCTCGTGGCCTTTGCGCCCGAGTTGATCGGCAAGCGCCTGTTCGAGGGTAGCAACCTGACCTTCGGCATCCTGGCCGCGCTGCTCCAGTTCATCTTTTTCTGGATTTTGACTCTTGTTTATGTGCGTCGCGCCAACGGCGAATTCGACGACATCAACCAGGAAATTGTCCAGGCTGCATGGAAGGCGGAAAAATGATGAACTCCCAACTCTTATCCCGCTTCGGCGTCGGTCTGCTCTCGCTGGCCGTCGCGGCCCCGGTCCTCGCCGCCGGCCCCGCAATGGAGGCGACGGAAAAACAGTCGCTCAACCTGCACGCGAT
>DAORUJ010000144.1:0-7641 GCA_035433105.1 Thauera sp.
ATCTCGCACGTCGAGGAAATGAAGCAGCAGATCGACGTGGCGATCGAGGTGGTGCAGGGGGTGAAGGGAAGCCGGGTGCGGATTCGCGCCTGAACTTCATGCACGTCCAGACTGCACCCTGGCTCGCGCAACCCCCCGTTCTTGAATGACCACGCGCGCATCAGAGATGATTCGGTAAGGGTGTTTGTCCTCGATGCGGGCGTCTGCATCGAGGGCGTATGACGTTCAGCGTCAGTTCAGCTCTCCCGGCGCAGCATGGCTCCACGGTCGAAGCAAAGACCGCTGACCACTGCAACAGGAGAAACCATCATGCGTGCCCAAACCCTTATCACCACGCTCGCCCTCGGCGCCGTCATCGTCGCAGGTGGAGCGGCACTCGCCCCGGTCATGGCCCAGAGCAACATCGCCGGCAACGCCCAGGCCTCCCGGCTCAGCGTGCACGAGGTCCAGCTCAAGGTCGAAGCCCTGGGCTATCACGACCTTTCCACGCTCGAGCGCGAGCGCGACAAAGACGAAATCAAGGCCACCGACGCGCAAGGGCGCCTGGTGACGATCGATGTTGATCCCTTCACCGGAGAGATCCTCAAGACTGAAGTCAAGCGTGACAAGGCCGAAGACAGCAGCACCAGTCACGCCACCTGGCTGACGCTGCACCAGGCGCAGGTCAAGGTCGAAGCCATGGGTTATCGCGAGCTCGCGAAGATCGAGCGCGAGCGCGACGCTTACCGGATGAAGGCTACCGATGCGCAAGGGCGGCTGGTGAAAATCGATGTTCACCCCTTCACCGGTGAGGTCATCAACACGGCGGTCATGCGCAGCCACTGAGCCGTTCTCGCCCGTGGTCGTTTGTCCCGTGGGCGGCCCCACGATCCGTCCTTCCAGGATTACCAGGAGGCTCATCGATAGCGGGTGAGGGCGGCAGCGCAACGAACGACCACGCCTTTTTCTTGCACGGCACGACGTGCCAGGGAGTGAATATCATGGTTTTCAGAAATACGACCGATCGCTACGGATCGCTGTCGATCGGCATGCACTGGTTGATGCTGCTGCTGATGGTCGCGGTGTACGCGATGATCAACCTGCATGACCTGGCGCCAAAGGGCAGCGACTTGCGCGCAGCGCTCAAGGTCTGGCACTTCATGCTTGGCCTCGGCGTTCTTGCCCTGGTTGTTGCACGCTTGGTGATGCGCCAGCTCGCCGGGGCCGCTCCCGGTATCACGCCCCCCATACCGCTTTGGCAGCAGCGCTCGGCCGCAGCCGTGCACATCGCGCTGTACCTCTTCATGCTCGGCATGCCCCTGCTCGGGTGGCTGGCGGTGAGTGCAAAAGGCGCACCCGTCGTTTTCTATGGCCTGCAATTGCCGCTGCTGATCGGCGAGGACAAGGCCTTGTACGATTCGCTGAAGGAGATACACGAGGTGATCGGCACCATCGGCTACTACCTGATCGGGGTGCATGCGGCTGCGGCCCTGCTCCATCACTATGTGATGCACGACAACACCTTGCGCCGAATGCTGCCGAAGCGGCGCTGAACAGCCGCGGCCCCCGGTGTTGCGGTCCGGGGGCCGCGTTCAGGCCGCTTATAATGTCAGCCCGCACTGCAGGCATTGCCTGCCCTGGAAACGCCATGAGGCTGAATCTGAAGGTTCCCTTCGCTGAAAAGGACGAGGCCAAGAAGCTTGGTGCGCGCTGGGATGCGGTGAAGAAACTTTGGTACATCGAGGGCAAGGAAGACCTCGCGGCGTTCGCGCGCTGGTCGCCCACAGCGCACGTTGCCTCGACCACTCCGGCGGGCAAGGACGCTGCACGTACCGGGCAACGTACTCCGACACGGGTTCTTGATACGTCCGCCGCGCTTGAGGTCGGACGGCGCGGCGTCGAACACACGCGAGTGTGCGAGTGCGTGCCGTGGGAGGTCTGCGACAAGTGTCGGGCCACCTCCCTGCCCGATCTTTCCTGAGGGCGAGGGCGGCGAGGGCGTGCGACGCCGTCTGGGTGGCGGAGGGTTGGGGCTGCATCGCCTGTTCGATAGACCGGCCCATGGACCTTCTTCGGATTCTTCCCTCACGCACCCTCTGTCTCCTGTTGTGCTGCGGTCCGGCAACCCGGCGCTCAGGGCCTGCAGCCCGTCTCGGCTAACATAGGCTGATATTCATGGGGACAGGGCAGATGGACATCGATGACCAACTCGTGCAGGGGCTGATGCGGCCCGGCGTGCTGCCGGACTCGGCCGGCGGTGTGGAACTGATCGAGACGCACATCTCCTGGGTGCTGCTTGCAGGGGAATATGCGTGGAAGCTTAAGAAACCGCTCGATCTGGGGTTTCTGGATTTCAGCACGCTTGAGCGCCGCCGGGCGGCCTGTGAGGATGAGTTGCGGCTCAACCAGCGCACGCTGCCTGCGATCTACGAGGCCGTGGTGCCAGTGTGGCGCACTGCCCATGGGCTGAGTGTGGGAGCCGCAGGAGCGGAGGCTGCGGGCGGGGCGGCAGTGGCGCCGGGCAGCGCGGGTGCCATGCCGCTCGATTATCTGGTCCGCATGCGTCGCTTCGACCAGGCTGGGCTGTTCAGCCGGCTGCTCGAAGCGGGGCGGCTTGAGCCTTCGCTGTTCGACCGCCTTGCCCGCCACGTTGCCGAGTTTCACGCGGCGGCGGCGGTGGCTCGGCCCGCCGGGGATTTTGGCCATGCGGCGCGGGTGCATGCGCCGGTGCGGCAGAACTTCGAGCAGATCCGCGAGCGGATCAATGACCCGGTGCTGCTCGCCGAACTCGCGCGCGTGGAGGACTGGGCCGAGACGCAGTTCGCCGTGCTCGCACCGGTGTTCGATGCCCGCCTCGGGGCGGGCCGGGTGCGCGAATGTCACGGCGACATGCATCTGGGCAACCTGGTCGTGCTTGATGGCGAACCGCGATTATTCGATGCCATCGAGTTCAGCGCCGAACTGCGCTGGACCGACGTGATCGCAGACGTGGCCTTCCTCGTCATGGACCTGCAGGCGCGCGGCGAGGCAGCGCTCGGCTGGCGCTTCCTGAATGCCTGGCTGGAACGTACGGGCGACTACGCTGGGCTGCGCGTGCTGCCCTATTACCTCAGTTATCGCGCGATGGTGCGCGCCAAGATTGCGGCGATCCGGGCGACCCAGGTCGAGGGCGAGGCGCGCGCGCAAAGCCTGGCCGAGTGTGGGCGCTACCTCGCCCTCGCCGCCGCGCAGACGCACGCGCCGGCGCCGGCACTGCTGATCGCGAGCGGTTTGTCGGGTGCGGGCAAGACCAGCCAGTCGCAGCCGCTGCTGGAGTCGCACGGCGTGATCCGGGTGCGTGCCGATGTCGAGCGCAAGCGGCTGTTCGGTCTTGCGCCCGAGGCGGCGAGCGATTCCGGCCTGGGCCGTGACCTTTATTCGGCCGAGGCGAGTGCACGCACTTACGCCAAGCTGGCAGAACTGGCACGCGGAGTGGTGGAGGCCGGCTATGCGGCGCTGGTCGATGCGACCTTCCTGAAGCGGGCACAGCGTCAGGGCTTTGCCGCGCTGGCTGCTGCAGCCAATGTGCCTTTCGTGATCCTGGCCTTTGATGCGCCGCTCGAGGTCTTGCGTGAGCGTGTCAGCCAGCGTGCGGAGGCCGGAACCGACGCGTCCGAAGCCAACCTGGCCGTGCTCGAAGCGCAAACCTTGGAGCGCGAGGCGCTCGACGCGGGGGAACTCGCACGCACCCTCGAGATCGATACGCGTTGCGTGCCGGACTGGGCCGCCTTGTCGTCGACGCTGGCTGCGCTGTGGCCGGCGGCCGGCGCGAGTGTTGCAGATGCATGAGCGACTGAGCGCGTCATGGCGAGTCTGAGCGGACTTTTTGTCGCCTTTGCCGCCGCTACCGCCACGCTGGCCGGTAGCCGGGCGCTGCTGCACTGGGGTATTCGCAAGGGACTGGCTGCGCCGCGTGTGCCGAATCACAGTTGTCCGGCGACCCTTGGGCTGAGCGCAACGGAAGTCAGCATCGCGACCGCGAATGCGCGGCAGCTGCACGGCTGGCTGATACCCGCGCCGGCGCAGGGCGGGCCGCAGCCGGCCGTCGTCGTGGTGCATGGCTGGGGCGGCAATGCCGCGCTGATGCTGCCGCTGGCACGGCCGCTGCATGAGGCCGGCTTTGCTGCGCTGTTCATCGATATGCGCTGCCATGGCGCAAGTGATGACGACAGCTTCACGTCATTGCCGCGCTTTGCCGAGGATGCCGAGCACGCCTTCGCCTGGCTGGCGGCGCAGCCCGGCATCGACCCACAGCGCATCGCCCTGCTGGGGCATTCGGTGGGGGCGGGGGCAGTGCTGTTCGCGGCCTCGCGCACACCGCAGGTGGCGGCGGTGGTGAGCGTTGCCGCCTTTTCTCACCCGGCGGCAATGATGCGACGCTGGCTGGCGGCCAAGCGTCTGCCCGAGCGCCCGGTGGGGCGCTACATCCTCGACTACGTGCAGAAAACCATCGGTTTCCGCTTTGACGACATTGCGCCGCTCACCACCATCGCCCGCATCCGGCGGCCGGTGCTGCTGGTGCATGGTGAGGACGACGAGGTGGTGCCAATCGACGAGGCGCGCCAGATCTTCGCCGCGCGCGGCGAGACGCCGGTGGAGCTGATGACGGTCGCGGGCGATCACGACTCCTTCGCCGATCTGGAACGTCACATCGGCCGGTTGACGGATTTTCTGCAGCGCGTGCTGGCACCGCGCTGAGCGAGCGATCCGGCACCCGGGTGATTTTGCGCTGGTCCATAGGCCCCCCGGTTTGTAGAATTGGCGCTCCTCTTGCGCTGCGTTAGCCGCCGCGCGTCTCGAATCACCGTCAGCAACGGAGACGTCTCATGCAAAAACGCCGCTTTACTGCCCTTCTCGCTGGCCTATTTACGTCGGCCGCACTTGGCCTGGCCATGCCGGCCTCGGCGCAGCAATACCAGGACGAATACAAGCTGTCGACCGTGCTCGGCGAGGCCTTCCCGTGGGGCTGGGGCGCCAAGCGCTGGGCCGACCTGGTTGCCGAAAAGACCGAAGGCCGCATCAAGATCAAGGTCTATCCGGGCACTTCGCTGGTATCGGGCGACCAGACCAAGGAATTCACCGCGCTGCGCCAGGGCATCATCGACATGGCGGTCGGCTCCACCATCAACTGGTCGCCGCAGGTGAAGGAGCTCAATCTGTTCGCGCTGCCCTTCCTGATGCCCGACCACAAGGCGATCGATGCGCTCACCCAGGGCCGTGTCGGCAAGCAGATGTTCGAGATGCTGGCCGAGCGTGATGTGGTGCCGCTGGCCTGGGGCGAAAACGGCTTCCGTGAGGTGTCCAATTCGAAGAAGCCGATCCGCACGCCCGCCGACCTCAAGGGCATGAAGATGCGCGTGGTGGGCTCGCCGCTGTTCCTCGCCACCTTCAACGCGCTCGGCGCCAACCCGACGCAGATGAGCTGGGCCGATGCCCAGCCGGCGATGGCGACCGGCGCAGTCGATGGCCAGGAGAACCCGCTGGCCGTGTTCAATGCCGCCAAGCTGCACACCGTCGACCAGAAGCACCTGACGCTGTGGGGCTATGTCGCCGATCCGCTGATCTTCGTGGTCAACAAGAAGGTGTGGAATTCCTGGACCGAAGCCGACCGTGAGGCCGTGACCGCGGCCGCGCAGCAGGCTGCCAAGGAAGAGATCGCCCGCGCTCGCGCCGGCATTTCGGCCGACGATGACAAGCTGCTGAAGGAAATCGAGGCCAACGGCGTTGCCGTCGTGCGCCTGACGGGTGCCGAGCGCGACGCTTTCCGCACGGCGACCGCCGGTGTCTACAAGGAGTGGGCGGAGAAAGTGGGCGCTGATCTGGTGAAGCAGGCCGAAGAAGACATCGCCAAGCGCTAAGCTCCATGCGCCGCAACCTGGCCGGGCAGCGCCGTAAGCGGCCTGCCCGGCCTTTTTTACGCTGACAGAAAGTTGGACCCCATGAGCATCGAACCGCCGCACGAGGACGACAGCGCCGCGCGCTCCGCCCCTTACACCCTCGAACAGACCCTGTCCGGTGTCGTCATGGGCCTGATCGTGCTGATCAGCTTCGGCAACGTGCTGGCGCGTTACTTCACTTCGCAGTCCTTTGCCGCCACCGAGGAATTCTCGATCGCGCTGCTGATCGTGCTCTCCTTTGTGGGCTCGTCGGCGGCGTTCGCCTTCGATCGCCACATCCGTGTGAGCTTCTTCGCCGACAAGCTGCCGCCGGCCGGGCGCGCGGCGCTGGAGTGGCTGTCGTTTGCCGTCACCGCCAGCTTGTTCGCCTTCATCGCCTTTTATGCCGCCAAGCTCACCTGGGACCAGTACCGCTTTGAGGAAACCTCGCCCGCGCTGGGCGTGCCGCAGTGGTGGTACACGGTGTGGATGCCGGTGCTGGCAGTGGCGCTGGTGCTGCGCCTGATCCTCACTCGGGTGCGGGGGCGGGCATGATCGGCACCGTCCTCATCGTGCTTTTTCTGGCGGCGCTGGTGGCGGGCATGCCGCTGGCGGTAGCGCTGGGTGTGGCGAGCGTGACCGTGCTGGCGATGGCCGGCTTCGACCAGCTCGCGGTGCCGACCAATATCTACGCCGGCATCGCCAAGTACCCGCTGCTGGCGATCCCGATGTTCATCCTCGCCGGCATGATCTTCGAGCGCTCGGGGGTGGCGATCCGCCTGGTGCGCTTCGTCACCGCGATGGTCGGCGAATGGACGGGTTCGCTGGCGGTGGTGGCGGTGCTGGTGTCCATGCTGCTGGGCGGCATCTCCGGCTCAGGCCCGGCCGATGCGGCGGCGGTGGCGGCGGTGATGCTGCCGTCGATGATCGCGCGCGGCTATCCGAAAGGCTTTTCTGCCGGCCTGATTGCGGCTGCGGGTTCGACCGCGATCGTCATTCCGCCCTCGGTGGCTTTCATCGTCTACAGCGTGATGGTGCCGGCTGCGACTGTGCCGGCGCTGTTCGCCGCCGGCCTGTTCCCGGGCATGATTGCCGCGTTGTGTCTGCTGGTGCCGGCCATCATCATCAGTCGCAAGTACGGTTTCGGGCGCGATTTCAAGGCCGAGCGGCCGCCGCTGGGCAAGAGCCTGATCGACGCGGTGTGGGGCTTGCTGGCGCCGGTCATCATCCTCGGTGGCCTGCGCACCGGGCTGTTCACCCCCACCGAGGCGGCGGTGGTGGCGGTCGCCTACGGCATCTTCGTCGGCATGGTGGTGTATCGCAGCATCTCGTTCCGAGGCCTGTTCCGCGTCCTGGTCGATGCCGGCGAGTTGTCGGCGGTGGTGTTGATGATCATCGGCATCGCTTCGGTGTTTGCGTGGGCGGGCAACACGCTGGGCATCTTCGATGCGGCGGCCAAATCCCTGATCGGTCTGCATTCCAGCGAATGGCTGATGCTGTTGTCGATCAACCTGCTGTTGCTCGCGGCCGGCATGTTCCTCGACGCGATCTCGATCTTCCTGATCCTGCTGCCACTGCTGGTGCCGATTGCGGTGGCGATGGGCTGGGATCTGGTGTGGTTCGGCGTGATGATGACGATCAACCTTGCCATCGGCCAGTTCACGCCACCGATGGCAATTTCGCTGATGATCACCTCGCGCATCGCCGGCATCGGCATGGAGCAGACTTTCCGCTGGGTGATCTGGCT
>DAORUJ010000145.1:0-7636 GCA_035433105.1 Thauera sp.
TCCACAGGGCAGCGGGCGTCGCTCGCGCGGCATTGCGGCGGCGGCGAGCGCTGTCTATCGTTAGAGCAGCAGGCCCGAACAGGGACGCTACCGAATCGTCGGGGGGAGCACGCCATGAACAAGCCCTACATCAAGACCCAACGCCTGGCAGCCTTGTTTGTGCTCGGCGCCTTGTTGTTCAACTATCCGTTGCTCGCCCTCTTCAACCGCGCGGTGGTCGTCGCGGGGGTACCCGTGCTCTATCTCTATGTGTTTGTCGCCTGGGCGCTGCTGGTCGTGCTACTGGCGCTAGTGGTCGAGAAGAAGTAGCGGCCATGCGGCACAAGCCCCTCTCCCGCCCGGTCTGGACCGAGGACTGAATTTTGCCGGCGTGGATCATCGTCCTTGTCGTCGTGGCCTACCTCGGGCTGCTCTTTGTCATCGCCTACTACGGCGATAAGCGGGCCGACGCCGGGCGCAGCGTGATCGCCAACCCCTATGTCTATGCCCTCTCGCTCGGCGTGTACACCACGGCGTGGACCTTCTATGGCAGCGTCGGGCGTGCCGCCGCCAGCGGGATCGGGTTCCTGCCCGTGTATATCGGCGCCACGGTGATGATCGCCCTGTGGTGGATGGTGCTGCGCAAGATTATCCGCATCGCCAAGCAAAACCACATCACCTCGCTGGCCGACTTCATTTCCTCACGCTACGGCAAGAGCGCGGCCTTGGCCGGACTGGTGACAGTGATCGCGGTGATCGGTGTCACCCCCTACATATCCCTGCAGCTGAAGGCGATCTCCACGAGCTTCAACGTCCTGCGTGGCTACCCCGAAGCGCTGTCGTTCGCGCAGCAGGAACCGGAGCGCATCTGGAGCGACACCGCGCTTTACGTGGCGCTGGCCCTGGCGGCCTTCACCATCGTCTTCGGTACCCGCAAGCTCGACGCCGCCGAGCGTCACGAGGGCATGGTGGCGGCGATCGCCTTCGAAGCGCTGCTCAAGCTGTTGGCCTTTCTTGCCCTCGGCGCCTTCGTCACCTGGGGCATGTTCGACGGCATCGGTGACATCTTCGCGCGCGCGGCTCAGCAGCCCGGGCTGGCCGACAACTTCGTCATCGGCGGCGGCTCGAGCGACATCTACCGCAGTTGGGCCTCGCTGTTTTCGCTGTCCTTCATGAGCATGCTGGCGATCATGTTCCTGCCGCGGCAGTTCCAGGTGGCGGTGGTCGAGAACGTCGACGAGACGCACCTGAACAAGGCGATCTGGCTCTTTCCGCTGTATCTTTTTCTGTTCGCCCTCTTCGTCCTGCCGATCGCGTTCGGCGGCATGCTGCTTTTCCCCGACGGCAGCATCAACCCCGATACCTTCGTCCTCACTTTGCCGCTGCTCGCGCAGCAGGAGGCACTCGCCCTGCTCGTCTTCCTCGGTGGCTTCTCCGCCGCCACCGGCATGGTGATCGTCGAGACCATCGCCCTATCGACCATGGTCTGCAACGACCTGGTCATGCCGGTCCTGTTTCGCATCAAGGTCTTGCGCTTGTCCGAGCGCGCCGACCTCTCCGGGCTCCTGCTCGCCATCCGCCGCATTACCATCGTGATCGGCATGCTGCTCGGCTATACCTACTACCGCCTGGCGGGTGAAGCCTACGCGCTGGTGGCGATCGGCCTGATTTCCTTTGCCGCCGTCGCCCAGTTCGGGCCCGCGATCTTTGGTGGCATCTACTGGAAAGGCGGCACCCGCAGCGGAGCGCTGGCCGGGCTTGGCGCCGGCTTCGTGGTCTGGTTCTATACCCTGCTGCTGCCGGTCCTGGCCCGTTCCGGCTGGCTGTCGACGGACCTGCTCGAGCACGGGCCGTTCGCCATCGAACTGTTGCGCCCGCTTGCCCTCTTCGGCCTGGAGGGGCTGGACGAAATCAGCCACGCCATGCTCTGGAGCATGCTCGCCAACGCCGGCCTGTACGTGACGGTGTCGATCCTGACCGACCAGAGCGCCGTCGAGCAGACGCAGGCGGTGCGCTTCGTCGACGTCTTCGAGCACGATCACGGCGCCGAGGGCACCTGGCGGGCGAGCGGCTCGCTGCCGGAACTTCAGGCGCTGATGACGCGCTTTCTCGGTGCCGCGAACGCCGAGCAAGCGTTTGCGGACTATTCCAGACGGCACAACCTGGAACAGTTGCAGGCGATCGACACCGAACTCGCCCAGTACTGCGAGGCCCAGCTGACCGGCGTCATCGGTGCCGCCTCGGCGCGCGTCATGCTCGCGACGGTGGTCGAGGAAGAGCTGCTGCGTGATGGCCTGACCGGCCTGCCCAACCGCACACTGCTGCTGACCCGGCTCGCCGATGCCCTGGGGCGCAGCCAGGATCAGCACGCAGGGCGGAGCTTCGCCCTGTTGCTCCTTGCCCTCGACCGTTTTCACCTCATCACCGACAGCCTCGGGGCAACCGTCGGCGACCAGTTGCTGATCGCCGTCGCCCAACGCCTCACCGACCGCCTCGGCCCCGGCGACACCCTGGCCCGCGTCGGCGGCGACAGCTTTGCCGTACTGCTCGACGCGGCGCAGGATGCCGACGAAGCAGAGCGTTTCGCCGACAAGCTGCAGGCCGTGCTGGCGGCCGGGTTCAACGTCGACGGCCACCAGCTGTTTACCACCGCCAGCGTCGGCATTGCCCTTGGCCGGCCGGACTACGCCGACCCCGGCGACATCCTGCGTGACGCCGAGACGGTGACCCATGACGCCATGCGCCGCGGCGGCGAGCGTTACGCGGTGTTCGACGCCAACATGCGCGAGCGCGTCGTCGCCCAGTTCGAGATGGAAACCGAACTGCGCCAGGCCGTGGGTCGCGGTGAAGATTTCCTGGTCTATTACCAGCCCGTCGTCGCGCTGGAAACAGGGCTCCTTGCCGGTTTCGAGGCCCTGGTGCGGATGCGTCGCCCCGATGGCAGCCTGGTGCCGCCCATCGAATTCATTCCCCTCGCCGAGGAGACCGGCCTCATTGTCGAAATCGGCAACTGGGTGCTGGCCGAGGCCTGCCGGCAGATGCACGAGTGGCAGCAGCGCTACCCGGACCACCCGCCAATGCAGATCAGCGTGAACCTGGCCGGGCGCCAGTTCACCGAGCCAGACCTGATTCAGCAGATCGAGACGGTGCTGGCGAAAACCGGGCTCGACACCGCAAACTTCAAGCTCGAAGTCACCGAAACAGTGCTCATGGAGCACGCCGATGCGGCGATGGTAGTGCTGGAGAAACTACGCGCCATGGGGATCAAGCTGCTGATGGACGATTTCGGCACCGGCTATTCGTCGCTCTCGTACCTGCACCGCTTCCCGATCGACACGCTGAAGATCGACGCCTCCTTCGTCGGCCGTATGGACGTCGACCGCAAGAACGCCGAGATCATCGAGACCATCGTCGCACTGGCCCGCACCCTGAACATGGACCTCATCGCCGAAGGGGTCGAAAATGCCCGCCAGCTCGAGTTGCTGCGCGCGCTGAAGGTCGAATACGGACAGGGCTACCATTTCGCCAAACCGCTTGATGCAGAGGCCGCCGAGGCGCTGATCGCCGCCCGGCCGGTTTGGTAAGGGCGGGTTATTGGGGTCGATGCTCACCACACAGCGGACTTCAAAAAACAACCCGATGCTTCGGCCTGCGACGAATAGATTTCAACCCTGAGCGGGAAGTCAGCAGGTCGAAAAAGCACTGGTCTATGTGGCTGCCTCCCTCCGAAACCCGCCAGAGGGGCTACTCCGGCTAGTCGGCCCTGGCCGCCATTCTCCAGCCGCTGCCTGTGCAGCCGCAATGCGACGAATACCTTTCGCTCACCTGACATCCTGCGAACTGGAACTCCTGCACCGAAAGAGCTTCGGTCGTGCCCATGCGCAGGGGGTAGGTTCCTGAACCGGCTAGTCGAACAAACTGGGGCTCGTCGAGGCGACGGGAACGTGCTTCGAAGCGCACAGGCAGCCGGTTTAGTGGCAAAATATGACATTAATTGACATCCTCTGGAGCGCGCCATGTCCCTCAATGTCTCCCTACCCCCAGAGTTGGAAAATCGGGTGCGCCAGCATGTGGAGTCTGGTCTCTACAGTTCTGCGAGTGAAGTCATCCGCGAAGCGTTGCGATTGTTCGAGGCCTACCAGGGCGTGCAGGCAGCGAGCCTGGCCAGCCTGAAAGCCGACGTCGCCCAAGGTGTCGCCGACATCGAGGCGGGCCGGGTGCGCGAACTCGGCATGAACGAAATTGAGCAACGCGGCCGGGCAACACTGTCAGCACGGCGACAGGCGTAGCGACCGCGTGAGCAAGATTCGACATTCCACCAGTGCGGAAAACGATCTGCTTGAGGCTTGGCTTTTCGTCGCCGAGGACAGCGTCGAGGCCACCGACCGCTTACTTGATCAGATCCAAGCCGAATCGCAAACGCTACTCTTGCAGCCGAAAATAGGCCAGGCCCGTGACGAACTGGCGGTCGACCTGCGCGGTTGGCCGACCTTGACGCCCTACATCCTGTTTTATTTCGTCGAGGACGATGGGATCACAGTGGCGCGCGTCCTGCACCACGCCCGGGATGTCCCCGCGATCTGGAATTGGCCAAGGCACGGAGGACGCGGTAGGCGCCATGCGTTGTAAAGCGCCGATGTAGAGCAGGCGCTCAGCGGGTCGCCGGAGGTCAGGATCAACAATCCCCCTCTGGCCGAGTACTAGCTTGTCGCATCTTGCCCGATGGCAGCCGAACGCCACGAGTTCAAAAATCAGGCTCCGATCAACAGCAAGGAGCCGGTCATGGAGAACGGCGAACATCGGGAAGCCTGGGACAAAGGGAAGCTAGCTGGCCAGAAGGCACTGCTCAAGCCCAAGGTCATCTGGGCCATCAGCATCCATCTGCAGCATGCGCACGCGGTGCGCGACCTCGTCAGCCTGAGGTCGGAAGACTTTCTCTTTCCGAGCCGCCTGCACGGCTCCCCGCATGTCTCCACCCGGCAGTACGCGAGGATCGTCGAGCACTGGGTGATAGCGGCCGGCCTCAATCCGTACGCCTACGGTACGCACTCTATGCGGAGGACGAAGGCGGCCTTGATCTACAAACGCACGAGGAACCTGCGGGCCGTTCAGCTCTTTTTAGTCGGACCTGCTGGCCACCACAAATCGGAATGGCTGCTCACGCGCGACCGGAATCCGTGTCCACCACCGTGCGCCCACAAGCCCTGCCTCCTTGTGGGAAAATGGCGATTTCCACGACCCACCCGGGTCGCACTTTCCGGAATCCATGCAGATGACTCAGCCTTCTTCCGGCGACAACGCGGGGCGCAACTTCCTGAGCGTCGCTGATGCGCGTGGCCTGGTCCTCGATGCCCTGGCGACGATTGAAGGCTGGGAGTGTGTCGCAGTGCGTGCGGCGCTCGACCGGGTGCTGGCGCGCGACCTGATTGCGCCCTTCAACGTGCCGGCATACGACAATTCGGCGATGGACGGTTACGCGGTCCGCAGCGCCGACCTCGCCAACGCTGGCGACACCGCGCTTACGCTGGTCGGCACCGCCTTCGCTGGCCATCCCTTCTCCGGCACGCTCGGTGCGGCACAGGCTGTGCGCATCATGACCGGGGCAGAGATCCCGTACGGCGCCGACGCTGTCGTCATGCAAGAAGTCGTCCGCTGCGAACACGATCAGGTGCATATCCCCGCCGGACAGAAGAAGGGGCAAAACCTGCGCTCCGCGGGTGAAGATCTCGCGGTCGGCAGCATTGCACTGGCCGCTGGTACGCGCTGTGGCCCAGCCGAACTTGGCCTCATTGCCTCGCTCGGCTTGGGCGAAGTCTTTGTTCGGCACAGGCTGCGGGTCGCGTTTTTCTCCACCGGCGACGAGATTGCCTCGATCGGCCAGCCGCTGGCGGCGGGCCAGGTCTACGACAGCAACCGCTACACGCTGTTTGGCGTGCTCTACCGCCTGGGCTGCGAGGTGCTCGACATGGGCGTCGTCGCGGACGAGCCCGCGGCACTCGAGGCGGCTTTTCGTGACGCTTCGAATGCGGCCGACGTCATCATCACCAGCGGTGGCGTCTCGGTCGGCGAGGCCGACTTCATCCGCGACATGATGGCGCGCATGGGTGAGGTGTCGTTCTGGAAGCTGGCGATCAAGCCCGGTCGGCCGATGGCCTTCGGCCGCATCGGCAACGCGGTGCTGTTTGGCCTGCCCGGCAACCCGGTCGCGGTGATGGTGACTTTCTACCAGTTCGTGCAGGACGCCTTGTTGAAGATGATGGGCGTCAGCCCGCTGCCACAAGCCGTACTTTTCCCTGCGCGCGCTGACTTCAGCCTGCGCAAGCGCCCTGGCCGCATCGAATACCTGCGCTGCCGCCTCGTGCGCGAAGCAGGCGAGCTGACAGTGAGCATTGCTGGTGCGCAGGGCTCGGGCGTGTTGCGCTCAATGTCGGAAGCCAACTGTTTTGTCGTGTTACCCGAAGACTGCAGCGCGGTGCAGCCTGGCGACACGGTTCTCGCTCAACCTTTCAACGGACTGGTCTGAAGACCGGGAAACGCCCATGACTCAGGACGAACTCAAGAAGGCAGCGGCACTCGCTGCGCTCGACTACATCGAAGACGGCAGCATCGTCGGCGTCGGCACCGGCTCGACGGTCAACCACTTCATCGACGGCCTCGCCAGCGTGCACGAGCGCATCCGCGGCGCGGTGTCCAGCTCGGAAGCCAGCTCGAAGCGCCTTGCCGCACACGGCATTCCGGTGTTCGATCTCAACGACGTCGACCGCATCCCGGTCTATGTCGACGGCGCCGACGAGATTGACGGTAGCTTCGCCATGATCAAGGGCGGTGGCGGCGCACTGACGCGCGAGAAGATCGTCGCCGCGGTGTCCGATCGCTTCATCTGCATCTGCGACGCCAGCAAGCGCGTGCCGACACTGGGCCAGTTTCCGCTGCCGGTTGAGGTGATCCCGATGGCACGCAGCCACGTCGCCCGCGAACTCGCCCACCTTGGCGGAGAGCCTCGCCTGCGCGAAGGCTTTGTCACCGACAACGGCAACCTGATCCTGGATGTGCATGGCCTGTCGATCAACGACCCGGTTGGCACCGAGACGGCCATCAATCAGATCGTGGGGGTCGTCACCAACGGTCTGTTCGCCCGCCGTGGGGCAGACCTGTTGCTGCTTGCCGGCGGCGCGGGCGTCGAGCGTCTGCAGCGGCCCTGAGGCGGCAACGGATGTCGGCTCTCCTGCCGATGTGAATGTAGCCCGCGCTGACGCGAACCCGTCCATCAATCTTGGGCAACATCAGATGTGGACTCTCGCGGCGGACTCAGCCAACTCGGCGCCGGCCAGATCAGAGACGGCGTAGGCAAGCTGTGTTTGCGGAGCGACGATTGAGTGGCAGGGGTGCGCAAAGAGAGGTGCGTTAAGCGCGCGAAAATCAAAAAAGCCCTTGTTCATCAATTGAACAAGGGCTTTTTTCTGGCGGAGTGGACGGGACTCGAACCCGCGACCCCCGGCGTGACAGGCCGGTATTCTAACCAACTGAACTACCACTCCGTACTGACCTGCACCGGCAAGCTGCCGGCCATGTGATGCAGTCATTCGAGACTGCATCACTTTTTGTTGGCGTCCCCACGGGGATTCGAACCCCGGTTATCGCCGTGAAAGGGCGGTGT
>DAORUJ010000146.1:0-5757 GCA_035433105.1 Thauera sp.
GATGGCGGCGCCTGGTTCATGCAGCGCCTGATTGGCTACCAGCAGGCTTTCGAGCTCACGCTGTCCGGCCGTATCGTTGATGCCGCCGAGGCAAAGACGCTGGGTATCGTGCTCGAGGTGGTCGAGCCCGAGCAGCTGCTGGCGCGCGCGCAGGCGATGGCCGCGCGCTTCGCCGCCCAGCCGCCGAAGGCCCTGCGCCTGACCAAGCGCTTGATGAAGATGGCCCAGCGCACCGAGCTGAAGGACTTTCTTGATCTGTGCGCCGCCTTCCAGGGTATGTGCCATAACGAGCCCGAGCATCTCGAAGCGGTCAATCGCATGCTGGCAGCGCAGAAACGCTAAATTTTCTAAGCTGCTGTTTAAAATGTGAAATCCCCTGAAAAAAGGGATGGAATCTGTTCTTGAAGCGGCCGAGCGCGTAGAATTCTGCCCCTTGTTCACATTTTGCTGCACGGAGCGTTCCATGCTCTACCCCACCCGTTTCGATGTCATTGTGGTCGGCGGCGGTCACGCCGGGACCGAGGCTGCGCTTGCCGCGGCACGCATGGGTGCGCGCACGCTGCTGCTGACCCACAACATCGAGACCCTCGGGGCGATGAGCTGCAATCCGTCCATCGGCGGCATCGGCAAGGGTCATCTGGTGAAGGAAGTCGATGCCCTCGGCGGTGCGATGGCGGCGGCTACCGACGAGGGTGGCATCCAGTTCCGTATCCTCAACGCCTCCAAGGGGCCGGCGGTGCGGGCCACGCGCGCCCAGGCCGACCGCGTGCTGTACAAGGCGGCGATCCGCAGGCGGCTGGAGAACCAGCCGGGATTGTTCTTGTTCCAGCAGGCGGTGGACGATCTCACCGTGGTGGGCGATCGGGTCACTGGCGTTGTCACCCAGATCGGTCTGCGCTTTGAGGCGCCGACCGTTGTGCTGACGGCGGGCACCTTTCTCAATGGTCTGGTGCATGTGGGTATGCAGAACTATGCGGCCGGCCGCGCTGGCGATCCGCCTGCGGTCTCGCTTGCGGCGCGCTTGAAGGAACTCAAACTGCCCCAAGGCCGGCTGAAGACCGGCACGCCACCGCGACTGGACGCGCGCACGATCGACTTTTCGGTGATGACGGTGCAGCCGGGCGACGATCCGGTGCCGGTGTTCAGCTTTCTCGGCCGTCGCGAGCAGCATCCGCGCCAACTGCCGTGCTGGATGACCAGCACCAATGAGCGCACGCATGATGTGATCCGCGCCAACCTTGACCGCTCACCGATGTATTCCGGCGTGATCGCGGGCGTCGGTCCGCGTTACTGCCCGTCGATTGAAGACAAGATCCACCGTTTCGCTGACAAGCAAAGCCACAACATCTTCCTCGAACCCGAAGGTCTCGATACGCACGAAATCTACCCCAACGGGATTTCCACCTCGCTGCCGTTTGATGTTCAGCTGCAGGTCGTGCGCAGTATCCGTGGCCTGAAAAATGCACACATCATGCGTCCCGGCTATGCGATCGAGTATGACTACTTTGATCCACGCAACCTCAAGTCCAGTCTGGAAACCAAGTCGATTGCAGGGCTCTTCTTCGCCGGCCAGATAAACGGCACTACCGGTTACGAAGAAGCGGCGGCACAAGGCCTTCTGGCCGGCGCCAATGCGGCGCTGCAGGTGCAGGGCCGCGCGCCTTGGTGCCCGCGCCGCGACGAGGCCTATCTGGGTGTGCTGGTGGACGATCTGATCACGCGCGGGGTGTCCGAGCCCTACCGCATGTTCACCTCGCGTGCCGAGTACCGCCTGTCGCTGCGCGAGGACAACGCCGACCTGCGCCTGACCGAGAAGGGGCGCGAACTGGGCCTGGTCGACGATCAGCGCTGGGCTGCATTTTGCGCCAAGCGTGAGGCGATCGAGCGCGGTAGCGCGCAACTCCGGGCGACCTGGGCGCGGCCCGAGGCGATCCCGGAAGACGATCAGCAGCGTGTGCTGGGCAAGGCGCTCGAACGCGAGCAGCGCTACTTCGAGTTGCTGCGCCGGCCGGAGACGAGCTATGCGTCGCTGATGAGCCTGCCGGGCGCGCCGGCGGAGTGTGAGACCGATCCGCAGGTGGTCGAGCAGATCGAGATCGCCGCCAAGTATCAGGGTTACATCGATCGCCAGCAGGGCGAGGTGGCGAAGCAGGCGCAGGCCGAAGCGACCCGCCTGCCAGAGGCGATCGATTATGCCGAGGTGCGCGGCTTGTCTAAAGAGGTGCAGCAGAAACTCAACCTGCACAAGCCCGAAACCATCGGCCAGGCAAGCCGAATCCAGGGGGTGACCCCGGCAGCGATGTCCCTGCTGCTGGTGTGGCTCAAGCGCCGCGACCTGGCCGGTCGTGCGGGTAAGGCGGCTGAGCGGAGGCCGGCGGCATGAGCGGACGCCTGCAAGCCTGTGCCCCGCAGTTGGTCGAGGGCATTGCCGCGCTTGGCCTGGCCCTGCCCGAAGAAACCGTCGAGCGTCTGCTGGCTTTCGGCGAACTGCTGCTGAAGTGGAACAAGGTCTACAACCTGACGGCGATTCGTTCGTCGCAGGATGTCATCACTCACCACCTGCTCGATGCGCTGGCGGTACTACCGCACCTGTGCGCGGTGAACCGGCTCGCCGACATCGGCTCGGGCGGTGGTCTGCCGGGCATCGTGCTGGCCATCGTGCGCCCGGGCTTGATCGTGAATTCGATCGAGACCGTGGGCAAGAAGGCGAGCTTCCAGCAGCAGGCACGGATAGAGCTCGGCCTCGGCAACTTCAGCGTGATCAACAAGCGTGTCGAACAGGTGACGGCCGACGCTCTGCCCGCGGGCGCGGCCGATGGCGTGATCTCGCGCGCCTTTTCCAGCCTGGCGGATTTCGTCACGCTGTCCGGCCACCTGCTGGCCGAGGACGGCGCGCTGTATGCGATGAAGGGCCTGCATCCGGCGGATGAGCTTGCTGCGCTGCCGGCCGGCTGGGCGCTTGCCGAGAGTCATGTGCTGAGCGTGCCCGGCCTGGACGCCGAGCGTCATTTGCTCGTCATTCGGCGGATCTGAGGCTAGGGATGGGCGCATTTCGGCCTTCTGGCCTGCTGCGCTGCGTCATTGAAGTACACTGCAGGTTTTGCGCCTTGCGCGCGTCCTGTGCAAATGGAACAGCCCGATTCGACCATGGCCAAGATTTTCTGCGTTGCCAATCAGAAGGGCGGAGTGGGCAAGACCACCACCTGCGTCAACCTCGCCGCTGCGCTTCAGCAGGCCGGTCAGCGCACCCTGCTGATCGACCTCGACCCCCAGGGCAATGCCACGATGGGCAGTGGCATCGACAAGCGCGGCCTGAAAAGCTCGGTATACCACCTGCTCGTCGGCCTGGTTGACCTTGCGGGAGTGCGCGTCACGTCGCCGACAGGCGGCTATGATGTGCTGCCCGCCAACCGCGATCTTGCCGGCGCCGAGGTCGAGCTGGTCAATCTGGAGCAGCGCGAGAAGCGTCTGCGCAACGCGCTCGCAGCCTTCGTTGCCGACTACGATTTCGTCCTGATTGACTGCCCGCCGTCGCTGTCGATGCTCACGCTCAATGGCCTGTGCTGTGCGACCGGCGTGATCATTCCGATGCAATGCGAGTACTACGCGCTGGAAGGGCTGTCCGATCTGGTAAACACCATCAAGAAGGTGCACGCCAACCTCAACCGCGACCTCAAGATCATCGGTCTGTTGCGCGTCATGTACGATCCGCGCGTCACCCTGCAGCAGCAGGTTTCTGCCCAGCTCGAAAGCCACTTTGGCGACAAGGTGTTCCGTGCCATCGTGCCGCGCAACGTGCGCCTGGCCGAAGCGCCCAGCCATGGTATGCCTGGAGTGGTGTTCGACAAGGCGGCCAAGGGCGCCCAGGCTTATATGGCCTTCGCGCACGAGATGATCGAACGCGCGCAAACCTTCTGAATCCGGACAGGACCATGAACAAATCCCGACTCAAGGGCCTCGGCCGCGGACTCGACGCGCTGCTGGCGGCCAACCAGGAAGATGTGGCTGAAAAGGGCGAACTGCAGATGTTGCCCACCATTGCCCTGCAGCCTGGAAAGTACCAGCCGCGTACGCGCATGGACCCGGGCTCGCTCGAGGAGCTGGCCGCCTCGATCAAGGCACAGGGCATCATGCAGCCGATCATGGTGCGCCCAGTGGGTGAGGATGACTACGAGATCATCGCCGGCGAGCGCCGCTGGCGCGCATCGCAGATCGCCGGCCTGGCCGAGGTGCCCTGCCTGGTGCGCGAGATTGCCGACGAGGCGGCGCTGGCGATGTCGCTCATCGAAAATATCCAGCGCGAAGACCTCAATCCGCTCGAAGAGGCGGGCGGCATCCAGCGTCTGATCGACGAATTCGCCATGACCCACCAACAGGCGGCGGATGCAGTCGGGCGTTCGCGGCCGGCGGCGTCCAATCTGCTGCGCCTGCTCAACCTTGCCAGGCCTGTGCAGGAATTGTTGATGGCGGGTGACATCGACATGGGGCACGCGCGCGCGCTGCTGCCGCTGGACGGTGCGAGCCAGATTCAGCTCGCCAACCAGGTCGCGGCCAGGCAGTTTTCAGTGCGAGACACCGAGCGCCTGGTGCAGCAGGTGCTGAATCCGCGTCTGAGGAAGGCCGTGCCTCAGCCCGACCGCGACTTGCTGCGGCTTGAAGAGGAGATCGCGGATGCGATCGGGGCGACAGTAAAGATCAAGGCCAACAAGAAAGGCGTCGGCGAAGTCAGCATCCGCTTCAGCAGCCTGGATCAGCTTGATGGTGTGTTGAGCCGTTTGCGCTGAAAGCAGCTTCGGCTAAAAGCCGCCTGCAGAACGGCCGAGGCCGGCGGAGCAAAAATACCTCCGCCGGCCTCGGGTCAAGTACTGAATCAGCTCAGGACAGGCGACGGCGGCCCGCCAGGAGTCCGAGCACACCCAGTCCGAGCAAGGCCAGGGAGCCGGGTTCCGGAACCGGGTTCGGATCGGGATCGACCGGGGTCAGGTTGGTGGTGAACCAGGTCTTGTGAAAAGCCACCACGCTGTTCAGTCCGGCGGTGTTGGAGCCCTCAAGGACCACTGCGTCGCCGGAGCCGTTACCGAATCCGACTGCAGCAGTCGAGCTCGTATCGGTATCTTCCCAAGGCATGCCTAGCCAGTAGAAGCCGATCGCGCCCTCGCCTTCGGGAATCGTGTAACCCGGACCACGGACGATCATCTGGAAGGTGTTCAGCTTGTCGGCGTTGTTGCCGTAGTACCCCACCCTGTCCCAGGTCAGGATCGTCTGATTGGTGTCCTGGCGCAGGTGCAGCACACCGCTGGCCGAGTTGCGCGTGTCCACGTCGCCAAACCACGCCGAAATCGTCGGAATGCTCGCGCCGATCGGTCCGGAAGGAATGTAGGTGGAGTTACCCTGGGTGAAGCTGATGTTGCCGTTGTTGTTGGCGTAGAACGACGAATACGTGTAGCCAAAGAAGGAAAAATCGAAGCCGAAGTTGATCGGGCCACGATATCCGTCGTCATTGCGGCCGCTGGTGACGCCGACGCCCGGGCTGCTGCCACCGCCCGTCATCACGACCACGTCACCGATGCCGCCGCCGATGATGTCGGTGTAGAGCTGGGTTGTCGGGAGAAGCGCGGATTGTTGGAAGGTGGTCAGGGCTGCCTGAGCGGGAACCGCGGACACCGCCAACACGATCGCTGTGCTGGCAATCCACGCAGAACGCCGAAATGCTGACTTGCTTGACATGTTCAATCTCCAGGAGTGGTGGTGCAGGAC
>DAORUJ010000146.1:5857-7591 GCA_035433105.1 Thauera sp.
GCAACTCAAGATTGACTTTGTAGTGGATAACCCCTAGTATTCGCGGGATTTTTGGGCGGTCGCTAGTCGAGATAACGCACTGGCGCGACAACCGATGCATAAAGCTGTTTTACTGCAGTTGGTCGCAACCGTGCTTGCAGTGGCAATTGCTGCTGCCTTGTTCGGAATGCGTGGCGCTGTTTCTGCGGCGGGCGGAGGGTTGGCGTGTGTGTTGCCGAGCTGGATGTTCGCTGTTCGTCTTGCCGCGATTTCGCGCAAGCTCGGTACAGCCTCTGTGACCGCTTTCGTCGCAGGCGAGTTCTTCAAACTCGTCTCGATTGTGGGATTGTTGGTGCTGGTTTGGGCTATCTATCCGCAGCTCCATTGGGGCGGGATGCTGATTGGTCTGATCCTGGCGCTTAAGGCGAATTTGTTTGCATTTTTGGTAAAGACCTGACCATGGCTACAGAAGGGCACGCCCCCACCGCTTCCGAGTACGTCGTTCATCACCTGACGCATCTCAACAATACCGGCCACGCGCAAGAGAACATCGTGGACTGGACTGTGATCAACATCGATTCGATGTTCTATTCGATCACACTCGGTCTACTGACGATCTTCCTGCTGTGGCTTGCCGCCCGCAAGGCTACATCCGGCGTTCCTGGGCGTTTCCAGGGTGCCGTCGAATTGCTCGTCGAGATGGTTTCAGACCAAGCCAAGGGCATCATACATAGTGCCGAATCGCGCAAATTCGTCGCTCCGCTGGCGCTTACGGTGTTCGTCTGGATTTTCCTGATGAACGCGGTCGACTTGCTGCCGGTTGATCTGCTGCCGCGGATCTGGGAGGGTGTCTATGCTGCTGGTGGCGGCGATCCCGCCCATGCTTACATGCGCATCGTTCCGACCGCCGACCTGTCCGCTGCGCTGGGTATGTCGGTCGGGGTGCTGCTTTTGTGTCTCTACTACAACATCAAGATCAAGGGTGTATCGGGCTGGGTGCATGAGCTCTTCACTGCGCCGTTCGGCAGCCATCCGTTGCTGTATCCGGTCAACTTCGCGATGCAGATGATCGAGTTCATCGCCAAGACCGTCTCTCACGGCATGCGACTGTTCGGCAATATGTACGCTGGCGAACTCGTTTTCGTGCTGATTGCGCTGCTCGGCAGTACCGCTACCGTGTTTGGCTTCGTCGGTCATGTGGTCGCCGGGACGGTGTGGGCGATCTTCCATATTTTGATCATCACACTGCAGGCCTTCATTTTCATGATGCTGACCTTGGTGTATGTAGGTCAGGCGCACGAAAGTCACTGAGTTTCACCTTTATCTTCAACGCAGTACCTAGTTTTTAAATTTACCTTTCCCCTAAGGAGTCGTCATGGAAAACGTTCTGGGTTTTGTTGCTCTGGCTGCTGGTCTGATTATCGGTCTCGGTGCCGTCGGCGCTTGTATCGGTATCGGCATCATGGGTTCCAAGTACCTCGAAGCTTCGGCCCGCCAGCCCGAGCTGATGAACGCGCTGCAGACCAAGATGTTCCTGCTGGCCGGTCTGATCGACGCTGCGTTCCTGATTGGCGTCGGTATCGCCATGATGTTTGCGTTCGCCAACCCGTTCCAGCTCTGATCGGTTCGAGTTCATCCTTTTTTGAACCAAACTGAGGGCCAAGAACCGTGAATTTGAACGCAACTCTGATAGCCCAGCTCGTTGTGTTCTTCATTCTGGCGTGGTTCACGATGAAATTCGTGTGGCCGCCCATC
>DAORUJ010000147.1:0-7550 GCA_035433105.1 Thauera sp.
CGGCACCAGCCCGCTCTACGCGCTGAAGGAAATCTTCAACGGCCACCATCCGATCGCGGTGACGGCTGCCAACGTGCTGGGCGTGCTGTCGATGGTGTTCTGGTCGATCATGCTGCTGGTGACGCTGAAGTACGTGCTGATCATCATGCGGGCCGACAACCGCGGCGAAGGGGGCTCGCTCGCCTTGCTGTCACTGGTCGTCGAGCGCGCCCGCAGTCACCGTCTGACCTGGGTGGTGTCGATGCTGGGCATCTTCGCCGCAGCGCTGTTCTTCGGTGACAGCATGATCACGCCGGCGATATCGGTGCTGTCGGCCGTGGAAGGCATCGGTATCCTCGCCCCCGAACTGGACGAATACGTGCTACCGATGACGCTGGTCATCCTGACTGCGCTGTTCATGATCCAGCGTCGGGGCACGGGCGCCGTGGGGCTGTTCTTCGGCCCGGTGATGCTGTGCTGGTTTGGCGTGCTCGCGGTACTCGGCGTACTCGAGATCGCCCGTCATCCCGACGTGCTGGCGGCACTCAATCCTGCCTATGCTGTGGGCTTCGCCATCGACCATACAATGCTCGCCTTCATCGCGCTGGGCTCGGTCGTGCTGGCAGTCACCGGTGGCGAAGCCCTGTACACGGACATGGGGCACTTCGGTCCGCTGCCAATCCGACTGGCGTGGTTCGGCTTTGTGATGCCGGCACTGGTGCTGAACTACTTCGGTCAGGGCGCCCTGTTGCTGCACGACGCTGCCGCCATCGAAAGCCCCTTCTTCCATCTCGGTCCGGGCTGGGCCATGGCCCCGCTGCTTGTCCTGGCCACGCTCGCGACCGTGATCGCTTCGCAGGCCGTCATTTCGGGTGCGTTCTCGGTGGCTCGCCAGGCGGTGCAGATGGGGCTGCTGCCACGCATGCTGATCATCCATACTTCCGGCCACGAGCAGGGGCAGATTTACGTCCCCTTCACCAACTGGACGCTCTACTTCGCCGTCGTCGGACTGGTGCTGGGGTTCGAGAACTCATCGAACCTGGCGGCCGCCTACGGTATCGCGGTAACCGGCACGATGTTGATCGACACGGTGCTGATCGCCTTCGTCATGGTGTTGTTGTGGCGCTGGAACATTTTGGTGGTTACGTTACTGATCGGCGGGCTGCTGAGCGTCGACCTCGCCTTCTTTGCCGCCAACGCAATCAAGATTCCGCAGGGCGGCTGGTTCCCCATCGTCATTGGCCTGGTGAGCTTCACGCTACTGACGACCTGGCGACACGGCCGCAGCATGGTCATGGAAGAGGTTGCGCGTCAAAGCCTGCCGCTCGATGTCTTTCTCGACATGGTCGAAGACGTGCATCGCGTCAAGGGTACGGCCATTTTCATGACCAGTTCCAAGGAAGGCGTTCCGTCCGCGTTGCTGCACAACCTGAAGCACAACCAGGTGCTGCACGACCGCGTTGTTCTACTGACGGTACAGACCGCCGATACGCCGTACGTCAGCGAACTCGACCGCATCTACCTGCACCCGCTTCGGGAGGGCTTCATGCGCGTGGTGCTGCGCTATGGCTTCATGGAAGACCCCGACATCCCCAGCGCACTGTCCCACTGCAAGCGCTTTGGAGAGAGCTTCGACATGATGGAAACGACCTTCTATCTGTCTCGCGAATCGGTGATCCCGAAGCTGAACCGCCACCACATTGCGCGCTGGCGCGGCAAGCTGTTCGCACTGATGTCGAAGAATGCCACCAGCGCCACCGACTTCTTCCGCATCCCCAACAACCGCGTGGTCGAGCTCGGCACACAGCTGGTGATCTGACGCCTATCGCGCCCAGGCGGCATCCGCACGGCGCCCACCCTGGCACAAGCTCAGCGCCGCAACCGGTACCCCACCCCCGACTCGGTAAGGATGTGGCGCGGCAAGGACGGATCCGCTTCGAGCTTGCGCCGCAGGCCAGCCATATACACGCGCAGATAATGCGCATGCTCGACATGGTTGGGCCCCCACACCCCGGCGAGCAGCTGACGCTGCGTGACGACCCGCCCTTCGGCCTCGACCAGCAACATCAGCAGCTTGAACTCGGTCGGGGTGAGATGGACATCGGTGCCGTCACGGCGCACGCTGCGGCGCTCGGGATCGACTTCGACGCTGCCGAAGCGCAGCGCGGTCCCATCGGATATGCGCTGGCTGCGCCGCAACAGTGCGCGCACGCGCGCCAGCAGCTCGGCCACGCCGAACGGCTTGCTCAGGTAATCATCAGCTCCGGCATCGAGCGCGCCAACCTTGTCTGCTTCGTCGCTGCGCGCTGACAACACCAGCACCGGCACCGTGCTCCAGCCACGCAGTTCAGTCAGCAGTGACAAGCCATCGCCGTCCGGCAACCCGAGGTCGAGCACCACCAGATCGGGCCGCCGTACCGATACCGCAATACGCCCGCGCGCCAGGGTCTCACCTTCGAACACGCTGCAGCCCTCGGACTCCAGTGCAGTACGAACGAACTGCCGGATGCCCGCCTCATCCTCGACCAGCACGACGATCGGCAGCGAACGCTGTGGCGTCTTCATGGTGACTCCGGCAGCAAGGGCTGCGCCTCGAACGGCAGACGCAGGGTAAAGCACGCACCACCGCCCTCACGGTTGCGCGCCTCGACCGAGCCGCCATGCGCCTCGACGATCGCCCGCACGATCGCCAGACCCAGTCCGGTACCCATATCACCCGCACTCCTTGCTGCCGCCGGCGACACGTCATCGCCGCGCACGAAGCGCTCGAAGATCGCCTGCTCGCGGCCTGGTGGCAAGCCGCTACCGGTGTCGCACACCGAGATCACGAGCGCTGGCCGGGCCTGATCGGTCGCCCCTTGCCCCATTTGCCCGGCACACGCCAGAAGATCAATACCGCCGGCCTCTGGCGTATGCGCAAGCGCATTGTCGATGAGGTTGCACAACACCCGCTCCATCAGGACGGCATCGACCTGTACCAGAGGCAGCTCGGGCTCGATCCTGATCGCCAGCCGATGATGCGACAGGACGTTCTCGCGCGCCTGCAAGGCCATCGCAATCAACTCGTCAACCGGCATCCACTCGCGTGCCAGCTTCACGGTATCGCGCTGCAGCCGTGCAAGATCGAGCAGGTCACGCGCCAGTGCATGCGTACGTAATGCTTCGCGACGGATGGATTCGGCCAGCCGGGCCTGGGCAGGCGGCAACGGCGGTCCGGCGAGCGGCAGCGACTCGGCCAGCCCCGCAAGCGCGGTCAAGGGCGAGCGCAGGTCGTGCGACAGTGAGGCCAGCAAGGTGTTGCGCAGCCGCTCGGACTCCACCGCCAGTCGAGCCCGCGCAGCCTCCTCCCCCCGCGCGCCGGCGGCATCACGCTCGCGACGCAGTCGGGCGACCAGTTCGGTGGTGATCAGCGCCACGGCGAGCAGAACTACGAAGGTCAGCAGGTACTGCAGGTCTTCGATGACAAGGGTGAAATGCGGCTTGACGAAAAAGAAGTCGAACAGCGCCACTGACAGAAAGGCCGCCAGCACCGCGGGCCCGCGCCCAAGCCAGACCGCCGCGAACAGCACCGCCAGCGGGAACAGCATGGCAATGTTGGCTAGGTCGAGATGCCCGAGCAGCGGTGCGCCGAGCAGCGCCACCACGACCACCGCCAGCACGGCCCCGGCGTAGCGCAAGCCGTGGCGTATCAAGGCGCTCAAGATCCCCGTCGCCGGCGTCGGAACGGTACGCCTGGCATTCAGCCGCGCTGGCGCCTTGCCTCGAACAGGCAGATGCCACTCGCGACCGACACGTTCAGACTCTCGACGCTGCCATGCAGCGGAATGCGCGCGAGCTCGTCACACGTCTCGCGCGTCAGGCGGCGCAGGCCGTCGCCTTCGGCGCCCAGCACCCAGGCCACGGCAACCTTCTGATCGACATCGTAAAGCGACTTCTCCGCCTCTCCGGCCGCACCGACCACCCACACGCCGGCGTCCTGCATCTCGCGCAGGGCCCGCGCCAGGTTGGTGACGGTGATGTAGGGTACGGTGTCGGCCGCCCCGCTGGCGACCTTGATCGCAGTGGCATTGAGCCCTACCGCGCGGTCCTTGGGCGCAACAACGGCATGGGCTCCCGCGGCATCAGCCACGCGCAGACAGGCGCCGAGGTTGTGCGGATCCTGCACGCCGTCGAGCACCAGGATCAACGCGTTCTCGTCCAGGCTGTCGAGCACGTCGGCAAGCTTGATCTCGCGCCGCGTGGCGTCGACCTTGGCGACCACGCCCTGATGCCGGCGGGTGCCCACCAAGGCATCGAGCTTGTCGCCCTCACTGGGCAGGATGCGGGCACCCGCGGCCTCGGCCTGGGCGATGAACTTCTTCGCCCGGGCATCCTTGCGGTCGCCCGACAGATAGATTTCGAGCACCGCATCCGGGGCGTGGCGCAGCTTGGCAGAGACGGCGTGAAAGCCGTAGATCAGGCGGGTTGATGCTGCTTCTGGTGCTTTAGCCACGGCGGGAGCCCTTTGTGGAAGTCTTGCCGCCAGGATTCGCGGCCGGTTTCGAGGCGCCGGATTTTACCGGTTTGGCGTCGGTGCCGGCAGCTGACTTCGCCTTGCCGGCGGCTTTACGGGCCGGCTTTGCAACGACTTCGGACTTGGTTGCCGGCTTGGTTTTCTTGCCTTTATCGGCCACAGGCTTCGCCTTCTTGCCCGACTTTTCGGCCGCGCTGGCGCTCACGCTTGAACTGACGCCTGCGCGCGTACTGAAGGCACGCTTGGTCGCCGCCTTACGCCCCTTGCCCCCTGCGGCTTCTTCAGCGGCGAGTTTCAACGCCGCAGCCTCCTGATCGTCCGCCTTCTGCCAGATCGCATCGAGCAGGCTCGGCTGTCCCGCTTCCGGCTCGCTCGCTGCGGCTTTCGCCTTCGTGCGTGGCTTGCGCGCGGGCGCCGGCACCTTCGCCGGCTCGGCAGCCGGCGCTGGCAAGGACTGGGCAGCGGCCTTGGCACGTGGCTTGCGCGCCGGCTTGTCGACTTCGGTCACTGGCACGGCTAGCGCCTCGGCTGCCTCAGACTTCTTGGGCGCCCCGTTGGCCGACGGCTGCACGGCGACAGGCTCCGGCTTGTCAACCGCCAGCGGCCCCTCGATCAGGCGGAAATCGATCTTGTTGGTCGCCATGTCGACTCGTACGAGCTGAACCTTGACGCGATCGGACAGGCGGAACTGCTTGCCCGAACGCTCGCCCAGCAGCGCATGACGGGTCTCGTCGTAATGGAAGTAGTCGCTGCCCAGGTCCGAAATGTGCAACAAGCCCTCGATGAAGATATCGTCGAGTGCAACGAACAGGCCGAATGGCACGACCGCCGACACGCTGCCGGTGAACATCTCGCCGACACGGTCCTGCATGAAGTAACACTTCAGGAAAGCCACCACGTCGCGCGTGGCCTCGTCAGCGCGGCGCTCGGTCATCGAGCAGTGCAGGCCGATCTGCTCCCAGTCTCCGGGACGATATGCACCGTCGGCCAGCACCGCCTTGATACTGCGGTGGATCAGCAGGTCGGGATAGCGCCGGATCGGCGAAGTGAAGTGAGTGTAGGACTCGTAGGCCAGACCAAAGTGGCCGACGTTGTCCGGGCTGTACATGGCCTGCTTGAGCGAGCGCAGCATCACCGTCTGCAGTAGCTGGGCATCGGGTCGATCCTTGATCTGGGTCAGCAACTTGGCGTAGTCGCTGGCGCGCGGTTCGTCGCCCCCGCCAATGCCCAGACCGAACTCCTTGAGGAACTCGCGGAGCTTGGCGAGCTTGTCTTCGGACGGAGAATCATGGACGCGGTAGAGCGCGGGATGCTCGCGCTTGGCGAGAAAGTCGGAGGCGCACACGTTGGCGGCGAGCATGGATTCTTCGATCAGGCGATGGGCATCGTTACGCACCTCGGGCACGATCTGCGCGATCTTGCCGTTGTCATCGAAGATCATGCGTGTCTCGGTGGTCTCGAAATCGATCGCGCCACGCTTGGCCCTGGCCTTCAGCAGCACGCGGAACAGCTTGTCGAGGTTCTCGAGATGAGGAATCAGCGCGCCCAGCTCCTCACGCGCGACGCTGTCCTGCTCATACAGGGCTGCAGCGACCTGGGTGTAGGTCAGGCGCGCATGCGACCAGATCACCGCCGGATAGAAGCGGTAAGACTTGATCTCACCGGTTGTCGAGATGTTCATGTCAGCGACCATCGCCAGGCGCTCGACCTGCGGATTGAGCGAGCACAGGCCATTGGACAGCTTCTCCGGCAGCATCGGAATCACCCGGCGCGGGAAATAGACCGAGTTGCCACGATCGAAAGCATCGGAGTCCAACCCGCCGCCCGTCCCCACATAGTGCGACACGTCGGCAATGGCCACGATCAGGCGGAAACCCCTGCCCTGGCGCTCGCAATAAACCGCGTCGTCGAAATCCTTCGCGGTTTCGCCGTCAATGGTCACCAGCGGCAGTTTGGTCAGGTCCTCGCGACCCATCCAGTCCTTCTTGCGCACCACAGCCGGCAACTTGCGCGTCTCGGCCTTGGCCTCCGCCGAAAAGTCGAACGGGAGGTCGTGCTTGCGCAGCGCAATCTCGATTTCCATGCCGGGGTCGGCATAGTTGCCCAGCACCTCGACAATTCGGCCGATCGGCTGGGCCAGTTTGGTGGGTTGCTCCACCAGTTCGACGGTGACGATCTGGCCCGGCTCGGGCTTCTTGCGCCCTCCGGGAGCGACCAGGATGTCCTGCGCCAGCCGGCGATTCTCCGGCACCACGATCATCACGCCGTGCTCGTTGATGACGCGACCGACGACACGGCTGTTGGCGCGCTCGAGCACCTTGACGAGTTTGCCGTCGGGGCGCCCGCGACGATCCTGCCCGGCAATGCGGACCAGCACACGGTCGCCATGCAGCAGCTCGCGCATCTGCTTCGGGTCGAGGAAAACATCCTGACCGCCGTCATCACGGCGCAGGAAGCCGAAACCGTCCGGATGGCCCTCGACGCGCCCCTTGATCAGATCGGCCTTGTCCGGCAGCAGATAGGCATCGCTGCGGTTGCGCACGATCTGGCCGTCTCGGGCCATGGCCCGCAGGCGGCGGTCAAAGTGTTCGCCTTCCTGCGGCTGGATGTCGAGCGCCGCCGACAGTTCATCAAAGGACATCGGCACGCCGCGCTCGGTCAGCACCTGCAGCACGTATTCGCGGCTGGGCAGTGGGTGCTCATACTGCTGTGATTCGCGCTCGTGGAACGGATCCGCCTTGCGGATGGCGCTGATCTGCGCGGCCGCGGCCTTGCGCGCCGCGCGGCTGCGACCTGCCTTGGGGACGTCGCGCTTTTCCGTTGCGCGCGCTGCTTTGGCAGGCGATTTACGCTCGGCCTTCGGGTGCGCAGTGGGGGCAGTGGATTCCTGGGTATTTTTCGTTTTTCGAGTCATTGACAATCTTCTTTCAGAACTTATAATGCGCGCCTACCTGCCCAGATGGCGGAATTGGTAGACGCACTAGTTTCAGGTACTAGCGCTGAGAGGCGTGGAGGTTCGAGTCCTCTTCTGGGCACCAGTTTCACCGGAAAGCCGCTC
>DAORUJ010000148.1:0-7397 GCA_035433105.1 Thauera sp.
CCGGGTCGGCGCCGGCGATCTGCACCGAGATCGGGTCGACTTCACCGTCGTGATTGGCGCGGCGCTGGGTCTTCTCGCTGCCGTAAAGCAGGGAGTTGGAAGTGACCATCTCGGATACGGCGACGCCTGCGCCGAGCTTCTTGCACAACTGGCGGAAAGGACGGTCCGTCACACCAGCCATCGGAGCGACGAAAAGGTTGTTGCGCAAGGTGAAGCCGGCGAACTGCATGTGTCTGGTCGGGGCAGGGAAAGCCGTCATTTTAACCGATGACGCCGCCGCCTGCGGTGCTTCGCAGCCCAATTTGCACCGCTGCATTGCCTTCGACCAGTTCTGGTCGCGGCGCTGGGAGCAAGCGTTCAGGGCCAGGCGCGAGCGCCAAACATCATCCGCCGGGCGATGAAGTTGCGCAGCGGTGGAACCATGTCCAGCGCCAGCAGAGCGGCGCCGCGGAGGTGGCGCAGGGGAACGAGGTCGTTGCTGAAAACGCGCACCAGGGTGTCGGTGAAGCGGATCGTGCCGAGCCGGTCGAGGCCGCGGCGGCGTGCATAGTCGCTGAGCACGGCGGCGCTGCCGGGGTCGCGGTCCGCGCCCTGCGCAGCGTCGCTGCAGTGGTGCAGCAGCGTGTCAGCCAGTGCCCACACGTCGCGCAGGGCCAGGTTGAAGCCCTGTCCAGCGACGGGGTGCAGGGTCTGGGCGGCGTTGCCGAGCCAGACCGTGCGCTCGCCGATCGACGATTTGCGGTAACGCAGTAGCAGCGGGTAGCGCAGGCGCCGGCTGACGCCAGTGAGCCGCGCGCGGTTGCCGATGTGGGCCTGCAGTCGTGCGAGGTAGGCGTCGTCGTCCAGGGCGAGCAGTGCGTCGGCAGTGTCGGGTCGGGCGACATGAACGAGGGCGTAGCCCTCGCCCTTGGGCAGCAGCGCCACTGGGCCTTCGCTGGTGAAGCGCTCGAAAGCCCTGCTGCGGTGGCCACCGGCCACGCTGACGTGGGCGATGAGCGCGTGCTGGCGATAGTCGTGCTCGACCACGTTCGGGTCGCCGGCGCGCAGACCGCCTTCGGCGCAGGCGGCGAGGCGGGTGCTCAAGGTAGTGGGGGGCTGGCCGGGCCCCGCCAGGCTGGCGATGATGTCGTTGCTGCCGGGCGCCAGGTTGACGACCTCGGTTTCGTCCAGCACCTGGATGCCGGCGGCGTCGACCGCGCCGCGCAGGGCCGCGGCCAGCGCGCCAGCCGAGGCGACGTAGCCCAGCGCAGGCAGTCCATGTTCGCTGGCGTCGATCAGCGTGCGCCCAAGGCCGCCTTGTTGCGAGATGTGGATGTGTTCGATGGCGGTCGCCGCGATCTTGTCCCAGATGCCGAGGCGTTCGAGCGTGAGGCGACTGCCATGTGCCAGCGCGATGTCGCGCGGGTCGCCCGTGACTGCTTCGCGTGCTCGGGTGTCGGCAAGGATGATGTCGAGCCCGGCGTCCTTGAGTGCCAGCGCCAGCGCCAGGCCAACCGGGCCGGCACCGACGATCAGCAAATCGCAGGTGCTGCGCTTGTCAGTCATGGCGAGCCTCTCGCATCAGCGCCTCGATGTCGGCGATGGCCTTGGGTACGTCCCCGGTGATGAGTTCGCAGCCCGTGGCGGTCACGACCGCATCGTCCTCGATGCGGATGCCGATGTTCCATAGATGCTCGGGAACGTCCTCAGCGGCGCGGATGTAGCAACCGGGTTCGATCGTCAGCACCATGCCTTCGGTTAGCGGACGCCAGTTTCCGGCCAGCTTGTATTCCCCTGCATCGTGCACGTCCATGCCCAGCCAGTGGCCGGTGCGGTGCATGTAGAAGCGGCGATAGTCGCCGTTCTCCAGCACCCCATCGAGACTGCCCTTGATCAGGCCGAGATCGAGCATGCCCTGGGCGAGCACTTTCACCGCCGCATCATGCGGCTCGTTCCAGTGCGCCCCCGGGCGTGTCGCGTCGCGTGCCGCGACCTGCGCGGCCAGCACCATTTCGTATACGTCGCGTTGCGCGCCGCTGAAGCGACCATTGACCGGGAAGGTTCGGGTGATGTCCGAGGCGTAGCCGTCCAGCTCGCAGCCGGCATCGATCAGCAGCAGATCGCCGTCCTGCAGTTGCTGCTGGTTGTCGATGTAGTGCAGCACGCAGGCATTGGCCCCGCCGGCCACAATCGAAGTGTAGGCGGGTGCCTGGCTGCCGGCGCTGCGAAAGGTGTGCAGCAGCTCGGCCTCGATCTCGTACTCGAAGCGGCCCGCCCGCGTCGCACGCATGGCGCGGCAGTGGGCGGCGGCAGAGATCTGCGCGGCGCGGCGCATCGTGGCCAGTTCGCTGGCGTCCTTGATGAGACGCATCTCATCGAGCTCGGCGCGCAGGTCACGCACGGAGTGCGGTGGTGTCAGGCCGCTGCGTGCCTTTTCGCGCACTGCGTTAAGGGCGCCGAGCACCTTCGCATCCCACGCATTGTCATAGCCCAGGCCGGTCCACAGCAGCGGCTGGTCGGCAAGGTAGTCGGGCAGACGCTTTTCGAGATCGCCGATGGTCCAGGCTTCGTCGAAACCAAAGATGTCGCGTGCTGCATCCGGGCCATAGTGAAAGCCCTCCCACACTTCGCGCTCCTCGTTTTTCTCGCGACAGAACAGGATCTGTTTGCTGTCCTCGCCTGCGATCAGCACGACGACGGCGTCGGGCTCGCGAAAGGCGGTGAGGTAATAGAAGTAGCTGTCGTGACGGTAGAGGTAGTGGGCGTCGCGATTGCGAATGCGCTCGGGCGCCGTCGGCAGGATGGCAACGCCGCCGCCCGCGGCCTGCATGCGGGCGAGCAGGCGCTCGCGGCGGGCTCGGAAGGGCGCAAGCTCGAGGGGGGCAGTGAGGCTGGGCGTGGTCGGTGCGGGCGTGTTCGGTGCGTTCATGGCGATGGATTATGGCATGGGCTCAGGATCGGGCTGATGGTGCATCTGACCACGGATTGATGCACAAGTGCGTCAGCCTCCGCCTGTGCTTGCGCGCAGTTCGCGGTCCAGCTGACTGAGTCGGGCCGGTGTGCCGACGTCGATCCAGCGGCCTTCAAGCTGCTCGCCGCCGACCTTTCCTGCACGCATCGCCTCGCGCAGGAGCGGGGCGAGCTTGGCCGGTGCGTTGTCGGGAAGCGCGGCAAAGAGCGCCGGGTGATAGGCGCCCAGGCCGGAGAAGGTGAGACGGGGGCTGCCGTCGGCGTGGACGCGGCCGTCCGCGGCAAGGTGAAAATCGCCCACTGGGTGATGGTCGGGGTTGTCTGCCAGCAGCAGGTGGGCAAGGTCGCCGTCCGCGCGCAGCGCACGGGCGGCGGTGCGCAGGCGGGTGAAATCGGCGTCGCAAAAGACGTCGCCATTGATGACGACAAAGGGCGCGTCACCCAGCAGCGGCAGGGCGTGGCGGATGCCGCCAGCGGTCTCGAGTGCGCGCGTTTCGGGCGACCAGGCAATGCGCACGCCAAGGCGACTGCCGTCGCCCAGCGCGGCTTCGAGCTGGTGGCCAAGGTGAGCGTGGTTGATGACGAGCTCGCCGAAGCCCGCCTCGCGCAGCCGTTCGATGTGCCACACGATCAGCGCCTTGCCGCCGACAGCGAGCAGTGGCTTGGGCGTGTGGTCGGTGAGCGGCCGCATACGCTCGCCGCGTCCGGCGGCGAGAATCATGGCTTTGGTCATTGGCTCAGAGGGGGCTCAAAAGGGGGCTCAGAAGGGGGCTCAGAAGGGGGCTCAGAAGGTGTAGCCGAAGGTGGTGTCCTCGGGCTCGAGTCGGTCCAGCAGTTTCAACAGCGGCCCGAGGTCGCGGTAGCGCTTGCAGGCGCGGCGCAGGTAGTCCATCACCAGCGGCAGGTCGGCGAGGTAGCCGTCCTTGCCGTCGCGGTGGTACAGACGGGCGAAGATGCCGAGCACCTTGATGTGGCGCTGCACGCCCATCCACTCGAAATCGCGGTGGAAGTCGGCGAACTCCGCGCGCACCGGCAGCCCGAGTTTCTTGGCGGTTTCCCAGTAGCGGATCAGCATGTCGAGGACGAATTCCTCGTCCCAGCGGATGTAGGCATCCTTCAGCAGCGACGCGAGGTCATAGCTGATGGGGCCATACACCGCGTCCTGGAAGTCGATGATGCCCGGGTTGGCGCCCAGACCGTCGGCGGCGTCAAGCAGCATCAGGTTGCGCGAATGGTAGTCGCGGTGCACGAACACCCTGGGCTCGGCGAGGTTGACGGCCAGGATGCGCTCGAAGGCGGTGTTGAGTGCCGCAATCTCCGCATCCGTCAGCGTTGCCCCCTTGTGGCGGGCCACATACCATTCGGGGAACAGCATCATCTCGCGCAGCAGCAGGCTGCGATCGTATTCGGGTACTACGCCGGGGCGGCTGGCACACTGGATCGCGACGAGCGAACCGAGGGCGTCGGCGTACAGATGGGCGGCGCGGTGCGTGTCGGGCGCCTGTTCGTCCGCGCCCTGCAGCGCGGCCAGATAGGTGGTCGAGCCGAGGTCGGACAGCAGCAGAAAGCCCTGCGCAAGATCCTGGGCCAGCACCTCGGGTACGTGGGCACCGGCGGCGCGGAACAAATCGGCCACCTGCAGCCAGGGGCGGACGTCTTCCTTGTCGGGCGGGGCGTCCATGATCACGCGCGACGGACTGCCGTCGGCAAACGTGGCACGGAAGTAGCGGCGGAAGCTGGCGTCGGCCGAAGCCGGCGCGAGATCGAAGGCCTGGCCGGGCAGGGTGGTGGTGAGCCAGGTGCGCAGTTGTTCGAGTCGTTGCAAACGGGTTCTCCACGGCGTTCGTGTACAATTCGCGAGTTTATCAACACGGTCGTGCGTCAGGGGCTTGCCCTGCGAACGACAGGAACCGCTGGCCTGTCATGCATCTCAATACGCGCGTCCGCTTGATCCCTTTGCTGCTGTGCTGGATGTCCGGCACAGCACTTGCCACGGGCTTGCCGCCCTTGCTGGTGTCGCCCGATCTCGTGCGCGCCAGCAAGGCCGTGGTCAAACCTGCGCCAACCGTACAGCAGAAGTTGCCGCCCGCTTCGTCGGGGCAATCTCCTTCGCAGTCGCGTTCGCAGCCTCCTTCAACGCCCCCGGGCACGCCTTCCAGTGCGCCCGTAAAAGGCCGGGTGTCGGTCACTCAGCAGCCTGCTGAGGCGGCTCAGGCGCCCGTGCGTTCGCGTGCGGTGGCCGAGCCGGCAGGCGCATTGCCGGCCGGCAGCACCTCGGTGAAGGCCTTGCGCATTCTCGGCGCGCGCAGTGTCGAACTGGTCGCCGACGGCGATGCGGAACTGCAGCGTGACGACATCCTCCTCACCGCCGACCGCGTCACCTATCGTGAGCCCACCGACGAAGCCATCGCCGAGGGCAATGTCGAACTGCGGCAGGGCGAGGACACCATTGCCGGCCCCAAGGCCACGCTGGTCATCGGTGAAAGCACCGGCACCTTCGAGTCCCCGGCGTACCAGCTCAAGCGCCAGCGCCAGCCCAACCTTTCCGGCGAGGCGCCGCGCGCGGTGGCGGGCAGCGGCCAGGCCGATCTGCTTAGACTCGAAGGCGAGAACCAGTACCGCCTGCAAAACGCGACCTGGACCACCTGCGAGGCGCGCGACCCCGACTGGTACATCAAGGCGCGCGAGCTCGAGCTCGATTACGACCGCGAAGTCGGCACCGCACATGGTGGGTCGATCGTGTTCATGGATACTCCGATCTTCTGGATGCCGTGGGCGGAGTTTCCGCTCACCGGGCAACGTCAGTCCGGTCTGCTGCCGCCGACGTTCGGCTCATCGAACAAGACCGGCATCGACCTGACCGTGCCGTATTACTGGAACATTGCGCCCAACTACGATGCCACGGTCGCCCCACGTTTCATGGGCCGGCGCGGCGTGCAGCTGGCGGGCGAATACCGCTACCTTGGCGACGGCTACAAGGGTGACGCCCGCGTCGAATGGATGCCGAACGACAAGGTCACGGGTGAGGACCGCACCCTGGCATCCTTTCAGCACCAGCAGCGCATCACCCCTGCGCTGTATGGCTCGCTGGATCTGAATTCGGTTTCGGATGATGCGTACTTCGAAGATCTCTCGTCGCGGATTTCGGTTGCGTCGCGTGTCCATCTGCTGCGCGAAGGGCGGCTTTACTACACCGGGGCCGACTGGTGGAACGTCTCGGCCCTGGTGCAGAGCTACCAGACCCTCAACCCCGACCCGGACTCGATCACCGCGACCCCTTACCGGCGTCTCCCGCAGTTGCTTCTGGGGGCCTACCGGCCGGACCTGCCGGCCGGGCTGGTGTTCGATCTCAAGAGCGAGTTCGTGCGCTTCGCTCATCCGGATGAGCGCTATGCCGAAGCTGATCGCATGACCGCCTATCCGCAACTGTCCCTGCCTTTGCAGGGTGCGGCCTGGTTCCTGACGCCGAAGGCCGGCTTTCACGCCTCGCGCTACGCGATTGATCGCCCGCAGAGCCAGGCCGGCAAGCCGGAGTCCATTTCGCGCAATATGCCGATCATGTCGATCGACTCCGGCCTGTTCTTCGAGCGCGACACCACGCTGTTTGGTTCGGATTTCGTCCAGACGCTTGAGCCGCGCCTGTTCTATCTTCGGGTTCCGGGGCGTGATCAGCGCGACATTCCGCTGTTCGACACGACCACCTACACCCAGAGCTTTGCCGAGATTTTCTCCGAGAACCGCTTTTCGGGCGGAGACCGGATCGGCGACGCGAACGACCTGACGGCTGCGGTGACCACCCGGCTGATCGACCCCGAAACCGGCGCCGAGCGCCTGCGTGCCCTGGTGGGGCAGCGCTATTATTTTTCCAACCAGGAAGTTGCGCTCTTCGAAGGTCAGGATCTGATCAAGGCGGGTGGTCGGACAGACGTTCTGGCGGGCCTGGGAGGGCGGGTCTCGCGTACGGTCTCGATCGACTCCTATCTGCAGTACAACACCGACGACGGCGAGACCCAGCGCTTCAATGCGACGATGCGATACCAGCCTGCTTATGCGCAGGCGCTCAATCTCAGCTATCGCTACGGACCCAACGTCGTTGGATCGGACGGCGAGATCGGGCTGGAAGACGTCGATGTGTCGGGTCAATGGCCAATCGGTCGTGGCTGGTACGGTGTCGGTCGCGTGACGCGTTCGCTGAAGGAAGGCCGGGTGACCGAGGCCATCGGCGGGCTTGAATACGACGGTGGCTGCTGGGCCTTCCGCGTTGCGATGCACCGCTTTGCCATTGACCGCGAAGACGTCTCCAAGGCGATCTACGTTCAGCTCGAACTCAACGACCTCGCCGGCATTGGCTCCAATCCGCTGAGTCTCATCACGCGCAGCGTGCCCGGCTATGGCAAGATCAACGACTCTTCGGCGGATCGCGTATTCGGTTTCGACTGATTGCGTCC
>DAORUJ010000149.1:0-7396 GCA_035433105.1 Thauera sp.
ACGGCGAGTTCTACTTCATCGAGATGAACACCCGCCTGCAGGTCGAGCACCCGGTCACCGAGTTCATTACGGGTGTCGATCTGGTCCAGGCGCAGATCCGGGTCGCACTCGGCGAGAAGCTCTGGTTCCGCCAGCGCGACATCGAGTTCCGCGGCCACGCCATCGAATGCCGCATCAATGCCGAGGACCCGTTCAAGTTCACGCCTTCGCCCGGCCGCATCACAAACTGGCACACCCCGGGTGGCCCCGGCGTCCGTGTCGACTCGCACGTGTACAACGGCTACACCGTACCGCCACACTACGATTCAATGATCGGCAAGCTGATCACCTATGGCGACACCCGCGACCAGGCCATCCGCCGCATGCGCATTGCCCTGTCGGAGATGATGGTCGAAGGCATCAAGACCAACGTCCCGCTGCACCAGACGCTGATGCTCGACCCGCGCTTCATCGAAGGCGGCACCAGCATCCACTATCTGGAGCACAAGCTGGCCAACCGCAACGAAGTGAAGGGCTGAACGCCGATGTGGATCTCGGTCACCCTGCAGGCTGACGCAGCCCGGGCCGAAGCGCTGTCTGATGCCCTGATGGATGCCGGCGCCCTGTCGGTGTCGATCGAGGACGCCGACGCCGGCACCGACGCGGAAACGCCCCAGTTCGGCGAGCCCGGCCACCTGCCCACGGCGCTGTGGGACCACAGCCGGGTGATTGCGCTGGTCAGTGGCGATCTGCAGCACGAACAACTGCGGGCGATGCTCGCCGAGGCCGCGCAGGCGGCCGGTTTCGATGTGGTACCGGCCTACACCACCGAAGACGTGGCCGAGCAGAACTGGGTGCAGCTCACGCAAAGCCAGTTCGACCCGATCCGCATCACCGATCGGCTGTGGATCGTGCCCTCGTGGCATGAGGCGCCCGACGCATCGGCAATCAACATCGAACTCGACCCCGGCATGGCCTTCGGCACCGGCTCGCACCCCACCACCCGGCTGTGCCTCGAATGGTTGTGCGACAGTGTCACGCCGGGCTGCAGCGTGCTCGACTACGGTTGCGGCTCCGGCATTCTTGCCATCGCCGCGACCAAGCTGGGCGCAGGCGAGGTGCTCGGCATCGACATCGACGAAAGAGCCGTCGAAGCCGCACGCGACAACGCCGAACGCAACGCCGCCACGATTCGCCTACAACACTCAGGCGTGCCGGTCGGCGACACTTTCGACATCGTCGTCGCCAACATCCTGACCAACCCCTTGTGCGTGCTCGCGCCAGCGATTGCCGCGCGTGTGGTGCCGGGTGGCAGGGTGGCCCTGTCGGGTGTGCTCGAAACCCAGGCCGAGCAAGTCATCGACGCCTGGGCGCCATTCATCGCACTGCAGGTGGGGGCCGTGCACGAAGGCTGGGTCCGGCTCCAGGGGCGGCGCCCCGCAACATGATGCTGACGCGCTGCCCAGCCTGCCAGACGGTCTTCCGGCTCGGCCCGGAGCAGCTGCACGCACGCCGCGGCGAAGTCCGCTGCGGCCACTGCTTCCACCCCTTTAACGCGCTCGAGCATGAGATCGTGCCGCATGGGCAGCATCGATCGACGCCCGACGCCGCGCGCACCGCCCCTGCTGCGACCCATTCCGTTTCGCCGCAGCCCCCTTCACCGCCGCCTCTTTCGTCGCAGGGACTGCCGACTCAGAGCCAACCGACTCAAAGCCTGTCAGCGCAGCCGTTTTCTCCACCGCCCTCTATCGCACCGCAAGCGCCGCCCGCAGCACCATTGGCGGCCTCGGACCTCGATTTCGGAATTCCGGACGATTTCCTCGAACCGCTCCCCCCGGCATCTCCGGCGCAGGGGATCGATCAAGCGCCGACGAAAACCGGGACAGCGGCCTTGCCCGAGGTCGTGCGCAGCAAGCGTCGCCCGTCGGCGGATACTGCGCACTTTGAGTCCACGCCACAAACAGCCGCAGCGGGAAAAGACGAGGTACCCGCCACGAAAGCCAGTGCCGTCATCGCGCCTGAACCTGAGCACCTGTCCGCTACCGGTCCGCAAACAGTCGATGCGCCGCACGCAGGCGCAGCCAAACCCGCAGAAGGCTCCGCGGCCGGGAGCACATCCAGAACGGCTTCAGTGGCACGGGCCCCAGCGGCAATGGACTCAGCGGAAGCGGAGTCCTTCACCGGGCCCCAGGCAAGCCCCACCGCGAGCATTGAGCCCGCCTACGTCGATATCGAGCACCTGGACGCCCGCTACGGTCGCCCGCGCAAGCCGGCCAGTGCGGTGCGCCGAACCCTCGCCGGACTCGGTGTGGGCTTGCTCGGCGGACTGCTGGCGGCGCAGTGCGTCTATCTGTATCGGAGCGAAATCGCGCGCGAGCTGCCGGGCTTGCGTCCCCTGCTGGCTGCAGCCTGCGCCGAACTGGGTTGTGAACTGCCGTTTCCACGCGACGCTGCACTGATCGGCCTCGACGCCTCGGATCTGCAATCAGAACCTGGCAAACCCGGTCACTACGTCCTGAATGTCACGGTGAATAACCGTGCCGACTACGCCCAGACCTGGCCCCACATGGAGTTGACGCTGACAGATGGGCGCGAGCTGCCGATCGCGCGCCGCGTGCTCGGCCCGGAGGAGTGGTTGCCGCCAGAGCAGCGCCAGGAAGCTTTCGCCAGCCACGACGCAGTCAATGCGCGCATCCCGTTTGCCGCACCCCAACTCTCGCCAACCGGTTACCGGGTCTATATCTTCTACCCCTGATTTGACCCCTTGACCGCCGCCGCGCGGCGCTCAGCGAGAAACGCGCGTCGTACCGCCATCGCGCAGCACACGCACCCGTTCACCGGGACGAAAGGTCTCACCCTCATCGGCCTGCACCACGGCGAGAAACTGGCCACTATCGAGCCGCACGGTCACTTCGACCCCTGCGGTGCGCGTCGTCCCTTCCTCGATCGCCGAACCTGCCACGCCGCCAGCAACCGCACCAAGCACCGCTGCAACAGCCGACCCGCGCCCACCGCCCAAGGTACTGCCCGCGATACCACCAACCGCCGCACCGGCAACCGACCCGATCGGCGTCTTGGTGCCTTCCAGCTGCACGCCGCGAACCGATTCGATCGTGCCGAACTGCACCGTCATCGCGCGCCTGGCCTCGGTGCGAGAATACGCGCCGCCACCCAGCCCCTGCGCACAGCCCCCCAACAGCAGCACGGCCGATAGCCCGGCTACGATGGCACGCAAACTCGTATTCAAACTCGTCGACTTCAGCTTCACCATGGTTCCTCCCCAAAAGCTTCGCGATACCGCGCAGCGATGTCTTCGCGCGTCGGCTTGTGATTCTGCCCCCCGCGATGCGCGATCTTGAACGCGCCCATCACGGCAGCGAGGCGGGCCGCCTGCAACATATCCCAGCCACGCACCAAGCCATGCAGCAGTCCAGCACGATAGGCATCGCCACAACCGGTGGGGTCAACGATCACCTCAGCCTCGACCGCTGGGATGTTCAGCACCTCATCGCCGCAGTGGATACGCGAACCCTCCGCACCCAGCGTCACGACGAAGCCCTCGACCATCGCCGCCAGCTCGGCCTCGCTGCGGCCGGTTTTCTCGCACATCAGACTGGCTTCATAGCTATTGACCGTGCAGTAACGGGCCAGTTGCAGACAAGTCAGTAACTCTTCGCTACTGAGTATGGGCAGCGCCTGACCCGGATCGAACACGAAGGGCACGCCCATCTCGGCAAAGCCCAGCGCATGGCGCAGCATGCCGTCCCGACCATCGGGCGAAACGATACCCAGCTTCACACCCGGCACCTCACGCACGTCATTCAGATGCGAATGGAACATCGCCCCCGGATGGAAAGCGGTGATCTGGTTATCGTCCAGATCGGTCGTGATGAAAGCCTGGGCCGTGAAGCTGTCCGCCACCTCACGCACGTAGGCCTGGCTCAAGCCCAGCTTTTCCAGGCGGTAGCGATAGGGGCCGGCATCTTCGCCCACCGTCGCCATGATCAGCGGATCACTGCCGAGCAGCTTCAGCGAGTAGGCGATGTTGCCGGCACAGCCGCCGAACTCCCGGCGCAGGTCGGGCACCAGAAAGGACACATTCAGAATGTGGATCTGATCGGGCAGGATGTGGTTCTTGAAGCGGTCGTGAAAGACCATGATCGAATCGTAGGCGACCGATCCACAAACGAGAATGGACATGAGGAAAGACTTAAAGGAAAGAGGAAACGGGACAGCTCACAGGGGGTGCGATGCGCACCCGTATTGACAGTATCGCCGACAGCGTCTTCGACACCACCATTTTAGGCGGCTAGCGCACGCACTCAGTCCTGCAGGGCGGCACGCAGGCGGGCGGCCATCTCTTCCAGCATCTCGCGTGGGGGATTCTTCACCGGCCAGGCCAGCGCCATGCCGTCATCGGCCCAGCGCGGCAGGACGTGGATATGGAAGTGGAACACCGTCTGCGCGCCAGCCGGCTCATTGGCCTGCAGCAGCGTCATACCCTCGCAGCCCGTCACGCGCTTCGCGATCCGCGCCATGCGGGCCGCGGTGCGCAGGGCGGCTGCCGCCAAGTCATCGTCAAGCGCATAGATGTTCTCGCAATGCGGTTTAACCAGCACCAGCATATGCCCCGGATTCACCGACTGGATGTCCATGATCGCAAGCGTGTGCTCGTCCTCATGGACTTTCGATGCAGGCAGCTCTCCGCGAACGATGCGGCAGAACACACAGTTATCCATTCCCTCTCCTCATTTTGAGTCGGTAGTGAATCACACGCCGCAGACAAAACCCGCGCTCAGCCCGCCACCTGAAACACCTGTCCATCTTCCAACCGCAGCGCCGTGAGCCTGCCCCCCCACACACAGCCGGAATCGAGTGCGATCAAGCCCGGCTCGCGGTGCAAACCGAGCGCGGACCAGTGTCCGCAGACCAGGGTGTGCGTACGGCTCAAACGCCCAGGCACCCGGAACCAGGGCAGGGTCCCGGCCGGCGCCTGGTCCGGCGGCCCCTTCGCGCGCAGCGCCATGCGGCCCTCCGGCGAGCAGAAGCGCAGGCGCGTGCAGGCGTTCACAATCACCCGCAGCCGGTCCCAGGTCTCCAGCTTGTCGCTCCAGCGCTCGGGCCGATTGCCGGCCAGCTCAAGCAGGAAGCGGTTGGCCTGCGGCCCCGTCAGCGCCGCCGCAACTTCATCAGACAGGGCCTTCGCCTTGTCCACGCTCCATTCGGGCAGCAGGCCCGCATGCACCAGCACATGCGCGCCCTCGACGTGCACCAGGGGTCGATGTGCCAACCAGTGCAGCAGTTCGTCGCGATCGGGTGCCTTCAGCACCTGGGCCAGCGTATCGTCGCTGTCGCGCCGCTTGTAGCCGGCCGCGACCATCAACAGATACAGATCATGGTTACCCAGTACGACCGTCGCCGCATCACCCAGGCCCCGCAACAGGCGCAACACGGGTAGCGACTCCGGCCCGCGGTTGACCAGATCGCCGACCAGCCACAGGCGGTCGCGCGAGGGATCGAAGGCGATGCGTTCGAGCAGGCGCGCAAGCGGCGCGTAACAGCCCTGAATGTCGCCGATGGCGTAGGTGGACATGCGTAGGGGTCGCCAGCGCGTGACGCGGCGGCTTCAGATCGGTTTCAAGAGCTACGGATTTTACTGGCTCAAGCGGGCAAAGGTATTGCGGAAATAAGGCCTGGAGCTTGAGTGCCTCACCAGGGAGCTTCACAAGCACTCACAAATATCCTGTCGCAAGACGAGCATCGACACAGGATTAAGGTCGAAAAACTTCGATACCAAGTCCGTCGATGTGACGGTAGTGGCGGTCATTTGCAGTCATCAGGTCGACCCCGCGCTCAAGCGCCGTTGCAGCAATCAAGGCATCTGCGAGCTGCATCGTATGCGAAAGCGAATACTGCTCGACCAGAAAGCAGGCCCGCGCTGACACAGCCTCGTCTATCTGAACCACCCGCGCCGACCAGAAACTCAGCGCTTGCCTGAGGGCACGAAGTTCGCTTTTGTCACGAACGCCCTGGACAAGCTCCATGTAGCTCACAGCGCAGATCAAGAAGCCGGGCATGACATCAAGACAATCAGCTGCCCGGACATTTCCCCTCAGGTTCCAAATCAGTACATCCGTATCGACCAGCATCAAGGGAAGGTCCGGCCTTGACGCAAACGACGCACCTCAGCATCGACATCGACATCCTCGTGCCGATCTTCCCACAAGCCGAATGCGGGGTTTCGTCCTTGGCGCAGCGCGATCTCGGAGTCGTCAAAACGCGTCAGAACGGCACGTGAGCGACCACGGCTGCTGATGATGACACGTTCGCCCCGATCGGCTGCCGCCAGCACCTCAGCGGTGTGCAGCCGCAAATCTCTGATCGTAGCTTCCATGAGGACTCCTTGTTTCACAAAACCGTGAACATTTTAACTGGAATCGGACATCCTTTCAGAGAACCGGGGGCGGCCACCATTTGTATACGCGACAGCTCGTGCCGGAGTCGCGTGCGGGGCATTCCTTCCGCAGCTGCGGAACTCGCCCTGCGGAACTCGCCCTGCGGGCTCAGACAGCCCCCGCCGCTGCAGCAAACGCCCCGCATACATCTTTGGCCTATTGGCCAGGTTCGGCCCAAGGTCGAAATCGAGGACAGGAGGATGCGTGGCTCGAACGGCACAAGAAAGAAGCAAGCGCCGACCGACACACATGGGTGAAGGCTTAAAGCTCAACCCCTGAGAAAGCCGTAGACGAAAAAACGGGAGCCGAAGCTCCCGTTTCAATTTCAAACCTGTCGAAAAGACAGATCAGAAGGTGTGGTTGACGCCAAACACGAACAGGTCGGAGTTCTCGCCGCCGTTACGCAGACCGCTCTTGTCCAGATCGGCGATCGGGCCAAGAGCCAGACCGGTATCGTTGTCGGTACGGTTGTAGCCGGTGTAGGCCGTCGTGCGCTTCGACAGGGCGTGGGTGTAGGCCACCGAGTAGCTCTTCGACTTCGCGCTCTTGGTGTTCAGGCCGAAAGCGTCGTCATGCTTGACTTCGCCGTAACCCAGGTGGACGTTACCCGCAGCGCCAACCGGAACGATGACGCCCACTTGCCACAGCTTGGCGTCCTGGCCCTTCAGTTTGTTAAGGCCCTCTGCGTCCTGGTAGGACAGCGCCAGGGTCGCAACACCGAAGTTGTAGCTACCGCCAAGCAGCCATTCGGTCTGGTCATCAGCCGTTACCGCGTTGCTGGCTGTCTGCAGCACCTGGTACACCGCACCGACCTTCAGCGGACCGTTTGCGTACTCAAGGCCCAGACCCATCGCGTCGTCGTCCGACGGATCAGCCCAGTTACCAGCGGCCAGGGAGGTGGCGCTAGTATCTTCACCGGCGGCCATGCTGTAAATGGCGCGAACCTTCAGGCCCGAGAACAT
>DAORUJ010000150.1:0-7364 GCA_035433105.1 Thauera sp.
CGCGCACGTAAACCGGCTTGTCCAGGCTCAGGCTGTAGACCGCGCTCTGGCTTGCAACCATGCTGCCGGGCTCACGCACCCGTGCGATGACGGTTCCGCTACTGGGCGCCGTCAATTCGGTATCCGCCAGGGCTGTAGTGGCTTGCGCTGCGGCAGCCTGCGCGGCCGCAAGGCGAGCCTCTGCCGCGGCGATGTCCTCCTTGCGAAAGCCTTCGGATGCTTGCGACAGGGCTGCCTTGGTTGCTTCGACGCCAGCGGCTGCCTGGTCTCGTGCCGTTCGGGCGGCATCGACCGTACGCTGGCTGCTGGCGCCCGATGCCAGCAGGCCGCTCTGGCGCTGAAAGTTGCGCTCGGTCTCGGTAGCAAGCGCCTGTGCCTGCCTGAGCGCCTCGCGCGCCTGGGTGATTTCCTGCGGCCGCAGGCCGCGGCGCAGCTTGGCCAGTTCAGCGCGCGCCACCTGCACCTGGGCCTGCGCTGCCGCAAGGGCTTCCCGGTACGGCTGCGTGTCGAGCGCCGCCAGGCGCGCCCCGGCACTGACGGCATCGCCCTCATCGAAAGCCATTTGCATCACGCGCCCGGGCTGACGGAAGGCCAACTGCACCTCTCGGATGTCGACGTTGCCATAGAGGCGCAACGAATCTCCTTTGCCATGGTCGCGCAATAGCCAAAACGCCAGTGCGCCGCCAAGAGCGATCACAACGACGGCGATCACGACCCAACGGGTTTTTCTGAAGAGGAGGCTTGGAGTTGTCATCGATGGGTTTCCGCTGGATAAAGGTGTTCAGTGCTCGCGTGCTGCCGGCGCATTCGCCGCTGACTGGCGCCAGGCTATGGCTGCTATGCCAGCCCACACCAAAGTGCGCAGCGTCATGGCGACCACCGTGCGCCGCTCCCAGGCGCCACCCAGAACCACATGCACTCCGAAAGCCAGGAACGCGAGCGCAGTCGCCACCGCGATGGCAATCGCCAGCCACATGGCCCAGCGCCGACGCATCCACAAGCCGACGCCAGCGACGATGTAGGCGAACCCCGCCAAGGAATTGAACCAGAGTACGAAAGGCACATAGTGGCCGGCGGCCTGGCGCGCGGCGCCGTCGACAAACAGAACTGCACCGCCCTCCCGAAGAGTCAGCAGGCCAAAACCGACGGCGAGCAGGGAGGTCAGCCAGTTCCAGGCGTTGCGTTGCGGGCGAGCGGTCATCTTCATGGTCTTTGCTCGATCGGGGATATTCCCGGGCCTTCGCAGCAGTCGCGTCGTGCGTGTGCGTTCAAACGGGCGGCCGGACCGAGTGCTGAACGACGAGGATTCGCGCTGGACGCGCAACACGATCGCATGACCATGGCGAGCCTCTCAGCCGACTGGGCAACTCCGTGGCGGCAAGATGAAAGGCGTTTCATGGGGTGTGCGTGATGCCACGGAGATAGATGGCAAACACGGCTGGTGCGTCACGGCGGATGCGACTGACCTTGCCGGCCAACAGCGACTGCATGACCAGTCCCTGGATCGTGCCGATGAACAACACGGCGGCAGCATCCACGTCCAGATCCGAGTCCAGGTCGCCCTGCGCCTTGCCTGCTTCCATCAGGCGGCGCAGGCGCTGTTCGTATTGACGGAGCAAGGTCTGCACCATCCGCTTGGCGAGCGTCTCGCCAGAGCGCTGCAGTTCTCCGAACAGCATGCGCGGCACGCCGGGATGCTTGGCCACGAAGTCGATGTGCGTCATGAACATGGCTTCGAGTGCTGCGGCAGGAGACGCGGCGCCCTCGGCCGCCTTGTCCACGCGCACCAGTAGACGCTCACCGACCCAGGTCATCGTTGCCTCCAGGATCGCGTCCTTGGTGGGGAAGTGGCGAAACAGCGCGCCCTGCGTCAAACCCATTCGATCGGCGATAGCCGTGGTCGTGATCTCGGCCGGGTTTTGCTCGGCTGCCAAGTCGACCACGGCTTGCACTGTGGCCGCGCGCCGCTCTTCAGCGGACAAGTACTGCGGACGTTCGCTCATCGCTAGGGCTCCATGAAGTAAGTAACTTATTACTATCCTAACACGCAAAATGACCAAGACGCAAGATCACAGACCCGGTTCATCGGCATGCGAACGGACAGCGCTTGCCCAGTCGTAGGCCGTGGTCAGGTGAACTTGATGAGACTCGAGAAGCGAAGACGCCGTTCAGGCGTACCGCGTGCAATCGATCGGCAATTCGCCCACCTCGGTCAGAGCACCAGAAGTAATTGCGTTCGAGCGAAGGCGGAAATCTCCCCAGACATACAGCAAGGTTTGCGTCTTTTCCTGTAGGCAATACGATAGTAATAAGTCACTCGCAAAACGGGAGGTTGCAAGATGAACGCCCTTGCCGCGTCTGACAGTCCCGCGCCGGCACCGCCGGAAGTCTGTCGCCCCGACGTCCTCGATACGCTTGCGAACGCCTGGCGGGCACCGGGCTGGTCCGCTCCGATCAGCGACCGCCTGCTGCCCCTGAAAGCACCGAGCGCGGCGCGGGCGGAAACATCAAGAACGAGGGAGCGACAACGCGTCGGATCAGGCGTTCGCGCCCGCGCGGCGTCCCCATAGCCCGAGCCCGATCAGCAGCAGCGTGATCACGCCGATCGCCGCCAGCGTGGCGTGCGGCACGTAGAAGGTCGTGAAGACTTCCCAGCCGAGCCAGCGCAGCGCATTCGACACTTCCGTGTAGATGCCCACCAGGTGACCGCCCAGCGTGCCGGTGATGCCGAGCAGCACGCTGCCCAGCAGCGCCAGTCCCGCCATGATCCAGCGCGAGGCGCCGACCCACACGGCCTCGCCGCGCCGCCACCGCGTGACCAGCAGCAAGGCCCAGTACGCCACCGTCCACGACGCGAGCAGGACGTGGTTGCGGCCCAGTGGTGTCGACGAGATCGTCTCCCACGGCCACACCATGAGGCCGACTGCGAAGGCCGCCAGGCCCGAGATCAGAGCGACTGTCAGCAGCGGGACGAGAGCGCGGTCGACCGCCTGGGCCAGCTCACCGTCGGAGAACGCGCGCAGCAGGATGGACAAAGTCGCCGTCATCCACAGAGCGATCGGAAAGTGCACGAGAACGACGTGATAAGCGGCCATGGTCAAGCTCCCGGGCTGCGCTCGAGCCACTGATTCAGCGCGAAGCCGAAGCCGGCAATCAGCATCACCCCTGCAAACAGCGTGAACAGCCATTGGCGGCGGATTTCGCCGGCGAACTCCGCTTCGACGCCGTAGTGGGCGAGCTGGCTTTCGCTGTGGCGGAACTTGACAGGCACGCCCTTCTTGATGTTTTCGGCGCCGGCATGCCTGGCGCTGTTGAGCATCGGCCAGCTGACCTGGCCGGGGTAGAACAGCGTCACCGCGTGCCATGGCTGGTCCCACGCCGGCACGTCGCCGTCGAACCGGCTGGCGATCAGGTCGGCCTCACGGCCCAGGCCGAGTGTGATCGGCAGCGAGATGTTGTGCCAGCGGCTGCCCACCGCGTACCGGTGGACCGCGAAAGCGAGGTTGTAGACACGCTTGTCGACCAGGATCTTGTCGTCCAGCGGGTGGCCGGTGTCCATGGCGCGCTTGAGGGTCACGTCCCAGAAGCCATCCTTCCACAGGCCCCTGCCCAGCACCGTGATGTCGGCATGCGAGCCATCGCCGCGGCGTAGCAGACGGCGCGGGATGGTGTCGCCTTCCTGCCAGGCATGGATCGTGTCGAAGGGCACCGCAGTGTCCTCGCTGATGAAGTAGACATCGTCCAGGCCGAGCGTGCGCTGGATGAGATCGTCCCACTTCAGCGCCCGGCGCTGGGTCTTCTGGGGATCGAGCATGAACTTCGGCTGCTTCGTTTCCGCGTCCCAATTGGCGGTGAACGGCCCCTCGCCGGCATCGCCGGAACGGGCGTCGAAGATGACCTCGTCGTCGGAGACATCGATCGGGTTCGAGCGATGCGCGCGCCAGTGCCACAGGTCGAGGAAGTACCCGCCCTGGCGCAGCGCGGCCAATTCGTCCTCCGGGACGACGGAACGCCAGTCGTTGATGTCCTTGCGCGTCGCCGGCAGGTACTTGCGCACCTCTTCCTGCTTGCGCTTGCCGCCCAGATAGGGATGCGCCTTCACCTCGTCGGCCTTGGCCTCGTGGGTGAAGAAAGGCATGCCGTCGCCGATGGTGATATAGCCGCCATAGCGGGCGAATTCGGGCGCGCTGCCGTCGTCCACCATCATCGACACGCGGTCCTCGTAGATGCCCTGCGCCTGCGGCCCGGGCACGCTGGTCCCGTAGCGCACCCACTTGCCGCCCTCGAACTTCATCATGTCGTGGTAGATCGAAGGCGGCTGCGCCGGCCAACGGTAGCGAAAGTACATGTCGCGGCCGTTGTAGGCGGCCTTGACCTGCAAAGGCATCGTCAGGTCGTCGGGGATGTAGATGTTGCGGGCGAGGTCGTTCCTGACGACTCCCGTGCCTTGTGTCAGCCACGACACGAGCAGTGCCGCAGCGAAGAGGACCAGCCTGATGCCGAGGCCGGTACGTCGCGTTGCATTGTTCATCTCGACCTCGGGTGTGGCGGACGAGCCACCACCAGGCGCGGGATACGACCGTCGGGCTCCACGGCGGGGCAGACATTCACGCCAAGAGGGTCACCCACGCCGTTCTACGCATTGGCAGCGCGCAAGGTGGATGCTGGAGATCGCACTGCGGCGTTTCGCATCGACGCTGCAATGAAAAGCCGAAACCGACCACGATCATTTGCGCTTCTGCATGACGATCCAGGCCACGAGCCCCACGACGACGACGAGCAGGACGGGCATCCATACGCCGCCGTAGCCACCCATCCAGCCGCCGCCCCAAGAGCCACCATTCATCATGTAGCCGCTCTGCGCCGAAGCGACACCGGTGGCCAACGCGGCGGCGACGCCCACGGCGGGTGCAAGCAGGTTCTTCATAGCTTTCCCCCTGTTCACCGACGATCAGGCTACGCCGGCTCGTCGGTCGAGTCTGTACGGCAGCGAACATCACCCGCAGCGTCAGGTTAGGTCGGACTCGAGCTGCCGAGTCGTGAGCAGGACCGCGATGCCGACCGTGGCCGCCAGCAGCGAGCCGAGCAGGATGGCAAGCTTGGCCTGGCTCTCGAAGGGCGTGCCCGGGAACGCCAGGCCGCTGATAAAGAGCGCCATCGTGAAGCCGATACCGGCCAGGAACGCGGTACCGAGCAGATGCCGCCAGCTCACGCCGTCGGGCAGCGTGGCCAGCCCGGACTTCACGGCCAGCCAACTGGCCACTCCGACGCCCAGCGGCTTGCCGATGACGAACCCGAGCATGATTCCCAGCGGCACGGCCGTGGGCAGGCTGCGCAGTGCCGGGGCATCGATCGCGACGCCGGCATTGAGCAGTGCGAACAGCGGCAGGATGCCGAATCACCCATGGCTGAACCATGTGCTCGAAGCGCTGCAGCGGGCAATTGGCGGCGTCCAGGGTGCGGCTCAGGACGCTGATGGCGTCGAAGCGCTCGGCGTTCATGGCGCCTGCGCCGTCTGCCGCCCGTGGCTCGAAGACGACAGCGCTGCGGTGGATCACCTGCGCCAGCGCTGCGGGCACCATCCTCGTGCGCGCAGGAACGAAGAACGCCGTCAGCACGGCATCGCCTTCGTTCTCTCGGCGAGCTCGCCGACGAGGAATTCGCGCTTGATCTCGAGTCCGACGCCGAAGAAGAAGACCGCCATCAGCCCGTCGTTGATCCAGTGGCGCAAGTCCAGACGCAACAGTTGATCACCCGCGGAGATGCCGAACGGGACGTGCAGGATCCGTTCGTAGGCAACCGCCCACGGCGAATTGGCCCACGCCAGCGCCAGCACGGCACAGGCCAGCAGCAGCAGGCCGCCCGAGGCCTGCCGCCGCGCGAAGAGCTGGAACGGACGCAGCACACGGTCGCCGACGCGCTCGACCTGCGTTCGATCGAGCAGCTCGTCGTCGCGAACCAGATCGCGCAGTCTCATGACCGGCTGCGCGGAGCCCCGCAGGCTGTTGCGGGATGTGGGATATGTTCGTTCACGGTCACACCTGGCTGTTGAACGTTGTCCGCGCGGCTTCTTGAGACCCGATAGCGACCAGCACGTACTGCATCGACGATCCAAGCTCGAGTATTCCGTCGGATTTGAAGGAGTTGCTCAGCAGCCAGGCCATTGCATCCACCGACGTCACCTGCTCCGGCGCCGGGCGACCAAGGCGGGCGATCTGGACGGCGATGAGGCAACCGATCGACCATGCTGTCACGCTGATCGGCGCCGCGCATGTTCGGTGCCGCACAGACGCCGAGGTGAGTTGTTGGTAGCCTGATCTTTTCGCTTTCGCACGTCTGTATTCAATCTCGTTGCGCATGCGATGTCGTGAGCCCACGCGGCACTCGCCTCGAGCGCCGGGCTCTGACGATGAGCCGCAATTCCAACCTGTCAGGTGTTCATCATGCACGCAGTCCGCACCCTCGTTGCCTTGTCCGTTGCGACCCTTGCGGCCGCCTGCGCGAGTCCCGGCGGCACGAATGCCGCGCCACCCTTCGCCGGCATGGCGCCCGCAACCATGGGGGCGGCCGTATGGATGGCTGCGACGGAGCCCCGCATGCAGGCCATGCAGGAGATGCACCAGAAGATGGTGAACGCCAGCACTCCCGCAGAACGTCAGGCCCTGATGGCCGATCACATGAAGGTCATGCAAGGTGGAATGGCGACGATGAAGGAAATGCATGCCATTTACGCAGGCAGCGGCAAGGGTGGCATGAGCAGGCCGCCGGCCTCTATGGGCAAGTGAGGACGACGCCATGAACAGCACGCCTGGTGCGACCCATTCTTCGAAACCCTCGAGCTACGGATTCCACTGCGTCCTGCCGAAGCAGAACTTCGCGCTGGCGCTGGTGCGGGTGACGGAAGCGCTGAAGGCCGAGGGCTTCGGAATCCTGACCGAGATCGATGTCCAGGCCACGATGAAGGCCAAGTTGGGAATAGACTGCCTGCCCTACCGGATCCTCGGCGCCTGCAACCCGCCGCTGGCTCACCGTGCGCTGTCTGCCGAGCCCGACATCGGGCTTCTGCTGCCTTGCAACGTGGTCGTGCGTGAAGCGGAAGACGGTGGGCTCGTGGTCGGCTTCATGGACCCGGTCGCCGTAATGCAGATGACCAGCAACGCTGAAGTGGCGGCGGTCGCACGGGACGTTCGGATGCGGCTCGAGCGGGTGCGCTCGGCACTGGGCACCACGAACACCGGATCGCGAGACGATCATGTTTCATGACGGCAGCGGCATGGTCGGCATGCATGCCGATGGTTGCCGTCCTGGATCGTCCTGATCGGCGTGCTGTTCGTCGCGCTGTGATCGGCATCAAACCGCCGGCA
>DAORUJ010000151.1:0-7286 GCA_035433105.1 Thauera sp.
GAAACTCGTCTCAAGATGAGTCTTGCCGGGGCCTTGAGCCCCCTGAAGGGTCGTTCGAGACCAGGACGTTGATAGGCTGGGTGTGGAAGCGCAGTAATGCGTTAAGCTAACCAGTACTAATTGCCCGTGAGGCTTGACCCTATAACTTTGACTGGGTGTTGAAAAACACGTCAGAGTGAACTGTCAAATTGAAAAGTACATGTTGTGCCGATCTTCATTGAATTCAGTGCGCAATCAAAAACCTGATTATTGCAATGCAGCAGACGCAAGTCGGCTGCATGACTCTGCGAATTGGCTGTCTTGCCCTTCTCATCCCGAGAAACTGCAAGACGGTGACCGTTTAAGCCTGATGACCATAGCGAGGTGGTCCCACTCCTTCCCATCCCGAACAGGACAGTGAAACGCCTCAGCGCCGATGATAGTGCGGGTTCCCGTGTGAAAGTAGGACATCGTCAGGCTACTATTCGAAACCCCCCTGCCTCTCAAGGCAGGGGGGTTTCTGCTTTGGGGCGATACAAAGCGCTAGACTTCAAGTTCGCCATAAAATTCCGCAATATAAAATTGCGTCTCAGAGCGAAAGTAGTCCAGATGAAGCCCAGTGCCCACCAAACTCCTTCGGTTCAGGTTCTGGCGCGTGCCTTCTCAGTTCTGGATGTCTTGGCGACGCACCAGGAACCAGTCTCTCTGAAGATCATCAGCGAGAAGACGGGCCTGCATCCTTCCACTGCGCATCGCATCTTGAATGATCTCGTCAGTGGCAGATTGGTCGACCGTCCCGAGTCAGGAACATATCGACTCGGCATGAGATTGCTGGAACTCGGAAATCTGGTCAAAGCAAGACTGGACGTTCGCGAAGCGGCTTTGATTCCAATGCGGGAATTGCACAAACTGACTCAGCAACCTGTGAATCTTTCGATGCGACAGGGAGATGAGATCGTCTATATCGAGCGAGCCTACAGCGAGCGATCCGGAATGCAGGTGGTGCGCGCGATTGGCGGTCGCGCCCCGCTCCACCTTACATCGGTGGGAAAGCTCTTTCTGGCGCACGACGACATGCCGCGCGTTCATGCATATGCGTCACGCACTGGTCTGATCGGTCATACGCGAAACAGCATCACCGATTTGTCTGCTCTCGAGCGGGAACTATCCACTGTCCTCGCGCACGGAACAGCGCGTGACGATGAGGAACTTGAAGTCGGCGTTCGATGCATGGCCGCTGGCATCTTCGATGATCAAGCCATCTTGGTCGCTGGGCTCTCCATCTCTGCTCCGGCCGATCGGTTGGAGGAAAGCTGGCTGGATCGTTTGAAGGCCACCGCAGCAGAAATCTCGGCCGCGCTCGGATACCGTCGTGGCAGCCCGGCAGGTATTTGAGATCAGCAAGATCGGTTCAGATCCTGCCCGGCCGAGCTCAAGCAGATCGCTGATTTTGACGGCAGGTTTCGTTTGACTCGAGTCATGCTCGCGGACAGTAACCGCTGACTCTGGCAGCCCTCGGGATGCGCCGTGCGACTGAGGCTCGCATTTGACTCAATCGACCTGCTCAGGTTTTCGGGAGCCGGCGCGTTCGCGACCCCCAAATGAGTGCCCCCTGTAAGACCTTACAGGACGCCTCTCGAGGGGGTTCCACAGATGCATTTTGTTTCAGACACTGCTTCCCGGATGGCTCTATGTCGCCATCGATTGGGGGCACTCGATGTCTGTGGCGGACGCGACGCAATCTGTTGACATCGATGTCAACATCTCCTGTTCCAGGGTAGGCGCGACGAGAGAGTCGTCGGAGTTTCCGGCTGCTCCGGCACCCACCTCCGATCTGCAGGCCTTGTGTCTGATGGCACGTCTGCATCAAGTGGCTGCCGACCCGGTTGCGTTGTCGCATCAACTCGGTTGGTCTCCCAGCCACAGGCCCACTTCGGACGACCTCCTGATCGCGGCAAGACAGATCGGCCTGAAGGCGAAACGGACCCGAACCACGTCCGATCGCCTGAGCCTCGCGGCACTCCCGGCGCTGGCGGTGCTGCGAGCGGATGCAGCCAGTGATTCACGCGTCGTCCTGCTCGCTCAATGCGACGGGCAACGTGTTCTTTTCCAGAGCCCGTCCGCATCTCCGCAGACGGCTGGGGCGCGTCCAACCATAGAGCCGCTGGAAGTGTTTGCCGCCCATTGGACCGGGGAACTGATCCTGATCACCAGCCGCGCGTCACTTACCGGCGACGTGGCGGCGTTCGACTTCAGCTGGTTCATTCCTGGCCTCGTCAAGTACCGCTGGCTACTCGGCGAAGTGATGCTGATCAGCTTGTTCCTGCAACTGTTCGCGCTGATCAGTCCCTTGTTCTTTCAGGTCGTCATGGACAAGGTGCTGGTGCACCAGGGTCTGTCCACGCTTGACGTGCTGGTCACCGGACTGGTCGTTGTCGTGCTTTTCGAGAGCGCGCTGACCGCACTGCGCAGCTACGTGTTCAGCCACACGACCAGTCGCATCGATGTTGAGCTGGGCGCCAGATTGTTCCGCCATTTGTTAGGCCTGCCGCTGACCTACTTCCAGGCTCGCCGGGTTGGCGATTCTGTTGCCCGGGTGCGCGAGCTCGAAAACATCCGCAGCTTCCTGACTGGCAGTTCGCTGACGCTCGTACTTGATGTGTTCTTTTCCATTGTCTTCATCGCGGTGATGTTCGCGTACAGCGTGCCGCTGACCTTGATCGTGCTTATTTCGCTGCCGCTTTACGTGGGCTTGAGCCTGACGGTTGTGCCCATCCTGCGCGTCCGTCTGAACGAGAAGTTCGCGCGCGGTGCCGAGAATCAGGCTCTGCTTGTCGAAGCTGTCTCCTGTATCCAGACCGTCAAGGCAAGTGCACTTGAGCCGTCGATGGCGCGCCGCTGGGAGAGCCAGCTCGCAGCCTATGTGTCGGCCAGTTTTCGTACTCAGACATTGGCCGGGTTCGGGCATGAAGGCTTCAACTTGATCGGCAAGCTGGTCAACGCGGCGACGCTCTGGTATGGCGCGCACCTGGTGATGGCTGGTCAGATGACGGTCGGCATGTTCGTCGCATTCAACATGTTCGCCGGGCGGGTCAGCCAGCCCATCATGCGCATGGCGCAGATGTGGACAGAATTCCAGCAAACCGGAATCTCGATGGCGCGCCTGGGCGACGTGCTGAACGCGCGCGCCGAAGCGCCACCCGCCGCTGCCGCGCAACTGCCGCCGATCAAAGGCCGGCTCGCGCTCGATCAGGTGACCTTCCGGTATCGGCCCGAAGCAGCACCTGTGCTGCAGGGCCTGAGCCTGGACATTCACGCCGGCGAAGTCATCGGCATTGTCGGGCGATCCGGCTCCGGCAAGAGCACGCTGACCAAGCTGGTTCAGCGTCTCTATGCGCCCGAGCAGGGACGCATCCTGATCGACGGCGTTGACATCGCCCTGGTCGACGCAGCTCAACTGCGTCGCCAGATCGGCGTGGTGCTGCAGGAAAGCCTCTTGTTCCACCGCAGCGTGCGCGAGAACATCGCCATCGTCGACCCTGCCGCACCGATCGAACACGTGTTGCGGGCCGCCAAACTGGCCGGCGCGCACGAGTTCATCACCGAGTTGCCTGAGGGGTACGACACCCTGGTCGGCGAGCATGGCGCCAGACTGTCGGGGGGGCAGCGACAGCGTATCGCCATCGCTCGCGCGATCTTCAACCAGCCTCGCATCCTGATCTTCGACGAAGCCACCAGCTCGCTCGATTACGAGAGCGAAGCGATCGTCCAGCGCAACATGGCTCTGATCTGCCAGGGCCGCACGGTGCTGATCATCGCCCACCGCCTGAGTGCCGTGCGTCATGCCGACCGCATCGTCGTGATGGACCGGGGGCAGGTCGTCGAGATCGGCTCTCATACGCAGCTGCTGGCCAATCCGCAGGGCATGTATGCGCATCTGTGGCGCATGCAGGATGGTGGCGTGCATTCGCCCGCAGCCGATCACCTTTGACCAGTCGCGAAATGGGCACCTTGAAGCATCCGACTCATCCGCTGTGCGACCTGGTCGGCCGCTATGGAGCGGTGTTCAGGGAGGCCTGGCAGCATCGCCGTGAGCTGGCCGGCCCCAGGCGGTACACCGATGAAACAGCCTTCCTGCCCGCCGCATTGAGCTTGCAGGAGACGCCCCTGCATCCCGCGCCCAGGCGCTTTGCGCTGGCAATCTGCGCGCTGTTCGTCATCGTGCTCGCGTGGGCATGCCTGGGCCAGCTCGACATCGTGGCGGTGGCGCCCGGCCGCATTGTCGTCAGCGATCGGACCAAAGCGGTTCAGCCGCTGGAGACCAGCGTCGTGCGCAAGGTTCTGGTGAAGGACGGTGCCGTGGTTAGGGTGGGTCAGGTGCTGGTCGAACTGGACGCCACCAATGCCAGCGCCGATGGCGTGAGCGTGCAGGATCAACTCGACTCAGCCCAGTCCGAGGAGGCTCGCACCACCGCTTTGATCGAGGCCTTGCAGGTCAACCATCCGCCCCGAATCGCCCATGGCAGCAGCCACCACAGCCAGGCCCAGCTTCAAGCGGAATGGCAGGACATCACTGCTCGACTGGCGAAGCTGGGCGCCGAGAGCGCAAGGCGCCGCGCTGAAGCAGCCACCGTGGAGGAGATGATCGCCAAGCTGGAAGCGACGCTACCCATCGCCAGGCAACGAGAAGCGGATTTCAAGAGCCTGGCCGACCAGGGCTTCATGTCGGGGCACGCCGGGCAAGACCGGACGCGCGAGCGCATCGAGCAGGAGCGCGATCTGGCCACGCAGCGGGCCCGGCTGGTCGAAGCCCAGGCCGCGTCCAACGAAACGCAGCAGTCGCGTGCCGCGTACCTGGCTGAAACCCAGCGCGCGCTTGGCGAGCGGCGAGCCCAGGCCATGCTGAAGCGCCAGCAATACACCCAGGAACTCAACAAGACGCAGCAGCGGTCCCGCCTGACCCAACTGACAGCTCCCGTGGCCGGCACGGTTCAGCAGGTAGCGGTGCACACCGAAGGCGGCGTGGCGACCGAGGCGCAGGTCCTGATGGTGATCGTTCCGAAAGATGCCGAGGTCACCGCCGAGGTGGTGATCGACAACAAGGACATCGGCTTCGTCGAAGCGGGCCAGGACGTGACGATCAAGCTGGAGACGTTTCCGTACACCCGCTACGGAACTGTCGCTGCCCGCGTGAAGCGCGTGACGGCGGATGCGGTGAACGACGAGAAGCGAGGGGCCATCTTCCCAGCGACGCTGACCTTGAAGCAAACCCACATCGACGTCGACGGCCGACGCATCGCGCTGAGCCCGGGGATGAACCTGACCGCAGAGATCAAGACCGGTCAGCGCCAGGTTATCGACTACCTGCTCAGCCCGGTGCAACGTGCGACGACCGAAAGCCTGAGGGAACGCTGATGCGGGTGCTTGTCATTCATCAGAACTTTCCTGGCCAATTCGGCCGCCTCGTCAGCGCCTGGGCCGATCGGCCGGGCTGGGATGTGCGGGCCCTCGGTCGAGACTCCGCCCCCGGCCTGCCGGGTTTCGACAAGCTGCTGCGTTACACGCCCGCTCGGACTGGCCGGGCCGACCAGCATCCGTACCTTCGGCAGATGGAAGCGGCGACGCTGCACGGCCAGGCCAGCGCACGCGCGATGATGCTCTTGCGCAAGGACGGCTTCAGCCCCGACGTGATCGTGGCGCACCCGGGCTGGGGTGAGACGCTGTACGCGAAAGACGTCTTCCCGAATGCACGGCTGGTGCATCTTTGCGAGTGGTACTACGCGGCTCAGGGCGCAGACCTGGGGTTCGATCCGGAGTTTCCGGTGAGCTTCGACGCCCGGGCGCGCATCCGCACCTGGAATGCACTGCACGTGCTGAACCTGACCAACTGCGATGCGGCAGTGGCGCCCACGCATTGGCAGAAGAGCCGGCATCCGGAGATCTTTCAATCGAAGATCAGTGTCCAGCATGAAGGCATTGCCACCCATGAACTGGGACCGGATCAGGACGCCACAGTCACCACACCGAACGGTGTTGTGCTGCGCGCCGGCGATGTCGACCGGCCGGTAATCACTTACGTGGCGCGCAATCTGGAGCCGTACCGGGGCTTTCACATCTTCATGCGTGCGCTGGAGCGAATTCAGCAGATCGAAGCCAGATGCCATGCGGTGATCGTCGGGGGCGATGAAATCAGCTACGGCCAGCGTCCGCTGCAGGTGAAGAGCGACGTCGGCTCTTCGAAAAGCTGGCGTGAACACATGCTTCGGCAAGTGCGGCTCGACCCGACCCGCACGCATTTCATGGGTCATCTGCCGCGTGATCAGTACCTGCGCGTTCTGCAGGTGTCAGATGCCCACGTTTATCTCACCTACCCGTTCGTGCTGAGCTGGTCACTGTTGGAAGCCATGGCCTGCGGAACGCCGATCGTGGCGAGCAATACCGCACCGGTCAGAGAGGTGATGCGGCACGGGATCAACGGCAGGCTGGTCGACTTCTTCGATGTCGATGCGATTGCCGAGGCGGCTGTATCGACGATGCGCAGCGACAACGCGAATGTGAAGCTGCGGATGCAGGCGATGGCTGACGTGCAGCGATATGGACTGGGTGCTGGGTTGAGCGGATACGACGACCTGCTCGGGCTGAACCACGAATCAGCGCACTGGACGTCGGGTCGAAACAAATTGTTGATGGGTGAGGTGGTTCGATGAGTCAGAAATGGACGAGAGAAATGGTGTCGAAGAAATCGGAAGAGGCAGTCAGCGCCAATGGCCTCGTCGGCATCTACGCCGACATGCAGGGCATTGACGCCAAAGACAGCAACGACTGGATCGAAGGCGACGCATGCACCAACGCTTTGGGAGTGGGTGATCACGTGGTGTCGATCATTTCCTGCATCACCAAGGACAGGTTCTCGCCCGGCGTGTCTATCGATAAAAACTGCTGGAGGATTGCTGCATGAAATCGTTGATTTCAATACTCCTGTTGATACCTGTTTTTTCCAGTTGTGCATCACCGTCCAAATCGGAACTGGATGCAGAAGTAAAGCGCCTGTGTGCTATTGACGGTGGGGTCAAGGTTTATGAGGCAGTGAGGTTGCCAGCAGAACGGTTTGATAGTCGAGGAACTGTAGACATTTTTCGACCTGGTCGCAGTGAGGCATCACTTGGATCGGCTTATGTATATAAAGAAGAAAAGGAAGTCATTGTTTCAGGAAACCCCGAGATGTGGAGAGCCCACTATAAAATTATCCGAAAGTCGGACAACAAATTGCTCAGCTCCGAGTTGCTGCATCTCGCGGTGCTGGCGCC
>DAORUJ010000152.1:0-7276 GCA_035433105.1 Thauera sp.
GGCAGGTCGAACACGATGGACATGTCGGCCGGCACCGTCAGCCAGGCGTTGTCCAGTAGTTCCTGCTCAAGCTGACCGGCGGCCCAGCCGGCATAGCCGAGCGTGACCAGCACTTCGCGCGGTTCGCCTTGGGCGCCGATCGCCTGCAGCACGTCGCGGCTGCTGGTGAGACCGATTTCATCACTGACTTTCAGCGTCGACTGCCACTCACCCAGCGGGCGATGCAGTACGAAGCCGCGATCGGTCTGAACCGGGCCGCCAAAATACACCGGCTGCGCTTCGAAACCTTCGGCTTCGAGCGGGACGTCGATGCGCTCGAACAGCGTGGCCAGCGTCATGTCCATCGGGCGGTTGACGATGATGCCAAGGGCGCCCTGTTCGTTGTGTTCGGCGATGTAGGTCAGCGAGCGAGCAAAGCGGGGATCGGCCATGTTGGGCATGGCGATCAGGAAGTGATGCGTAAAGTTGGCCGTGGGCGTATCCATGCGCCCTATTTTACGCGTTTCACCTCGATTCTTGTGGGCGATGACCGATCCTGACGGAAGCGGAGGCGTACTTTCAGGCATCGCGCGGCTGACAGCCGGGTGACGGGCTGAGCCATAATCGAGGCCTGTTTGTCGAAAGCACGATAATGATTTCCGCCCTCGTCTGGTTTCGCCGCGACCTGCGCAGCTTTGACCATGCTGCGCTGTACCACGCTCTTCGCTTTGCCGGGCGCGTGCACTGCGTGTTCGTCTTCGATACGACGATCCTCGACGCGCTGCCTTCGCCTCGTGATCGTCGCGTCGAGTTCATCCATGCCAGCCTGGTCGAGCTCGATGCCGCGCTTGATGCCCTGGCACGGTCTGCCGGTGGTGTGGGGGCGGGCGTCCTTGTGCGCCATGGCCGTGCCGCCGATGAGCTGCCGCGGCTGGCCGTCGAACTCGGCGTGGATAAGGTGTTCGCCAATCGGGACTACGAACCGGACGCGATCGTGCGCGACAGCCGGGTGGCGCAACAGCTTGCTGAAGCGGGTGTCGGCTACGAAGATTTCAAGGATCAGGTGATCTTCGAGCGCGACGAGGTGTTGACCCAGACCGGCAAGCCCTTCAGCGTGTTCACGCCCTACAGGAATGCCTGGCTGAAAGCCGTGGACGACTTTCAGCTGCAGTCCTACCCGGTGGACAGATACGCCGGCCAACTGGCGCCCAAGCCGGCCGGCGAAACCCTGCCATCCCTTGCCGACATCGGCTTCGAGCCCACCAATCTGGGCGAATTGCAGATGCCGCTCGGCATGAGCGGCGGGCAGCGGCTGTTCGAAGACTTCACCCGGCGCATGGAGCGCTACAAGCGCGCGCGTGACTTCCCGGCGGTGAAAGGGGTCAGCTATCTATCGACCCACCTGCGTTTCGGCACGGTGTCCATCCGCCAGCTCGCGGCCCATGCCCGTCGTCATGGCGGGGAGGGCGCAGACACCTGGCTCAGCGAACTGATCTGGCGCGACTTCTACCACCAGATCCTGTGGCATCACCCGCGGGTGGTGACCCATGCCTTCCGGCCTGAATACGACCGCCTGCAGTGGGACGAGGCGCCTGCGCTGTTGGCCGCCTGGTGTGAGGCACAAACTGGCTATCCGCTGGTGGATGCCGCGATGCGGCAGTTGAACCAGACGGGTTACATGCACAACCGCCTGCGCATGATCGTCGCCTCCTTCCTGACCAAGGACCTGGGCATCGACTGGCGTCTGGGCGAGCGCTACTTTGCCGCACATTTGAACGACTTCGATCTTGCCGCCAATAACGGTGGCTGGCAGTGGGCGGCGTCCACCGGCTGCGATGCGCAGCCCTACTTCCGCATCTTCAATCCGGTCACGCAGTCGGAGAAATTCGACCCCGATGGGCGCTTTATCCGCCGTTACCTGCCCGAGCTGGCGCGCGTGCCGGACAAGTTCATCCATGTGCCATGGGCCATGGGCGGCATCGACCAGACGGCATGCCGAACGAAGATCGGCGTCGACTACCCGGCGCCGGTGGTCGATCATGCGGCGGCGCGCGCGCGAACGCTGGCGCGCTTCGGCGTGCTGAAAGGCTGAACGCGGGCCTGGATGCGGGGCTGAGCGCGTGGCCAACTTGCGTGACAATGCAGGCTGCCTTTCCCGAGCCACCGACCCCGAGCCACCGACCATGAGTGCTTCCAGCCACTTCGACTTTGACCGCATCATCGACCGGCGCGGCGTGCCGAGCGAAAAATGGGGGCGCTATGCCGGGCGTGACGTGCTGCCGCTGTGGGTGGCGGACATGGATTTCGCCGCGCCGCCCGTAATCATCGAGGCTCTGCACCGACGGATTGATCACGGTGTGTTCGGTTACACCGAGGCCTGGCCGACGCTGGTCGAGGCCGTCATCGAGGGCCTGCAGCGCGACCACGGGTGGACGATCGAGCCCGACTGGCTGGTGTGGTTGCCAGGGGTGGTGAGCGGTTTCAACCTCGCCTGCGCGATCGCTGGTGAGGCAGGTGACGGCGTGCTGACTGCGGCGCCGGTGTATCCGCCCTTCCTGGTCGCACCGGAGAACACGGGCCGCGTGCTGCAGCGTTGCGAGCTGGTGCTGCAGGATGGCCGCTGGCAGTGGGACTGGGGCGCGCTCGAGCGTGCCGCCGATGCCCGCAGCCGGTTGTTGCTGCTGTGTTCGCCGCACAACCCGGTGGGGCGTGTGTTCGATACCGCCGAGCTGCGTCGGCTGGCGGATTTCGCCGAACGCCGCGACCTGCTGATCTGCTCGGACGAGATCCACTGTGGCCTGGTGCTGGACGCCGAGCGTGCGCAGCGGCCGATCGCGGCGCTGGACGAGGCCGTGGCACGGCGCACGATCACCCTGATGGCGCCCTCCAAGACCTGGAACATCCCGGCGCTGTACTGCGCATTTGCCGTGATTCCGGATGCCACGCTGCGCCGTCGCTACCGCAACGCGATGCGCGGCCTGATCCCGCATGTCAATGTGTTGGGCATGGTGGCGACCGAGGCGGCTTACCGCGACGGTGGGCCGTGGCGCGCCGCACTGATCGACTACCTGCGCGACAACCGCAACCGGGTGGTGGACGCCGTGGGCGCCATGCCTGGTCTTGCGACGACGCGGCCCGAGGCCACCTATCTGGCCTGGATCGATTGCCGCGAGATGATGGCTGCGCGCGGTGTCGAAGACCCGGTCGCCTTCTTCGAGGCTGCTGGCGTCGGTCTGTCGGACGGGTGCTTCTTTGGCGCGCCGGGTTGGTTGCGGCTGAATTTCGGCTGCCCGCGCGCGACGCTCGACGAGGCGCTGCAGCGCATGTTGCAGGCCGTGTCGCGCTGACGCGAGCGTTCCTGATCCTCATGCCCGGCGCTTGAGCAGCCGGCGTGAGCATCGCAATAAACTGTCCAGCCGGCGGGAGTGGGGCAGTCGCGACCCCTTCGCCATCACGGCGCCCCGAAGCCTTCACGGCCGCCGTAGCGCCTGGGGGGAATATTCAAGCGGGACCGCTCATGCGCCTGCCCTGTGGGTATAGCCGGCCAGCAGCGCCAGCAGTTCCTCTTCCTGGTAGGGTTTGCCCAGGTAATGGTTGGCGCCCACCTCTTCTGCGTAGCGGCGGTGCTTGTCGGCCAGACGCGAGGTGATCATGATCACCGGCAGCGCACGGGTTCGCGCGTCAGCGCGAAGATTGCGCACCAGGTCGAAGCCGTCCATGCGGGGCATTTCGATGTCGGACAGCACCACGTCGGGCACGGTATCGATCAGTTGCTCAAGCGCATCGACACCGTCCTTGGCGGTGAGCACGCGGTAGCCCTCGCGCTCCAGCAGGCGGCCGGTGATGCGGCGTACCGTCAGCGAATCGTCCACCACCATGACTGTTGGCGGGCGCACCGCAACGGGCGGCGCTTCGGTCATCGCGCCCGCGTCGTCCTCGATCGCATCACCGTCGGCGTTGCTGCCCAGGCTGCGGCTGGCGAGCGCCACCGGGTTGAGGATCAGTGCCACCTCACCATCTGCCAGCACCGTGGCGCCCGCCATGCCGATGATGCGGGTGAGCTGCGGGCCGGCGTTCTTGACCACGATTTCCTGGTTGCCGCGCAGCCCGTCGACATGCAAGGCCAGCGTTTGCGCACCTGCCCGCAGCAGCAGCAGCCAGTTGTAGCGCTGTTCTTCGGGTCGGGTTTCGCGATCGCCGAGCAGGCGCGGCAGATAACGGTAGGCGTAGTGCTCATCCTGCCAGTCGATGCCACGTTCGACCTGAACGCGTCGCAGGGCTTCAGGCTTGAGCTCCATCGCCTGTGCCACCATGTTCGACGGAATCGCCCAGTTACGGCCGCCGGCCTTGACCAGCACGGCCTGCGTCACCGCCAGCGTCAGTGGCAGGTAGATGCGGAAGCTCGTGCCCTGGCCGGCGCGACTGGATACGTCGATGCGGCCGCCCACGGCGGCGGTCTGCGCCTTGACCACGTCCATGCCCACGCCCCGGCCGGAAACGGCCGACAACTGGCCAGCCGTGCTGAAACCGGACAGGAAGATCAGGTTGGTGAGGCGCTTGGTGTCGGGGTGCTCGTCGGCGCCGATCAGGCCGCTGGCGTGCGCGCGCTCGGCAATGCGCTCGAAATCGAGGCCGCTGCCGTCATCGCTCAGATCGATGGCGACTTCGTTGCCTTCCTGGGTCACCGTCAGCACCAGTTGGCCGGTCTCGGGTTTGCCCGCAGCGGTGCGCTGCGCTGGCGCCTCGATGCCATGCGCGACGGCGTTGCGCAGCAGATGCTCGAGCGGCGCGGACATCTGTTCCAGCACGCTGCGGTCGATCTCGATACGACCGCCACGCAGGTCCAGCGTGGCGCGCTTGCCGAGCTCGTTCGCACTTTGGCGTACGACGCGGTAGAGGCGGTCGGCGAGGCTGTCGAAGGGCAGCATGCGCACGCGCATCAAGCCTTGCTGCAGCTCGCGGCTGCTGCGGGCCTGGCCGTTGACTGCGAGGTCGGCACCGTCGAGGTTGTGCAGCAGGGTCTGCTGCACAGTCGTCACGTCATTGACGCTCTCGGCCATCATCCGCGTCAGTTCCTGCAGCCGCGTGTAGCGGTCCATCTCCAGCGGATCGAATTCCCCATGATGCGATTCGGCCTGGGCGATGCGCGACTGCATCTGCACTTCGGCCTGGATCTCGACCTCGCGCAACTGGTTACGCAGGCGAATGACGTTCTCGGTCAGATCGAGAAGCGAGCGCCGCAGCGTGCGCAGTTCGCCTTCGATGCGCGTGCGTGAAATACCGATTTCGCCCGCCTGGTTGACGAAGCGGTCGACCTGTTCAGCCCGTACGCGCAGCGTGGCCGAACTGATAGGCTCGGCTTCGCCCGTCTCGGCGGTGATCGTGGCGGTCGCGGGAGCGACCGTGGCGGCGGTCGGCGACACCGGCGTCGTGGACTCGGGCTCAAGTTCCGGCGCGCGCGGTGGCAGGCCGGCAATGCGGTCGATCATCTGCTCGCTGACGTCGAGGCCGAAGGCGAGATCGTCAATCAGTGCGGCGGTATCGAGCTTGTCTGCCAGACCGTCCTCAAGGCGTGATTCGAGCTGATGCAGGTGGCTGCCGAGCGTCATTGCCCCGGCCATGCGTGCGCTGCCCTTCATGGAATGGAGCAGGCGGGCGATGGTGGCGGGGTGTTGCGCGGCCTCTGGGGCGATGCGCCAGGCACGTAGCGTGGCGTGCAGCGTGCCGAACAGTTCGCCGGCCTCTTCGAGGAAGATCGGCAATAGTTGGGGGTCGAGCTCGTCCTGCGGTGGGGCAGGTACTGTCGCCGGCATTTCGGCCATGGGGGCCTGTGCCATCGGACGGCCCTGCTCGCCGGCTGCAGCCACGGCTTCCACCATGTGCGGGGCAAGTGATTGCTCCGGTGGCACGGCCGAAGGGGCGCGGCGCTGGCCGCATGCTTCGAGTGCCGAAACCAGGTGTACGGCGCTGTCGGGCAGGGAAGAGGCCGAAATCTGGGCCAGCATCGACTGCAGCGTGCGAGCGGTGTCGTCGAGCAGGACAAGTTCATCGCTGGTGGCACTTTGGCCCTGATCGCGCAGCCGGCCAAGTGCGTGCTCGAGCGCTCGCGCTAGCTCGAGAGGAGGCTGCAGATGTGCCGTACCCGAAATGCCGGCAAGGGTATGGGCGGCGCGCAGGGCGACGGCGGTCGGCAGGGAGTCGGGGTACTGTGCGAGGCGCTCGATCTCGCGAGTCAGCGTGCCCACATGCTGGCGTGCCTCGGCCTGATAGAGCGCGAACAGCGCGGGCGAGATGTCGGCATCGCCGATCCGCACTGCGTTGGCCACCGGTTCGGCGACCGGCGGCAGCACTGCCATTGCTTCGGCAGACGTCGTGGCAGGGCGGTCGAGCGCTGCTTCGTCGGGTTCCGGGTGCGCCGCAGCGGGCGCTTCAAGGGGCTCGGTTTCGGCGTCAGGCTCTTCCAGGTCGAGATCGATCGTCTCGATGAAGAAGTCCGGCATGGCCTGCGCCGCGTCCTCGGTGTGGGGCTCGCGCTCGCCGAGCAGGGGCAGGATCTCGCCGCTTTCCGAAAAGTCGAGCGTCGGGAATTCGAGCCAAGTATCGCTGCCGAGGGCGGGCTCGGTCGACGCGGTTTCGCTGGGGAGTGTGGGCGCCTGCTCGAGGGCCGTAGCGCCGGCCGGGTCGATCGTCGCCGTTTCGCTGCTGCGCAGGCGCTCGGCCTCGGCGAGCAAGCTGCTGGGGTCGGGTGTGTCGGTGCCACCGGATTTCAGGGCCTCGACCCAGGTCGAGAACAACTGGTGTGCCGCGTCAATCAGGTGCAGCAAGGCGGGTGTCTGTGGCCAGTCGAGCTGCAGCCAGCGGTTGAAGGTCTGCTCCAGGCCCCAGGCAGCCTCACCGAGCGCGGCCAGCCCGACCATTCGGCCGCTGCCCTTCAGGGTGTGGACGCCGCGCCGGATCGTGGTGAGGTGCTCGAGCTGTTGGGGTGCGCTGCGGGCGAGTTCGAGCTGCTCGTGGATGCTCGCCAGAACTTCGCCGGCTTCTTCGATGAAAATGCCCAGCAACTCGGCGTCGAGTTCAGCCTCACTGCCGGGCAGAGGCGCGGCGGGCAAGGACATGGGAGCCGCCCTTGCCGTGGTCGGTGCATCCAGACTATCGAGCTCGCTGATGAGCAGGGTGTCATCGTCCGGTAGCTCGGCCGGCAGATTCTCGGAGTAGGGCGCAGAGCCGGATGCCCTGGCCTCAGCGACATCCGCAGGGTCGAGATCCGGCAGGTCCAAGCCCGGCATATCGAGGTCCG
>DAORUJ010000153.1:0-7223 GCA_035433105.1 Thauera sp.
GGCGGTGATGAAGGGCGTCAGCGGGTGCAACAGCCGCAGCACGGTTTCGAGCACGCGGATCAGGGTGCGGCGCGTCGCGCGCTGCTGGGCCTCGTCGCCGGTCTGGATCTGCACCTTGGCGATCTCGAGGTACCAGTCGCAGTACTCGTCCCAGACGAACGAGTAGATCGCATTGGCCACGTTGTCGAGCCGGTAGTCGGCGAAGCCCTGCTCGACCGCCGCTTCGACGCGCTGCAACTCGCTGGTGATCCAGCGGTCGGCTTGCGAGAAGCTCAGGTACTTGTTGGCCGATCCGCCCGGTTCGCACTGTGTCTTCGTGTGCTCGGCCAGGCCGCAATCCTGACCTTCACAGTTCATCAGCACGAAGCGAGTCGCGTTCCAGAGCTTGTTGCAGAAATTTCGGTAGCCCTCGCAGCGTTTGCTGTCGAAATTGATGCTGCGGCCGAGACTGGCCAGCGAAGCGAAGGTGAAGCGCAGTGCATCGGCGCCGAAGGCCGGGATGCCTTCGGGGAACTCCTTTTCGGTCTCCTTGCGCACGCGCGGTGCCGTCTCGGGCTTGCGCAGCCCCACCGTGCGCTTGTCGAGCAGGGGCGCCAGCGAGATGCCGTCGATCAGGTCCACCGGGTCGAGCACGTTGCCTTCCGACTTGCTCATCTTCTTGCCCTGCGCATCGCGCACCAGGCCGTGGATGTAGACGTGGTGGAAGGGCACCTTCCCGGTGAAGTGCGTCGTCATCATGATCATCCGGGCGACCCAGAAGAAGATGATGTCGTAGCCGGTGACCAGCACGCTCGATGGCAGGAACAGGTCCAGTTCCTTCGTCTTCTCGGGCCAGCCCAGGGACGAGAACGGGATCAGCGCCGACGAGTACCAGGTGTCGAGCACGTCGGGGTCGCGCGTCAGTTCGCCGCTGTAGCCGGCCGCGGAGGCCTTCGCACGTGCCTCGTCCTCGTTCTCCGCGACGAACAACTCGCCGTTCGTCCCATACCATGCCGGGATCTGGTGCCCCCACCACAGCTGGCGCGAGATGCACCAGTCGGTGATGTTCTTCATCCACTGGTCGTAGGTGTTGACCCACTGCTCGGGAACGAACTTGACCGCGCCGCTCTCGACTGCGTCGATCGCCTTCTGCGCGATGCTCCTGCCGTCCGGTCCCGCCTTTGTCATCGCGACGAACCACTGGTCGGTCAGCATCGGCTCGATCACCTGGCCGGTGCGCGCGCAGCGCGGCACCATCAGCTTGTGCTTCTTGACCTCGACCAGGAAACCCTGCGCGTCGAGGTCTGCGACGACGCGCTTGCGAGCAACGAAGCGGTCCAGCCCGCGGTAGGCCTCGGGCGCGTTGTCGTTGATCACCGCATCGAGCGTCAGCACGCCGATGATCGGCAGGCCGTGGCGTTGGCCGACCGCGTAGTCGTTGACGTCGTGCGCCGGAGTGACCTTGACGACGCCGGTGCCGAACGCGCGATCGACGTAGTCGTCGGCGATCACCGGGATCGTCCGCCCGCACAGCGGCAGCGTGACCCGCTTGCCGATCAGGGCGCTGTAGCGCTCGTCTTCCGGATGCACCATCACCGCGACGTCGCCGAGCATCGTCTCGGGCCGCGTGGTGGCCACCACCACATCACCCGAGCCATCCTCCAGCGGATAGCGGATGTGCCACAGCGAGCCGTCCTCCTCCTCGCTTTCGACCTCGAGGTCGGACACGGCCGACTTCAGCACCGGGTCCCAGTTGACCAGCCGCTTGCCTCGGTAGATCAGGCCCTCTTCGAACAGTTGAACAAACGTCGCGGTCACGACTTTCGACAGCTTGTCGTCCATCGTGAAGTACTCGTGCTTCCAGCTGACGCTGTCACCCATGCGGCGCATCTGCTGCGTGATGGTCGAGCCCGACTGCTGCTTCCACTCCCACACCTTCGCGACGAAGTTCGGGCGCCCGAGGTCGTGGCGGCTCTGCTTCTGTTCCTGCAACTGGCGCTCGACGACGATCTGTGTCGCGATGCCCGCGTGGTCGGTGCCCGGCACCCACAGCGTGTTGTGCCCGCGCATGCGGTGGTAGCGCGTCAGCGAATCCATGATCGTCTGGTTGAACGCGTGGCCCATGTGCAGCGTGCCTGTGACGTTGGGCGGCGGCAGCTGGATCGAGAAAGAGGGCTGGGCGGCATCGAGCGTTGGCTCGTAGACGCCGCTTTGTTCCCACAGCGGCCCCCAATGGGCCTCGATGGCGGCGGGTTCGAAGGACTTGGCCAGTTCGGTCATGGGGACACCGGGTTGGGCGCCGCGAAATCGGGCGCCGGAGAGCGGAAAAACGGAGGCCGAATTGTAGGAGGGCGGCTCCTAGAATCCCTTGATGTCCAGCCCCCCGGAAAGCCCAGCTGCCGTCGCTCCTCATGAGGATCCCTCGATACCCCTGTTCGAGGAAGACGAGCCCCCGGGCGCAGTGGGGCGCGCCGCGGGTGAGATCGATGCGGAGCCGGGCCTCGCCGTTCCTTCGTCCGACAACCTGTTGCGCGGGCTGAATCCGGAGCAACTGGCTGCCGTCACCTTGCCGGCGCGCCCGTCGCTGATCCTGGCCGGCGCCGGTTCGGGCAAGACCCGCGTGCTGACGACGCGCATCGCGTGGTTGATCCAGACGGGGCAGCTGTCGCCGGGCGGCGTGCTGGCGGTGACCTTCACCAACAAGGCCGCGAAGGAAATGCTGACGCGGCTGAGTGCGATGCTGCCGGTGCCGGTGCGCGGCATGTGGGTCGGTACCTTCCACGGACTGTGCAACCGCTTCCTGCGCGCGCACTGGAAGCTGGCCGGGCTGCCGCAGGGCTTCCAGATCCTCGATTCGGCGGACCAGCTGTCGGCCGTCAAGCGCGTCATCAAGGCGATGAAGCTCGACGAGGAGCGTTTCGTGCCGAAGACCACCACCTGGTTCATTGCCGGGCAGAAGGAGGAAGGCCTGCGTCCAAAGGATGTCGAGGTGCGCGATGAGCAGAGCCGCGTGCTGGTGCAGGTCTACCAGGCCTACGAGGAGCAGTGCCAGCGCGAAGGCGTTGTCGACTTTGCCGAGCTGATGCTGCGCACCTACGAGCTGATGCGCGATAACCAGAGCCTGCGCGAGCATTACCAGCGTCGCTTCCGGCACATCCTGGTCGACGAATTCCAGGACACCAACCGGCTGCAGTACGCCTGGCTGAAGATGTTTGCCGGCCCGCCCGGACCGAACGGCACCGCGGTGCTCGCGGTCGGCGACGACGATCAAAGCATCTACGCGTTCCGGGGGGCCCAGGTCGGCAACATGGCCGACTTCGAGCGCGAATTCAAGGTGCAGCAGGTCATCAAGCTCGAGCGCAACTACCGAAGCTACGGCCACATCCTCGATGCGGCCAACGAGCTGATCTCGCGCAACTCGCGGCGTCTGGGCAAGAACCTGCGCACCGAGGCCGGTCCGGGTGAGCAGGTGCGCGTATTCGAGGCCACCAGCGACTTCGCCGAGGCGCAGTGGTTCATCGAGGAGGCGCAGCAGCTGCACCGAGACGGCGTGGCACGCCGCGATATCGCGCTGCTGTATCGCAGCAATGCGCAAAGCCGCGTGCTGGAGAGCGCGCTGTTCAACGCGGGCATTCCGTACAAGGTCTACGGCGGCCTGCGCTTCTTCGAGCGCGCCGAGGTCAAGCACGCTCTGAGCTACCTGCGGCTGATCGAGAACCCCAACGACGACACCAGCTTCCTGCGCGTCGTCAATTTTCCGACCCGCGGCATCGGCGCGCGCACCATCGAGCTGCTGCAGGACGCAGCGCGCGCCAGCGGGCGCAGCCTCTATCAAAGCGTCGGTGCGGTGGCAGGCAAGGGGGGCGGCAACGTGCAGGCCTTCGTGGCGAAGGTCGACGCGATGCGCGAGGCCACGCGCGGGCTGACGCTGCGCGAGATCATCGAGCACATGCTGAAGGCGTCGGGCCTGGTCGATTTCTACCGCACCGACAAGGAAGGCCAGGACCGCCTCGAGAACCTGGACGAACTGGTCAACGCGGCCGAGGCCTTCGTCACGCAGGAAGGCTTCGGCAAGGACGCGGTGGCGCTGCCGGTCGATGAGTTTTCGACCCCGATGCCGATGGGTGCCGATTCGGAGCTGACGAAAGTGCTGTCCGGGCTGGGGATCGAGGCGGGTGCTGCCGCGGCGCAATCCGTTGGCGGGATCGCGTCGCTGATCACCACGCCCGATGCCGAAACCGGCGAGATCATGTCGCCGCTCGCCGCCTTCCTGACGCACGCCTCGCTGGAGGCCGGCGACAACCAGGCGCAGGCCGGCCAGGACGCGATCCAGCTGATGACGGTGCATGCCGCCAAGGGACTGGAGTTCGATGCGGTGTTCATCACCGGCCTCGAAGAGGGCCTGTTCCCGCACGAGAACAGCGTGTCCGACCTCGACGGGCTGGAAGAAGAGCGACGGCTGATGTACGTCGCGATCACGCGGGCGCGCAAGCGGCTCTATCTGAGCTGCAGCCAGACCCGCATGCTGCACGGGCAGACCCGCTACAACATCAAGAGCCGCTTCTTCGACGAGCTGCCCGAGGCTTCGCTGAAGTGGATCACGCCGCGCAACCAGGCCTTCGGCTCGGGCTTCACGCGGGATTACCAGGCCGCGTGGGCACGCGGGTCGGGACTGGGATCGATCGTCGGCGCCGGGCGCATCGCGACGGCGCCGCCGTCGGTGATCCCGAAGGCGCCATCGCACGGCCTGCGATCGGGCCAGAGCGTGTTCCACACCAAGTTCGGCGAGGGCGTGATCGTCACGCTCGAAGGCAGCGGCGACGATGCCCGTGCGCAGGTCAACTTCGGCCGCCACGGCATGAAGTGGCTGGCGCTGTCGGTGGCGAAGCTGACGCCGATTCCTTGACTCGACAGTCTCGGTCGTTTCGGGTTCTCCGATTCGAGCTGCCCGTGCGTTTACAGCGTGTCAGGCGCTTGCCAAGGCCATCGGATGGCCGGCTCCGCTCATGTCCTCCGTCGCAGGCTTCGCCTGCGCCTCCCCCTTTACTTCGCTGCGCCAGCCACCCGATGGTCTTGGCAGGCAGCGTTTTCATTCATCGTCGAAGCCGCAGTCAACCCGCTCTTGCGGCCTTTTCCGCAACAGCGCCACTACACCTGCGCCGCGTCGATCTGCTGGTACGCGTCGCGAAGCCACATCTTCAGCCGCTGGCGGTCCATCATGCCGAGTCCGGTGCGTGACTTGTCGGCGTCATGCTGCGCCGCCCAGAAGCTGCTGCTCGACGCGTCGATCTTCTGGATGACCGCGTCGCTCAGGTGCTTGATGGACACCACGCGGGCACCAAATCCGAGCGCGCGATCCTGCTCGCCCGACTGCTCCAGCATGGCGAAGTCGTCGCCGCGCATCTGGTTGCGAACCAGCACGTAGTTGAGTCGCGCGCCGAAGCGGTCGAGCAGCTTCTTCAGCAGATCGACCGAGTCGCGGCCCGAATCCATCACATGCCAGTAGGTGATCGTGAAGCCGGCTTCGGCAGCCATGTCGAGCACGCCCGATTCGTCCATCCACTTGACCAGCGGATCGTGCGTCTGCGCGGCCAGATCGACCAGGATGCGGCGGTCGGGTTGCTCGACCGCCGCCTCGATGATCGAGTCGAGCGCCTCGTAGCGGTCGATCAGCACCGGCGATGCGAAGCCGGCATAGAAGCGCAGCAGCGCGCCGTGCGAGCGGTCGGTGTCGAAGCCGAGGAACGGCAGATCCTTGTCGATCAGGTACTGCGCGACGAGGCGCGACACGAGCGACTTGCCCACGCCGCCTTTCTCGCCGCCGATGAAATGGATGTTGGCCATGTGGGGACTTTCTTCGCAGGGTGATGAGGATGGGTCGGGGGCTCTGCGGCCCGGTAGTGGACACCCGCAATCGGCATGCCATCGGTTGGTTCTGCCGCGCGCTTGCCCTGCGTGCAACGAAAACTGCCTCCGGTCGGGCGTCCGACCGGAGGCAGTGTCGCAGGCTGGGCACGATGGCCGGGCGTGAACCCGGCCGAAATGCGGATCAGGCGCCCAGGCGCTCCTCGATGCGCGCCATCGTCGCAGGCAGCTGGCTCGGCAGATGGAATTCCAGCTGCTTGAACAGCTCGGCGTGCAAGACCAGTTCCTGCTTCCAGGCGGCCTTGTCGATGCCGACGACGCTGGCGAACTGCTCGCGCGTGAAGTTCAGGCCATCCCAGTGCAGGTCGTCGTAGCGCGCGCTGACGCCGAACACGTTCTCGGTGCCGCCTGCCGTGCCTTCGACACGGCGGAGCATCCACTCGAGCACGCGCATGTTCTCGCCGTAGCCCGGCCAGACGAACTTGCCGTCGGCGCCCTTGCGGAACCAGTTGACGCAGAAGATCTTGGGCAGTGTGTGACCGGATTCTTCGAGCTTGTGCTCCATGTCCAGCCAGTGCTGGAAGTAGTCGCTCATGTTGTAGCCGCAGAACGGCAGCATGGCGAACGGGTCGCGGCGCACCACGCCCTGCGCGCCGAAGGCGGCGGCGGTGGTCTCGCTGCCCATGGTGGCGGCCATGTAGACGCCCTCGGTCCAGTTGCGCGCCTCGGTCACCAGTGGCACGGTGGTAGAGCGGCGGCCGCCGAAAATGAAGGCGTCGATGGGCACGCCGGCCGGGTCGTCCCAGGCGGGGTCGAGCACGGGGTTGTTGGTGGCGGCCACGGTGAAGCGCGCGTTGGGGTGCGCCGCCTTGCGGCCGGCCTGGCCGTCGGCGGGGGTCCAGTCCTTGCCCTGCCAGTCGATCAGGTGGGCGGGAGTGGTGCCGGTGTCCTTTTCCATGCCTTCCCACCAGACGTCGCCGTCATCCGTCAGCGCGACGTTGGTGAAGATCACCTCGCGATCCAGGCTGTGCATGCAGTTGGGGTTGGTGTGCAGGTTGGTGCCGGGCGCCACGCCGAAGTAGCCGGCCTCGGGATTGATGGCGTACAGGCGGCCGTCGGCACCGGGCTTGATCCAGGCGATGTCGTCGCCGATGGTGGTGACCTTCCAGCCGTCAAAGCCGGCCGGCGGCACCAGCATCGAGAAGTTGGTCTTGCCGCAGGCGCTGGGGAAGGCGGCGGCCACGTGGTATTTCTTGCCCTCGGGGTTGGTCACGCCCAGGATCAGCATGTGCTCGGCCAGCCAGCCCTGGTCGCGGCCCATGGTGGAGGCGATGCGCAGCGCGAAGCACTTCTTGCCCAGCAGCGCGTTGCCGCCGTAG
>DAORUJ010000154.1:0-7182 GCA_035433105.1 Thauera sp.
TCGGTGCCGAGCTTGCGCTGCAGGCCGATGCGCACGTTCTCGCGCACGGTGAGGTTGGGAAAGGTGGCCGAGATCTGAAACGAGCGCACCATACCGCGGCGTGCAGTGACCGCTGGCGCCTCGCGGGTGATGTCGCGCCCCTCAAACAGGATGGACCCCGCGGTCGGTGGCAAGAACTTGGTCAGCAGGTTGAAGACGGTGGTCTTGCCGGCGCCGTTGGGGCCGATCAGGGCGTGGATGTGCCCCTTCTCCACCTTCAGGTCTACGCCGGATACTGCGACGAAACCCTTGAACTCCTTTGTGAGTCCGCGGGTCTCGAGGATGAAGTCACTCAAGGGTGTCTCCCCAGCCATCGTTGTGTTTTTGTAGCGATGGAGTGTTCCGGCTGGGATGAGGGGCGTCAACCTATGGTTTGCCCCTATATGCAACGCGCCGCTACCCCGCGATGGCGAGTGCCAGGCGGCGTCAGCTGTCTTGCTGCAGGGCAGGTTTCAGCGTGCCGAGGGTGACAGCGCGCGACGACGGGACAAGCGCGTTCATCCTTATCGCCGTTCTCGAAATTGAAACGGGCGGCCGCCCTTCGGCGCACCGCCCGTTTGATTGACGGCCCAGGTGTGGACCGCTCAGTTCCCGCTCATCGCCATCATCAACTGGTTGATGCGCTTGACGAAAGTCGCCGGGTCATCGAGCGTACCGCCCTCGGCCAGCAGGGCCTGGTCAAACAGCACGGCGGCCCAGTCGTCGAAGTTCCTGTCCTCGTGCTTCAGGCGCAACACCGCCGGATGGCTGGGGTTGATCTCCAGGATAGGCTTCGACTCCGGCGCACTCTGGCCAGCCGCCTTCAGGATGCGTGACAAGTTCATGCCCAGGTCGTGCTCGTCGGCCACCAGACAGGCGGGCGAATCGGTCAGGCGCAGCGTCACCTTCACGTCCTTCACCCGCTCGCCCAGGCTCGCCTTCATCTTGTCGAGCAGTTCCTTGTACTCGTCGGCCGCCTTTTCCGCCTCCTTCTTTTCGGCCTCGTCCTCGAGCGCACCCAGATCAAGCCCGCCCTTGGCGACGGACACGAGTTGTTTGCCCTCGAACTCGGTCAGGTTGCCGGTCACCCACTCGTCGACCCGGTCGGTCAGCAACAGCACCTCGATGCCCTTCTTGCGGAAAACCTCGAGGTGCGGGCTGTTCTTCGCGGCGTTGAAGGTCTCAGCGGTAACAAAGTAGATCTTGTCCTGGCCTTCCTTCATGCGCCCGATGTAGTCGGCGAGCGACACCACTTCATCGGTCGTGTTCGCCAGCGTCGAGGCAAAGCGCAGCAGACCGGCGATCTTGTCCTTGTTGGCGAAATCCTCGCCCACGCCCTCCTTCAGCACCTTGCCAAAGGCTTTCCAGAACTCGGCGTACTTGTCCTTTTCGGCCGCCTCGTCGCTGTTGGCCAGGCTCTCGAGCAAGGTCAGCACTTTCTTCGTGCACCCCGAACGGATGGTGTCGACGTCCTTTGATTCCTGCAGGATCTCGCGCGACACGTTGAGCGGCAGGTCAGCCGAATCCACCACGCCGCGCACGAAGCGCAGGTAGGTCGGCATCAGCTTTTCGGCGTCGTCCATGATGAACACGCGTTTCACGTACAGCTTGATGCCGTGACGGGCATTGCGATCCCACATGTCGAAGGGTGCGTTCTTCGGCACGTAGAGCAGATTGGTGTATTCGTGACGGCCCTCGACGCGGGAGTGAGTCCACGCCAGCGGGTCCTCGAAGTCGTGCGAAACGTGCTTGTAAAAGCCCTTGTACTCGTCTTCGCTGATGTCGTTCTTGGCGCGCGCCCACAAGGCATTGGCCTGGTTGACCGTCTCGTCTTCGTCGGTCACGACCTGAGCCTTCTTCTCCTCGTCCCACTCCTCCTTCTTCATCATGATCGGCTGCATGATGTGATCGGAGTACTTGCGCACCAGGCTCTTCAGTTTCCACGACGACAGCAGGTCCTCCTGGCCTTCGCGCAGGTGCAGGGTGATCTCGGTACCACGGCCAGCCATGTCGACCTGCGCGACCGTGTAGGCACCCGCCTCGTCACCCGCCATCGAGCATTCCCACTTCACCCCTTCGCTCTCGGGCAGGCCGGCACGTCGGGTCAGCACCGTGACGCGGTCAGCAACGAGAAAAGCGGAATAGAAACCCACACCGAACTGGCCGATGAGGTTGGCGTCCTTCTTCTGGTCGCCCGTCAACTGGCCGAAGAACTCACGCGTGCCCGACTTGGCGATGGTGCCCAGATGGGCAATCGCCTCTTCGCGGCTCATGCCGATGCCGTTGTCGGCGATGGTGATGGTCTTCGCATCAGCGTCGAAGCCGATGCGGATCTTCAGCTCGGAATCGTTCTCGTACAGCGCGCCGTTGTCGAGCGCCTCAAAACGCAGCTTGTCGCAGGCATCCGACGCATTGGAAACCAGTTCGCGCAGGAAGATTTCACGGTTTGAATACAGCGAGTGAATCATCAGGTGAAGCAACTGCTTCACCTCGGCCTGGAAGTTCAGTGTCTGGGAGGATGCAGTTTGAGCGTCGGACATGTCGCTAAGGCTCCGTCTGGGTTATTCGAACGCTGCCTTAACTGGGGACGGACAACCCGGATTTCAAGTCCGCCCTTGTCACCACCGACTGCTCAGCTCAAAGGTAACGGACCTCCACCACCTCGATCTCGCGCATCCCCGCCGGGCTCTGGAAACGCACCACATCACCCACTTTCGCCTTCAGCACCGCGCGCGCCAGCGGCGAAATCCAGCTGATGCGTCCCTGCGCCGCGTCGGCCTCGTCGACACCGACGATCTGCCAGGTCTGCTCTTCATCGGTATCGAGGTCACAAAAACTGACCGTCGCGCCAAAAAAGACCTGCTCCAGACCCTGCTGGCGCTCGGGGTCCACCACTTCGGCACTCTCGATGCGCTTGATCAGAAAGCGGATGCGACGATCGATTTCGCGCAGCCGTTTCTTACCATAGATGTAGTCGCCGTTCTCGGAACGATCGCCGTTGCCGGCCGCCCAGGCCACGGTCTCGACCATCTGGGGGCGCTCGATGCGAACGAGCTGGTCGAGTTCGACACGCAGGGCGTCGTAGCCGCGCCGCGTCATGTAGTTCTTGCTGCCGGCCGGCAGGCGCAAAGTGGGCACGAGCTCTTCATCGTCGTCACCGTCACTTTCTTTCACAAAGGCCTTGTTCACCGCGATTTGCTCCAATACGTGCGCCGAAAGACCGATGATAGGAAATCACCGGCACTCCCGTCACCCTTGGTTGTCATTCACTGAAGCGGCGCATACCATCGCAGCACCTGCCAGCGTGTTGCGCACAGCCCCAACGCTGCCCTTTCAGCCGCCCCCGATCCACTCCCTTCAGCCCGGACCCCATGAACGAAGACATCTTCGACGAAGAAGCCACCAGCCTGCGCGTCCGACTCCATGAACTGCGGACCGAGCACCAGGACCTGGACGCGGCCATCACTCGCCTGGCGCTCGTCCCCACCGAAGACGACCTGATGTTGCGCCGGCTCAAGAAACGCAAGTTGATCCTGAAGGATCGCATCGTCGCCATCGAGCGCCTGCTCGAACCCGACGAGCCGGCCTGAACACCCAGGATCCGCGCATCGCGATGCCCATGAAACACCTCGAGATCCACGGCCACGCAGTGGCCATCCACGAATTCATCCCCAACCGCCCAAGCAGCCGTCCGCCCTGGATCCTGATCCACGGCGCCGGCCACGATCATGGCGTGTGGGCCGAGCTTGGCCTGGGCTTGTCGGCTGCGGGCGCACAGGTCATCGCCCCTGATCTGCCCGGACACGGCGGCTCGGCCGGCAAGCCGATCGCCGACATCGCCGGCATGGCGGCCTGGGTTCTGGAACTTGCCGACGCGCTTGGCCATGCGCAGGTGCGCCTGTGCGGTCACAGCATGGGCTCGGCGGTCGCGCTTACCGCGGCAGGCACAGCCCCGCAGCGAGTGCGTCAGCTCGTGCTGATCGGCAACAGCGTGCCCTTGCCGGTATCGCCCTTGCTGCTCGACGCCGCGCACAACGACCCCGATCGCGCATTCGCGCTGATCAACAAGTTTTCGTTCGCGCCGGCAGAGGTTCTTGGCGCATCACGTCGTCAGGTACTCGAAGCCGCCAACCTGCAGCGCATGCAGCAGGTTGGCGCGCCGGCCCTGGCAAGCGACCTCGTGGCCTGCAATGCCTGGCAGGGTGGCCTGGATGCGGCGTCGCAGGTGCGCTGCCCCACCATCGTCATCAGCGGGGAACTCGATCAGATGACGCCCGTCGACAGGGTGATACCGCTGCTCGACGAACTTGAAAAGGGCGGCGGTGGCACAAGCATGATTGTGCTTCCCGGCTGTGGCCACTCGATAATGCAGGAGTCACCAGAGCCGCTGCTTGAAGCACTGCGAGAACCCTGACACAGCACAACACACGCGCCGCCTGCCCCCACTTGCCGACCACTAGCTGCCAAAAAAACAAGCCCCACAGGAGAGAGACATGGCGCAGCAGAACGACACCCCCCCCACAGCCAAGGTGCGCGAGAACGATCCCGACCTTCCCTTCCCGGTCGTGCGCGACGTCCCGATCAGCGCGCCCTTGCGCTGGATCGGGCGCGGCGCCAGTGACCTGAAAGCCTGCGCGATCCCCAGCCTGTTTTATGGTTTCTGCTTCGCCGGAATGGGCCTGTTGCTCACCGTCATCTTTCGCCACGCGTACGAATACACCTCGGCGCTGACATCAGGCTTTCTGCTGCTCGGCCCCTTCCTGGCGATGGGCCTGTACGAACTGAGCCGCCGCCGCGAACGAGGCGAGGTCTGCGCGCTGCTGCCCACGCTCACGGTATGGCGGCGCAACGCCGGCAACATCGGCGTATTCGCAGTCGTGCTCGGGGTCGTCTTTCTGGTGTGGGCGCGCGCTTCGCTGGTGGTGTTCGCCCTGTTTTACACCAACGAGATGCCCAGCCTGTCGGGTTTCACGGCGCAGGTGCTGAGCCTGGAAAACCTCGAGTTTCTGGCAGTGTATTTCGGCGTCGGGCTCATCTTCGCCTTCATCGTCTTTGCCGCCAGCGTGGTGTCCATTCCGCTGATGCTGGACCGCAACCAGGACGCGGTCAGTTCGATGCTGGCAAGCTTCGCCGCACTGCTGCGCAACCCGGGCGCGATGCTGGTCTGGGGGTTTCTGATCGTATCGCTGACGCTGCTTGGCTTCCTCACCTTCCACGTCGGCCTTGTCATCATGATGCCGATCGTCGGCCACGCCTCCTGGCACGCCTATCGCGACCTCATCGAACCCCTCGGACAGCCCGCTGGCCCGGTACAGCGCGACTAGTCAATCAACTCCAGCACCACAGGCTGATGGTCCGAGGCCGCGGTCGCGGCCATCACCTCGACCGCCTTCACGCGCGGCACCAGATCGGCGCTGACAAAAAAGAAATCGCAGCAATACGCACGACCCGGCCAGTCTGCGCCGTGCACACCCACAGTGGGCGGATGGGCCCTGCGCGGATGGCGGGCGGACCAGGCATCACACCAGGCCGGCACCTGCGCAGCGATGGGGGCCTGCATCAAGCGATGCTCGTCCGAACCCGGCTCACAATTGAAGTCACCACACACCACGGCCGACGCGGGCCGCGGCCGGCTGGCAAAGCCCGGACTTGACCCCTTGCTGCGCGCCGGCAGCGCCGCCTGCCCCGTAACCTCGGCCTGCAAGGCGCGCAAGGCCTCCACTTGGGTCGCACGCTGGCGCTGCGAGTAATACTCGAGATGCGTGGTGAGGATACGAACCGGCCCGCTCGCCGCCGTCACCACCGCCTCGACGCACACCCGCTGCATCGACGGCACGCCGGCATCGGCCGGCGCCGGCAGCATGTGGCGAAACACCTGCCCGACCGGCAGGCGCGACAGCAGCAGGTTGCCAAACAACGACCGCCCACCGTGACCATCGGGAACATCCAGCGCCGCGCCGAATACCGGGGTGTAGCCGCAAAACGCCTCGGCGAAAAACGCCGGCTCATCCTCGAGCGCGCCACCCGCCAGCCCGGCAAAGTTGCAGGCAACCTCCTGCAGGCAGATCACATCGACCTCACCGGCGTCGCGAATCGCGCGCACGATGCGATCGAGGTCGACGCGACCATCGGCACCGCGCCCCCACTGAATATTCCAGCTCAGCACCCTCATCGACTCCCCCCACCGATCAAGCTGTTCGCCCGGGCGTGCGGCATCAACCGCCTGCACCTGCCCTCCTGCACTTCCACCAAAACGCAGCCGCACGCCGTTCCACACGGCTTGACGCCTCCGCCACAGAGCGCGATTTTGCCTCCAAGCTGCGCCGAATAGCTGACGACCACCGGCATTTCCCGCAGGTCGTGCTGGATACGCTTGTTTTACCTATTGCGCTGCGTCCGCATGGCCACACTCCCGGCCACACTCCCGACCTCGTCATGGGCGCCGGGCACCGTGCCTGCGGTGCAAGGCATAATCACGCCATCGTTCCCGCAGGCCATAAAGTTTGGCCCTCAAAGCCATGGCTCACACGCAGCACCCCCATCACGATCACGACACCCGGCACGCGCACGCCGCGGCTAAGCCCGACCATGGCCACACCCATAGTCACGGTCATGACCACGGACACGGACACCATCACGACCACTCCGCCAGCCGCTACCTGCCGCTGGCGCTGATCCTGACGCTGGGCTTTGCCGGCGTCGAGGCGGTGGCCGGCTGGTGGTCGGGCTCGCTCGCGCTGCTCGGCGACGCCGGCCACATGGTCACCGATGCCTTTTCGCTCGGCCTCGCCGCACTTGCTGCACGCATTGCCTTGCGCCCGGCGAGCCCACGCCACTCCTATGGGCTGCGCCGCGTCGAAGCCCTCACCGCCCTGACCAACAGCCTCTTCATGCTCGGGATCGTCGCCGTGCTGCTGTGGCAGGCGGTCCTGCGCCTGCTGGAGCCGCGAGAGATCGCCGGCCAGACCGTCACCCTGGTTGCGCTGGGCGGTCTGTTCATCAACATCGCGGTCGCCTGGCTGCTGACCCGCGGCGAAGGGGATCTCAACACCCGCGCCGCGCTGCTGCACGTGCTCGGCGATCTGCTCGGCTCAGTCGCCGCGCTGGCCTCGGGGCTGGTGATCCAGTTCACAAACTGGACGCCGATCGACCCGCTGCTGACCA
>DAORUJ010000155.1:0-7077 GCA_035433105.1 Thauera sp.
CTATCGCGGCTCAACACCGAGCACGTGTTCGAGCAGGTTGAAAGCTACAGGATCGATCTCGGCTTTGTCGAAGGTCCGGGCGACAGTCGCAACGTCAGGCGCATCCCGTGGCGGACCGATCACTTGGTCGTCTTCTGCGCGCCAGACCATCCGCTGGCGCAGCAGAGCGTCACCCCCGACCATCTTTCGGCTGCCGAGTGGATCGTGCGCGAACCCGGCTCGGGCACGCGCGAGGTGATGGCGCACGCGCTTCTCGCCAGCGGCATCACGCCCAACATTGCGTTCGAACTCGAGCAGCCCGAGGCGATCCGCCGCTGCGTCAGGGCGGGGCTGGGGATCGGCTGCCTGTCCGAGCTGGAGCTGGAAGAGGCTTTCCGCGCCGGCACCCTGGTGCCCTTGGCGACGCCTTTTCTCGACATGAAGCGCAATCTCGATCTGATCATTCATCGCAACAAGGCGCTTACCGGCGGCGTTTCGGCCTTGCTGGAAGCGGCCGACATCACGCTGCCACCCGCGTCGTAGACGCCGGATGGCGGAGGCCGAAACAGGTGCAGACGCGCAGCGCAGATGCCACGGCCATGCACGGCAGACCAAGACAGGACGTCAAGTTATTGAAATTTGACGTTAGTTGCCCGAAAATTAGCTGTAACAAGGAATTTTGCTAATTCATGATCCTGCGCTCGACCTGGCAAACACTGGCAGCGTTGCGTCCCGAGTCATCTGTATAGGTCTTAACAATGGGCGCCAACGTCGTCACATCCTGCCCCAAATGCGCATCAACGCGCTGTCGAGAATCGCGCTGGAGCTCGCACGAGGAAAAGGCCGAGCACCCCGACATGCACCCCTATCGTTGCCTGTCCTGCTCGCATCGCTTCGTTGCGCCTGCGGGGGCGTCAACGAGTCGGCTCGGGGGGCAGCACCCATGGCTCACCCTGGCAGCGGCAGCCCTCGTGATCGGGGTCACAACGGTCATCGTCAGCCTGCTTTGGCGGGACGATTCGGAGCTACCCAAACCTGCTCCGCTCGTCCTCAACCCCCAGTCCGATGCCGTTCATCCCACGCTGGAAGCAGCGCGTGGCGGTGACCCGGAAGCCCAGTTCCGCGTCGGTCGTGCGGCCCTCAGCGACACCTCGCGGGGCAAGGAAGGCACCGCGGAAGCGCTGACCTGGCTGAAACAGGCCGCTGACGGCGGGCACTCGGACGCCATGTTGCAGTTGGGCAAGCTTTATCGCAGCGGCTACCGTGTGCCGCAAAACTACGACTATGCCGAAAAATGGGTACGTGCCGCGGCCGAAGCCGGCAACAGTGAGGCCATGGTCGAGCTAGGTCGCATGTATCGTGCCGGGCTGGGGGTCAAGCCGGACGCGTTGAAAGCCTATGTCTGGTTCAACCGCGCCGCTGCGGCGATGAACATGGATGGCGCGCACGAGCGTGACATCATTGGGCTGAAGCTGAGTGCAGACGAACTGAAGGCCGCCCAGACGGAATCACTGGCCACCGAAGAGGCGCTGCCGCGCCCCGCACCGGACACGCCGGCACCGGACACGCCCGCGCAGGACTGAAGGCGCGCGGCGCGCCCATGCGCCTGGCAGGCTGTCACTCGGATTTGCGCCCCCTGCTGCAGGAGCACAGACCATGAACTGCCCCGCTGCCGCCTCACGCCCGATCCGCTTGTTGCTCAACGGCAAGCCCATCGACGCGGCCGAAACGCCACCGACACTGAGCCTGCTGTCCTGGCTGCGCGAGGCGCGCGGGCTGTGCGGCACCAAGGAAGGCTGCGCCGAAGGGGATTGCGGCGCCTGTACCGTGGTCGTGGGCGAGCTCGACCCCGCCGCCCCCGATGGCGTGAAGCTAGCCAGCATCAACGCCTGCATCCAGCTTCTGCCCGCGCTCGACGGCAAGGCGGTGTTCACCGTCGAAGGCATCCGGCCGCCGAGCGGCGAACTGCATCCCGCGCAGCAGGCCATGGTGGACTGCCATGGCTCGCAGTGCGGCTTCTGTACGCCGGGTTTCGTGATGTCACTGTGGGCGCAGTACACCGCTGCTCAACCGGAGCGTGCGCGGCCGTCGTCGACCGCATTACGCAGCGCGCTCAGCGGCAACCTGTGTCGCTGCACCGGCTATCGCCCCATCCTCGAGGCCGGCGAGCGCATGTTCGAGCTGCCCGCGGTGGCCTTCGATCGCGCCGCGCTGGCCGACAGTCTGCGCGCGCTGCAGTGCGACACCGCGCTCGAGCTGCGCCACCCCGACGGCCGCTTTCGTGCCCCGCGCACGCTCGACGCCCTGCTCGCCGCCCGCGCCGAAGCGCCGGGCGCCACCGTGCTGGCGGGCTGCACCGATATCGGGCTGTGGGTGAACAAGCAGTTCCGGCCGGTGGACGACATTCTGTATCTCGGTGCAGTCGATGAACTGAAGCGCATCGAACTCCGCGCCGACGCCCTGCGCATCGGTGCCGGCGCCAGCCTGAGCGCCGCGTGGGCCGCCCTCGTCAGTCACTGGCCACCGCTGGCCGAAATGGCCGAACGCTTCGCCTCGCTGCCCATCCGCAACGCCGGCACGCTGGGCGGCAACGTCGCCAATGGCTCGCCGATCGGTGACTCGATGCCGGTGCTGATCGCACTGGGCGCCCGGGTCGAGCTGGTCAGCGTGCGCGGGCGCCGCCAGCTGGCGCTGGACGCGTTTTACCTCGACTACATGAAGACGGCGATGACGCCGGACGAGATCCTCAGCGCCATCGAAGTGCCGCTGCCAACCCCCGGCCAGGTGCTGCGCAGCTACAAGATCGCCAAACGCTTCGATTCCGACATCTCGGCCGTGTGTGCCGCCTTCGCCTTGCAGCTGGACGGCACCGGCGCCCACATCGAGACCGCGCGCATCGCCTTTGGCGGCATGGCGGCCACCCCGCGGCGCGCACCGGCGGCCGAAGCGGCGCTCACCGGCCGGATCTGGAAGGAGGACACAGTGCGCGCAGCGATGGCCGCACTGGCCAGCGACTACGCGCCCTTGAGCGACCTGCGCGCCAGCGCCGAATATCGCCAGAAGCTGGCGCACAACCTGTTGTGGCGCTTCTGGCTGGAAACGCGGCCGATTGATCCGCTGCCGACGACTGCCACCCAGGTCTTCGCGCTGCGTCAGGGAGAGGTCCGATGAGCCATCACGCCACGCCCCGTGAATCGGCGCTGCCCGCTGAGTTGGCCCCGCCTCACGAGTCCGCCCCGCCTCACGAGTCCGCCCCGCCTCACGAGTCAGCGCACCTCCACGTTGCCGGCAGCGCCACCTATGTCGACGACATTGCCGAGAGCGCCGGCACCCTGCACGCGGCGCTGGTGCTGTCGCAACAGGCGCACGCCACGATCGTCAGTGTCTGCCTCGACGCGGTGCGTGCCGCGCCCGGCGTGGTCGCCGTGCTTGGCGCGGCGGACATCCCGGGCGACAACGACTGCGGCGCCGTCGTGCACGACGAACCGATTCTGGCCGAAGGCGAGGTGCATTACCTTGGCCAGCCACTGTTCGCCGTCATCGCCGAGACACGCGATCAGGCCCGCCGCGCCGCTCGCCTGGCAAAAATCGACTACGCGCCGCTTGCGGCCGTGCTCAATCCGCTCGAAGCCCACCGCCAGCAGTCCTGGGTGCTGCCGCCCCTGAAGCTCGCGCGCGGCGACACTACTGCCGCCCTTGCCAGCGCCCCGCTGCGCCTGTCGGGCAGGACCCGCGTCGGTGGCCAGGAACACTTCTACCTGGAAGGCCAGATCGCCTACGCTCTGCCGCGTGAGGACGCTGGCCTGCAGCTCTACTGCTCCACCCAGCACCCCAGCGAGATGCAGCACACCGTGGCGAAGATGCTGGGTCTGCCCAGCAGCCACATCGTGGTCGAGATGCGGCGCATGGGTGGCGGCTTTGGTGGCAAGGAGTCGCAGTCGGCGGTGTTCGCCTGCGTCGCCGCGCTGGCGGCATACCGCTTGCAGCGGCCGGTAAAGCTGCGCGTCGATCGCGACGACGACATGCTGATCACCGGCAAGCGCCATGGCGCGCACACCAACTACGCCGCCGCTTTCGCGCCCGACGGCCAACTGCACGGCGTGCGCATCGAGATGGTGCTCAACGCCGGCTGGTCGGCCGACCTCAGCGGCGCGGTGGCAACCCGTGCCCTGTGCCATGCGGACAATGCCTACCACCTGCCCAGCGCCGATATCGCGGTCTATTGCGCCCGCACCCATAGTCAGTCGAACACCGCCTTTCGCGGCTTTGGCGGGCCACAAGGCGCGTTCGCGATCGAAACCCTCATCGACGACGTGGCCTACGCAAGCGGGCTCGATCCGCTCGATGTGCGCAAACGCAACTTCTACGCTGCCACGCCGGGCCGGGGCCGCGACACCACGCCCTACGGCCAGCGCGTTGCCGACAACATCCTCCACCCGCTGGTCGAGCAGCTGGAAAGCGACAGCAACTACCGCGCCCGCCGCACACAGATCGCCGCCTTCAACGCCAGTAACCCGGTGCTCAAAAAAGGGCTCGCGCTGACGCCGGTCAAGTTCGGCATCTCGTTCAACCTCAGTCACCTCAACCAGGCCGGCGCGCTGGTGCATGTGTACACAGACGGCTCCATCCTGGTCAATCACGGCGGCACCGAGATGGGCCAGGGGCTCAATACCAAGGTGGCGCAGGTGGTGGCGCTCACGCTGGGCGTGCCGCTGGCGCGGGTGCGCGCCAGCGCGGCCGATACCAGCAAGGTGGCCAATACCTCGGCCACCGCAGCCTCGACCGGCACCGACCTCAACGGCAAGGCGGCCGAAGCCGCCGCACGCCAGATCCGCGACCGCCTTGCCGCTTTCGCCGCCCAGCGCGAAGGGGTGGCGGCAGAGGCGGTGCGCTTAGCCGACGATCACGTCCTCGTCGGCGCCCGGCGCATTCCTTTCGGCGAGCTGGTGCGCGACGCCTACCGCGGCCGCGTGCAACTGTGGTCCGACGGTTTCTATGCGACGCCCGGCCTGCACTGGGACGCGAACAGCCTCAGCGGCCATCCCTTTCACTACTTTGCCTACGGCGCGGCGGTGTCCGAGGTGGTCGTCGACACCCTCACCGGCGAATGGGCGTTGCTGCGCGCCGATCTGCTGCACGATGCCGGCCACTCGATCAACCCGGCGATCGACCGCGGCCAGATCAAAGGCGGGTTCATCCAGGGCATGGGCTGGCTCACGCTCGAAGAGCTGTGGTGGAACCCGCAGGGGCGGCTGATGACACATGCGCCCTCCACCTACAAGATCCCCGCCATCAACGACTGCCCGCCCGTGTTCCACACCCGCCTGTTCGACAACGCCAACCGCGAGGACACCATCCTGCGCTCGAAGGCGGTGGGCGAACCGCCGCTGCTGCTGGCTTTCTCGGTGTTCTTCGCCATCCGCGATGCGCTCGGCAGCCTCGCCGGGCACCGCATCGCGCCGCCGCTCGAAGCACCGGCGACGCCCGAAGCCATCCTGCGCGCGGCCGATGCGGTGCGGGCGCAAGCACCGACTTGATGCACAATGCGGGCCCGCACGCACAATCCGACCATCCCGACGATTCCGTGGATGCACCGACCATGAGTCAGAGCAGCGACCCGTCCGCACCCCCCGCCCAGCCTGCCCCAGACCCTGCCGGCCCGGACCTTGCCGCGCCACCGCGTCTGCAGTTGCGCGGAATCAGCAAGGTCTATCCGGCCGTGGTGGCAAACGACCGTGTCGACCTGTCGGTGCGCCCCGGCGAGATTCGCGCCATCCTGGGCGAGAACGGCGCCGGCAAATCCACCCTGATGAAGATCATCTACGGCGTGACCCGACCAAGCGCCGGCCAGATCTTCTGGGAAGGCAAGGAAGTGCAGGTCGACAACCCCGCCCATGCACGCCAGCTGGGCATTGGCATGGTGTTCCAGCATTTCTCGCTGTTCGAGACCCTGACCGTCGCCGAAAACGTCGCCCTCGCCCTGCCCGGCAAGCCGGCGCTGGACGAACTGGCGCAGCGCATCACCGACGTGTCCGAGCGCTACGGCCTGCCCATCGACCCACGGCGTCACATTCATGCGCTGTCAGTGGGCGAGCGCCAGCGCGTCGAGATCATCCGCTGCCTGCTGCAGGACCCGCGCCTGCTGATCATGGACGAGCCCACCTCGGTGCTGACGCCACAAGCGGTACGAAAGCTGTTCGAAACCCTGCGCCAGCTCGCCGCCGAAGGCTGCGCCATCCTCTACATCAGTCACAAGCTCGACGAGATCCAGGCCCTGTGCCACACCGCTACCGTGCTGCGCGGCGGCAAGCTCAGTGGCGAATGCATCCCCGCGCAGGAAACGCCTCGCTCGATGGCGAGCCTGATGATTGGCAGGGAACTGCCGCGCTGCGAGCACGGCGCCGCGAAAGTGGGTGGCGAAGTACGGCTGGCCCTGGTCGGGCTGTCGCATGCCTCTGCCGACCCCTTTGGCACCGACCTGCAGGACATCCACCTCGAAGTCCGCGCCGGTGAAATCATCGGCATTGCCGGGGTATCGGGCAACGGCCAGCAGGAGTTGCTGCGCGCCATCTCGGGCGAGGAAACGCTGGCGGAGAGATTCCCCGTGCAGATTTGCGGTGTCGAAGCCGGCCGCCTCCCCCCCGGCCAGCGGCGCAAGCTGGGGCTGTGCTTCGTGCCCGAAGAGCGCCTTGGCCGCGGCGCCGTACCCGGCATGTCGCTGGCCGACAATGCCTTGCTCACCGCCGCGCGCCGCCAGCAGCTGGTGGCGGGCGGCTTTCTGCGCTTCGGGCGCGCACGCGCCTTTGCCGAACGCTGCATCGAGACCTTCAACGTCAAGTGCGGCGGCCCCGACGCGGCGGCCAAGTCGCTGTCGGGCGGCAACCTGCAGAAGTTCATCGTCGGGCGCGAGATCCTGCAGGCCCCCGCCCTGCTGGTCTGCGCCCAGCCCACCTGGGGCGTGGACGTGGGCGCGGCCGCCTTCATCCGCCAGTCCCTGATCGATCTGCGCGATCGCGGCTGCGCGGTGCTGGTGATTTCGGAAGAGCTCGACGAGTTGTTCGAGATCTGCGACCGCATCGCCGTCATCGCCAAGGGCCG
>DAORUJ010000156.1:0-7059 GCA_035433105.1 Thauera sp.
CGCGCGGGCTGCGCACGTGATCGTAGATGTAGACGTCCGTCATGAATGTCCTTTGATGAATTCGAGAATCGAAAATGCACGCTCGCCGGCGCATCCGGGGTGGGGTTGTCGGTCAGTCCCTGCGATCCGGCATGCAGGGCGTCTCGCTCAATCCTAGGGCAAGGACAAAGCGCTCATGAAAAGATGAGCAGTAAACCGAACGAACTTCGGCTACGATTGGTAAGGCATTGAAAGCAATATTGTTTTGTGCGCTGCATGAATCTGAACAAAAAGACCCGGCGGATGCTGGCGGTAAGCCTTGCTGCCCGGCGTCCGGTCCGGAGAACGAGTGTAGCGCGAGGCTGAAGGAGGATGAATGAGCGAACGGGATACGGTGGAGAGCGACACCATTCAGAAACGCAGTTCACGCACGCGGCGCAAACCCGCAGCGCCCGAGGGCAGCACTGTCGCGCCGCGCCGTGCCGAACCCTCACAGGCGCGTGCGCGCTTTACGGTTGAGGCAATCATCGAGGCGGCAGACGACATTCTGCGTACGCAGGGTGTTGATGCCGTCACCACACGCAAGGTGGCCGCCCGTGCGGGCGTGTCGGTTGGCGCGGTCTATCAGTATTTCCCCAACAAGGAAGCGATCCTGATCGAGATTAGTAAACGCATCATGGATGAGGAGTCCGTGGCGGCCTCACCAGAGCTTTTCCGGCTCCATCGCCAGTCACTGGATGAATTGCTGCAGGCTCTGTTTACCCGCACGGTGCGTGCCGAGCTAAGGCTGCTGTCGCTGGGCAAGGACTTCTACCGGCGCTATGCACGGCACATGCAGTTTGGCCGCGCGCAGGGGCTGGGGCGCGGTGACTGCACCTCCGCGCAACTGGTGGCGAACATGGAGCGGCTGTTGCAGCAGCACGTCGATGTGGTCGGTGAAGCGGACACCGAGCTTGCTTCCTTCATGCTGGTGCGCGGCATGCGGATCATGTTGGCAACCGTGGTCGAAGAGCGTCCGGAGCTGATCGATTCCCCTTCCCTGGTGCCGATGCTGGTGCGCATCGCCCGGGCCATGACTGATTCAAAAGAGATGGACATTCGTCCTGTCTGAGCGCCCCGGTGCACGAAAAAGGGCGCCGACCCAATGGCCGGCGCCCTTGCAGGATACAAGTGGGGGAGCCGTGGGTCAGGTCGCTTTGCGGCCCACGCCCAGCCAGCAGGCCAGCGCCGGCAGCAGGAAGATCGCTCCGAGTACGTTCACCAGGAACATGAAGGCCAGCAGGACGCCCATGTCGGCCTGGAACTTCAGCGCAGAGAAGGCCCAGGTGCCGACGCCGATTCCCATCGTCACGGCGGTGAATACGGCTGCCGTGCCACGCTGGCGCATGGCCTGGTAGAAGGCTTCACGCAGGGCGTAGCCATGTTCGGCCATCTCGTGCTGCATGCGTTCATAAATGTAGATGCCGTAGTCGACACCTACACCTACCCCGAGTGCGATCACCGGCAGGGTGGCCACTTTGAGGCCGATGCCCAACAGCGCCATCAGGGCGTTGCACATGATCGTCACCAGCATCAGCGGGATCACCACGCACAGCACCGCGCGCCAGGAGCGGAAGGTGAGCCAGCACAGCAGCGAGATCGAAGCGAAGATCGATGCAAGCATCTGCACTTCGGCCTTTTCGACAGCCTCGTTGGTGGCGACGGCGACGCCGGCATTGCCTCCGGCCAGGCGGAAGGTGATGTTCGGCGTCTTGTCCTCGTCGATGAAGCGTTGCACCTCGTCGACCACATGCTTCAGGGTCGGGCCCTGATGGTCGGTCAGGTAGATGGCCAGGTGGATCGTCTTGCAGCCGTGTGAGTTGAGGCCGTTTTCAGGGTTGGCGGCGCGGCCACCAGTACGCAGTGCGGCTTCGGTACGCTGCAATGCGGCCCAGCGCGGATTGGCCTCGTTATTGCCGGAGGCATAGAGCTTGGCCATGCTGGCAACGGTGCTTACGGACTGCACGCCATCGACGCCGCGCATGCGCAGGTCGAAGCGCTCCACCGCATTCATCACCGGCCAGTTGAGGCAGGCTTCGTCAAGATTCGAGGTTTCGGCATACACCGACAGCACGTCCATGCCGATCGAGTAGTTGCTGATGATCTTGTCGTTATCCTTGTTGTAGCGTGAATCCGCGCGCAACTCGGGCACGCCGCTGCCGATGTCGCCGGTCTGCAGCTGGCGCGAGAAATAGGTGGCGGTGGCCAGCAACACCAGCATCACGGCAAATGTCACCAGTGCAGGCTTGGGCTCGGCCAGAGCGGAGAGTTTCCACCAGGTCTGGTGCTTTTCCTTGGTGTCTACTGCCTGGTTGAGTGCCATCTTCTCCAGGCGAAGGTGGGACAGGATGATCGGCATGAACATCTTGTTGGTCATGATCATCAGGCCAACGCCAAGGCAGGCGGTGAGGCCGAGTTCATGCACGATCGGGATGTCGATGAGCATGATCACCATAAAGCCGAAGGCGTTGGCGAGCAGCGCCATGATGCCGGGGACGGCGAGCTTGCGGAATGCGCTCTCGGCGGCTTCCAGCGCGCTCTCGCCCGCGAGCACATCCTGCTTCCAGGCGTTGGTCATCTGCACCGCATGCGAGACGCCGATCGAGAAGATGAGGAAGGGCACCAGCACCGACATCGGGTCGATGCCGTAACCGACTAGCGGCAGGATGCCCAGCAGCCAGATCACCGGCAGCAGGGCCACGGCGATGGCGAGCACGGTGAGCCTGAACGATCGCGTATACAGCCACAGCAGCAGCGAAGTGATGGTGAAGGCGACGAGGAAGAACATCACCACCGTAAACAGGCCTTCCATCACATCGCCCATCACCTTGGCGAAGCCGACGATCTGGATGTCGATATCGTCGTTGGTGAACTGGGCGCGGATGGCTTCGAGCTTGCGTGCAACCTCGGCGTAGTCGAGTTTTTCACCCGTCTCAGGGCTGACCTCGAGCAGGTCGGCCTGTACCAGCGCCGACTTGAGATCGTTGGCCACCAGGCGCCCGACGACGCCCGATTTGGCGACGTTGGCGCGCACCTGGTTGAGGCCGGCTTCATTGGTCTCGAACTTGGCGGGAATCACCACGTCGCCGTTGAAGCCCTGCTCAGTGACTTCGATGTAGCGCACGTTGGGAGTGAAGATCGAGCGCACGCTGGCGCGGTTCACGCCCGGGGTGAAGAACACCTCGTCGTTGACTTTGCGCAGCACGGGCAGGAATTCGGCATTGTAAATGTCGCCCTTACCCTTCCACTGCACGCTGACCAGGACGCGGTTCGCGCCGGAAAAGGTGCTGGAGTGCTCTAGGAACGCCGCCATGTACTTGTGCTTGAGCGGGATCAGCTTGTTGAAGCCCGGATCAAGATGGGTGCTCAGTGCCGAGTAGCCGAGGCCAAGCGTCAGCAGCATGAAGAACAGCCCAAGCGGTTTGCGCCATTTGATCAGCAGGCGTGCCAGGACGGCGACGATGGCGTCCGTTCGGGTGATGCTGTGTGCTGCGCTCATCAGGCGGCTCCGTCGTTCTTGGTCGGGTTGGCAGGGTTTTGGATCTGCAGGCCGCCGTCGCTTGACAACATCCAGCGTCCGTCACCGGCGATGACGATATCCGTCAGGCTGGCACGGCCTTCGCGGAGGGCGATGCTGAAGCTCTTGCCCCCGTCCTTGCTCGATAGCACGATCCCGCCCTGGCCGACCAGCAGCAGTTCGCCATCAGCAAGCAGGGCGTGGCCGTAGGTGGAAATCGGTGCGGGGACCTTGGCTGCAGCCCACGAAATGCCGCCATCCTCGCTGTGGAAGACGTTGCCGCGCATGCCGTAGGCCACCCAGTGGCTGTTGCCGAGGTTGACGGCGCCATACAACGAGCCGTTGTAGAAGGGTTCAATGGGCTCCCAGGTCTGGCCGCCATCGCTGGAGCGCAGTGCGGTACCCGCCTCGCCGACAATCAGCCACTGCTGCTTGTCCGCAGAAGACACAATGTCGTTCAGGTGCCAGTCGCTTAGCCCGGGAAGCGTGTCCGGTTGCCACGACTTGCCGTCGTCGGTTGAGCGCAGCACCTGGCCGAAGGCGCCCACTGCGAGCCAGTCGCCGGAGGGAAGTCGGCCTGCCGACATCTGCGGCTCGCCATTCGATTCGGCAAAATGAGTTTCCTGCCAGTTAAGGCCGCCGTCTTCAGTACGGAGGATCCAGCCTTCGTGGCCGAGTGCCAGGCCATGCAGGTCATCGGCAAACACGATTCGGGTGATCAGCGCCTGGCGGTCCTGGGACAGCTTGGCCTTGGTCCAGCTCTTGCCTTCGTCCGACGATATGAGGATGGAGCCCAGCTCGCCCGCGATCACGATGCCCGCTTTGCTGCGCTCGATGCTGGTGAGTTGCATGCGATCGACAGGAATGCGCGTTTCCTGCAACTCCGGTACGTGCCTGGGTGAGAAGGAATAAATGCTGGCCGCTGTGACAATCAATGCCATGGCCATGCCTACAGGGGCGAGCATGGGGCGTCTCCTTTGATGTTCCGGGCGCCATCCAGCGAGGGGCGGCGAGGTGTGTGCATTATTGGCGCATGGGCGGCCGGGGCATCGTCCAAAAGGGTTACGGCTTGTCGCTCGCGTCTCCCGTCGAAACGCCTCAGACGGTGACTTGCTTCATTCGTTCAATCCCTTGTCCCGCCTAGGAAAGAATCCATATGAGTCAGCCATTTACGCTAGTCCATTCAGACGATGATGGCCCTGCTGACGTATGAAATATTGCATCCATCGCAGTCGCGTTTTCACCCGAAAAACGCCTTGATTGGCGATCACGGAGGACACGAAGATGGGTGCAATTGGTAAAGATCAGGTGCTCGGCATTCTGGCCGAAGATTACATGACGCCGGAAGCGGTTGACCTTTTGGCGAAGGCCCGGGCGATGGCTCCGCGCCTCGCCGAGCGTGCGCGCGCCGCCGAGGTGGCAGGCAAGGTGCCGGTCGAGACAGTGAAGGAAATGAACGAGGCGGGCCTGTTCCGCGTGCTGCAACCGAAGCGCTTTGGTGGCTACGAACTGGACCCGCGCGTATTTTATCGGGTGCAGATGGCGCTGGCCGAGGGCTGCATGTCGACCGCCTGGATCTATGGCGTGATCGGTGTTCACAACTGGCAGTTGCCGCTGTTCCCCGAGCAGGCGCAACAGGACGTCTGGGCGAAAGATTCGTCGGTGTTGATAGCCTCGACCTACATGCCCACAGGTAAGGCCGAGCCGGTCGAGGGCGGCTATCGCTTCTCCGGTCGCTGGGGTTTTTCGAGCGGCGTCGAGCACTGTGACTGGATTCTCCTTGGCGGTCTGCTGCCGAAGAAGGACGGTTCAGGCGCGCTGGAGCACACCACCTTCCTGCTGCCGAAGTCGGATTTCCGCGTCGAGCACAACTGGGACGTGCTTGGCCTGCGTGCTACAGGTAGCCACGACATCGTCGTCGATGGTTGCTTCGTGCCGGCTCATCGCACCCACCGCACCAACGACCATAGCGACGCGGGCTGCCCCGGTCGGCAGACGAACCCAGGCTGGACTTACAGGATCCCCTTCACCCAGGTCTTCCAGCGCGCGGTGTCGTCGGCCTGCATCGGCGCGCTGGACGGCGCGATCGCCAGCTTCCGCGAGCGTGCAGCCGCCCACGTAGGCAAGCATGGTGCGAAGACGGCCGAGGACGTCAATGCGCAGCAGGCCTGTTCTGAGTCGATGATGACCACCGATCAGCTCAAACTGGTGCTGTTCCGCAATTACGCCCGCATCGTCGAGTGCGCGAAGACCGGTGAGCAGATGCCGGTGGAAGAGCGTCTGATGCAGCGCGCCCAGGCGTCGCAGGTGCCCAAGCTGTGCGCGACGGCGGTCAGTGAGTTGATGCGTGCCTGTGCAGCATCGGGGACTTACAAGACCAACCCGATCGAGCGTGCGTTTCGCGACATCCACCAGGCGCGCGGTCACATCGCCAACAACACCGACACCTATGCGCGTGCGCACGGCGCGGTGATGCTCGGCCTCCCCAATGGCGATCCTTACATCTGATTGCCTGAACAAAAGGGAGAGCATTGCGACATGACAACCCAGCGCTATCATTCGCTGAAAGTCCAGGCGGTCACCGAGGAGACGCACGACGCCAAGTCGATCGTGTTCGAGGTGCCGCCGGAGCTTGCAACCGTCTTCAAGTACCGCCCTGGGCAGTTCCTGACCCTGCGTCTGCCGGTACTGGGTCGTCATCTGCCGCGCTGCTATTCGATGTCGAGCGCGCCGACGCTCGATGCCACGCTGCGGGTGACGGTAAAACGGGTCACCGGTGGTCGTGGCTCGAACTGGGTGTGCGACCGCGTGCGTCCCGGCGACACGCTCGAGGTCATGGCGCCGGCTGGCGTGTTCACGCCGGCCGCGCTGCAGGGCGACTTCCTGCTGTGTGCCGGCGGCAGCGGCATCACGCCGGTGTTTTCCATCCTGCGCTCGGCGCTGGCGCATGGTCAGGGCCGCATCCGCTTGCTGTATGCCAACCGCGACGAGCGTTCGGTGATTTTCCGCGACGAACTCAATGAGCTTGCGGCATCCCATCCGGCGCGCTTGCAGGTCATTCATTGGCTGGATTCGGTGCAGGGCGTGCCTTCAGTCGTCCAGCTCGCCGAGCTGGCCCGGCCATGGAGCGGGGCACAGGCCTTCATCTGCGGGCCGGGGCCATTCATGGACGCGATGGTGTCCGCATTGGACCATGCCGGTATGGATGCCGAACGTGTCCATGTCGAGCGCTTCGTGTCCTTGCCTGACGAAGAGGATGTCGCGGCGATCAATGCTGCGGCGCCTGCACCTGCAAGCACGATCGAGCAGGCCACGGTCGAGATCGAGCTCGATGGCGAAACGCATACGCTGACCGTTGCGGGCAACGAAACGCTGCTTGATGCCGCGCTGAAAGCCGGCATCAACGCCCCCTATTCCTGCCAGGCCGGGATGTGCGCGTCCTGCATGTGCCAGGTCGTCGAGGGCGAAGTCCACCTGCGTCACAACGAAGTGCTCGATGCCAAGGATCTGGCCAAGCGCTGGAC
>DAORUJ010000157.1:0-7047 GCA_035433105.1 Thauera sp.
CTGCTGGGCATGACCACGCGTGGCGACCAGATCCTCGACCGGCCGCTGGCCAAGGTCGGTGGCAAGGGGCTGTTCGTCAAGGAGCTCGAGGCTGCGCTGCTCGACGGCCGTGCCGACATTGCCGTGCATTCGATGAAGGACGTGCCGATGCTGATGGGTGAAGAGTTCGCCCTGCCCTGCATCACGGCGCGCGAAAGTCCGCTCGATGCCTTCGTCTCCAATCGCTACGATAGTCTCGCCGACATGCCGCCGGGTGCGGTGGTGGGCACTTCGTCGTTGCGTCGCGAGTCGCAGATCCATGCGCAGTATCCCTTCCTGGGGGTCACCAGCCTGCGTGGCAATCTCGACACGCGCTTGCGCAAGCTCGATGAAGGCCACTACGACGCAATCATTCTTGCCGCAGCTGGCCTGACTCGTCTTGGACTGGGCGAGCGCATCCGCTCGGTGATGCCGGCTGAGGTGTCGCTGCCATCAGCCGGGCAGGGGGCGCTGGGCATCGAATGCCTCGCGGTGCGCAAGGACCTGATCGGCTGGCTGCAGCCGCTGGTCGACGCCGACACCACCGCCTGCGTGCTGGCCGAGCGTGCCGTGGCACGCGCCCTGGCCGGCAGTTGCGAGGTTCCGCTCGGTGCCTATGCGCTGATGCGTGAAGGCAGGATCTGGTTGCGTGGCTTCGTCGCCCGCCCGGACGGCAGCGAAATCGTGCGTGCCGAACACCAAGGGGCGCCGGCCGAGGCCGAAACCCTTGGCCGGGCGCTGGCAGACGACCTGCGGGCGCAGGGCGCTGAAGCGATTCTCGCGGACATCGGCTGAGCACGGGCGCGCGCATGATGAACCAAGTCGGGAGGGCTCCGCTCCAGGGGCGCACCTTGGTTGTCACGCGGCCGCTGGAGCAGGCCGACAGTTTGTGTCAGCGCATCGAAGCCGCCGGCGGCCGGGCGATCCGTTTTCCCGTGCTGGCGATTGGTCCCGCGCCTGACCCCGCGCAGCTCGAGGCTATCGTGCCGCACCTCGATGACTTCGATCTTGCGTTTTTCGTCAGTCCCAACGCCATCCACCATGCGCTTCAGTTCGTGCTGGAACGGCGGGCATGGCCTGAAAAGCTGCAGGTGGCGACGGTGGGCAAGGGGAGCGAGCGCGTACTCGTACAACGTGGTTTTGCTCACCCGATCGTGCCGCAGGACGGCTTTGACAGCGAGGCGGTGCTGGCCTTGCCCGAATTTGCTGCCGCAGCGGTTAGCGGTCGCAAGGTTCTGGTATTTCGTGGTGACGGTGGCCGCGACCTGATTCGCGACACCTTGCGCGAACGCGGTGCGCAGGTTGAGTACGTGACCTGTTATCGGCGTTTCTGCCCCCAGCTCGACCCCGCCCTGCTGCTCGAACCCGCCGCACGCGGCGAACTGGACGGGCTGTTGCTCACCAGCAGCGAGGGGGTGCGCAACCTGGCCCTCATGCTCGGTGAGCAGGGGGTGAGGGGCGTGCGCGACGTTGCCGTCTTCGCCTCCCATCCACGTATCGGTGCCGAGGCGCGCGATGCTGGCTTTGTCACGGTGATCGAGACTGCGGCCGGTGATGATGGCCTGCTGCAGGCATTGACGAGGCACTTTGGTTAAACTCTGGTCATGAATCACGAAATTCCTGCACTGACGCAAGCGCCGGGTGCTGCCCAATCTTCCCGCAAGGATGACAAGATGCCCGAACAATCAACCGAGACCGCAGCGCGTTCTGTCGCCGAGCCTGCCACTGCGCGCCAGACGGTCGCCTGGTGGGCCCTGCTGGTGGCGCTGGCCGCCTGCGGCGCCGCCGGCTGGTCCGCCTGGCAGGCGCGTGACACGCATGTTCAGTCCGCCCAGCTGCGTGAAACCCTTGCCAGTCGTCTGGCCGAAAGCGAGAGCCTGGCCAGCGAGGCGCGCGGTATCGTGCGCCAGCAGCAGGAAACCATTGCCTCCTTGCAGGGCAAACTGGGCGCGCTCGACTCCAAGGTCGAAGCCACCGAGGGCCAGGCGGCCGCGCTCGAAGCGCTGTACCAGGAGTTTTCCCGGTCGCGCGAGGACGGCGTGGTCGCGGAGGTCGAGCAGGCGGTAGCGCTGGCTGCCCAGCAATTGCAGCTTGCCGGTAATGTCGAGGCCGCGCTGATCGCGCTCAACCAGGCCGATGCGCGTCTTGCAGCCTATGACCGTGGGCAGTACGCGCCGCTGCGGCGTGCGCTGGCGCATGACATCGAAGCCCTGAAGCTGCAACCCGTTGTCGACGTTCCAGGGCTGGGTCTGCGGCTGGAGCGTCTGCTGGAGCGCGCCGACGCCATGCCGCTTGCCTTCGAAGGGCAATTGTCAGCGTCGCCGCTTGCCCCCGTAGCCGCCGACAGCGCGGCCGCGGCCGACGACTGGATGGCGCAGGGGCTGGGTTTTGCCCGCCGGCTCGGCGCTGAGCTGTGGCGCGAAGTGAGTGGCCTCGTACGCATGGAGCGGCTCGACCAGGATGATCCGGTGCTGCTGGCGCCGGCACAGAACACCTTTCTGCGTGAAAACCTGAAAATCAGACTGCTTACCGCGCGTCTTGCCTTGCTCGCGCGCGACGGGCGCACTTATGCGGCAGACCTTGCACAAGCGCGCGCCTGGGTCGAGCGGTTTTTCGATCTGCGCGATGAGCGGGTGCAGATGGCGCTGCAAGAGCTCAAGGAACTGGAGACGGTCTCGGTTCGAACTGAACTGCCCGCCCTGACCGACAGCTTTGCCGCGCTGCGCACGATGCAGGTTCGCGGCGAGCGTCCGGCGGTGCAGCCGCCGTCTGCCGTCGATAGTGAACCGGACGCGCCAGCCGCGCCTTCGGCACGGTGAGGGGCCAACGATGCGTACCCTGATCTGGCTGATTGGCATCTTTGCGATTGCTGTTGGCGTGGCCATGGTTGCCGGCCTCAATGATGGCTACCTCCTGCTCGTGGCACCGCCCTGGCGTGTGCAGCTGTCGCTGAACCTGCTCGTCGTCATCGTGGTGCTCGGTTTTGCGCTTGGCTACGCCATCATTCGTCTCATCAGCCGAACGCTGCAACTGCCGACCAGAGTGGCGCAGTGGCGCGAGCGCCGTCGGCGCGAGCGTGCGGGGCGAGCCTTGACCGATGCCGTCAATGCATTGTTCGAAGGTCGTTTTTCGCAATCCCTCAAGTCCGCGTCGCGCGCCTATGAGATCGGTGACGGTGCGTCGATGGCGGCGCTGGTTGCCGCACGCGCCGCGCATGCCCTGCAGGATGAATCGCGTTACCGCGAATGGCTTGGCCATGCCGCCGAACAGGGGGCCAAAGGCGACGTTGCGCGGCTGATGACCGAGGCCGAACTTGCGCTTGATGGACGTCGCTTCGACGAGGCTGCCGCGCGTCTGGCAACACTGCGTGAGGCCGGTCACCACCATATCGCGATGCTGCGCCTGGAGTCGCACGCGGCCCTTGCCCTGGGGCGCTGGGAGGTGCTGGTCGCCACGGTCCGTCAGTTGCGCAAGCACAAGGCCCTCACCGACGAGCAGGCGGCGCCGATGCTGCGCCGTGCTCATGTCGAGCGCATGCGTGAGTTGGCCGGGGACGGCGGCGCGCTGGTGGCCTACTGGAAGGAAATCCCGTCCAACGAACTACAGGATCGCGGCTTGATCGAGCGCGTGCTGCCCCTGTTGGCGGGCGTTGGCCATGGCGAGCTCGCGCGCAAGCAGGTCGAGCGTTTGCTCGATGAGCGTTGGGATTCGGCCCTGGCGCGGCAGTATGCCTGCTGTGCGGTGGGTGAGGGCGACGTGCGTGCCTGTCTGCAGAAGGCGGAAGGCTGGCTGGTGCAGCACGCGCGCGATGCAGACCTGTTGTTTGCGCTCGGCCAGCTGTGCATCAGTGCCCAGCTTTGGGGCAAGGCGCAGAGCTATCTCGAAGCTTCCATCCAGCATGGCGCGAGCGTCGAAGCTTACCTTGCACTCGCTCATCTGCTCGAAAACCTCGAGCGCAAGGATGAGGCGCAGCGCCACTATCGCGCCGCAGCCGAGATCGTCGCGGGCGGGCAGAAGCCGGCGCTGGCGCTGCTGCCAGCCTGAAGCATCGGCCTTGTTGGGGGCAGGATCTGCACATGCCGTGCAGATCCTGCAGCACCCATCCTCCGCTCAGCAGGTCGTAGTCAGACCCAAGGTGTTCAGACCCACTCGCGCGGCTTCAGGTAGTCCTCGTAGAGCCTGGCTTCGGGCGAGCCCGGTTCGGGGTGCCAGTCGTAACGCCATTTCACGATGGGCGGCATGGACATCAGGATGGATTCGGTGCGCCCGCCCGATTGCAGGCCAAACAGGGTGCCGCGGTCGTAAACGAGGTTGAACTCGACGTAGCGACCGCGCCGGTAGGCCTGGAAATCACGTTCGCGCTCGCCATAAGGCATGTCCTTGCGGCGCTCGACGATGGGCAGATAGGCAGGGAGGAAGGCGTCGCCGACCGATCGGGTAAGACCGAAGGCGGTGTCGAAGTCCGTCTTGCCATCGGCACCCAGGTCATCGAAGAACAGCCCGCCCACGCCGCGTGCCTCGTTGCGGTGCTTGAGGAAGAAGTAGCGGTCGCACCAGTCCTTCAGGCGGGCGTACTCGGTTTCGCCGCCGAAGGGCACGACTGCCGCCCGGCAACTGGCGTGGAAGTGTCGGACGTCTTCCTCGACCGGGTAGTAGGGGGTCAGGTCCATGCCGCCACCGAACCACCACACCGGATTCTTGCCTTCGGCCAGGGCGACGAAGCAGCGCACATTCATGTGTACCGTAGGGCAATGCGGATTGCGCGGGTGGAGCACCAGCGAAACCCCCATCGCTTCGAAGCGTCGTCCGGCGAGTTCAGGGCGATGCGCGGTGGCAGACGCAGGCATGCCGTCGCCCATCACATGAGAGAAATTGACTCCGCCGCGCTCGAAAAAGTTGCCCTCTTCGATCACGCGGCTGAGTCCGCCACCACCACCGGGTCGTTCCCAGCCATCAGCCTGGAAGGGTTTGCCATCGAAAGCTTCGAGACGGCTGACGATGCGTTGCTGAAGATTGGTAAACCAGGGTTTGACGGTGGCAGGGGTCATCGTGGATCAGCTCTTGTCATCGACCGCGGCATCAGCCGCACCGGCCCGGGTGGCCGCGACCGCCGCTTCGCAGGCCGCCGTGTCGGCGAACATCGGGCTGGTGCCAATCACCTGGCCGTTGCTCGCCTTGAGGTTGAAATAGGGACGTCCGTCGGACGCGGTCTTGAGGTCGTAGCGCTTTTCGTCGGTCGCGTTCTTGCGTACCGAGTCAATGCCGTTCGTGCAGCTTGCCTTGGCGTTGTAGCCCTCGCTGCGCAGCAAGGTCTTGCCGTCAGTGTTGAGCAACTTGAAGTGGAATTCGCCTTTCTCGGTCTTGGTGATCTCGAACTTGATGGACATCAACGCCTCCATGGCTGTGGACTCTGGATGTGCGCCCGAAACAGGCGCCCGTGCAGGATAGTCGGGATGGCTGCCGCTGTCAGCGTTCAGCGGACGCTGTCCGGCTTGCGCCTTGCCTGGGCTTGCCGCAGGCCGGGCTCGGGCATCTGCGCTTTACCGTGGGCGGATCAGACCTTGCGCGCCAGTGCGCGATGGCCGATGTCACGCCGGTATTGGCGACCGTCGAAGGTGATGTTGTCTGCCAGTTCGTAGGCGCGCCGTTGTGCGCTGCGCACGTTGTCGCCGAGGGCGGTGACGCACAGCACGCGGCCACCGGCGGTCACCACCTGGCCGTCCTGTTCGGCTGTGCCGGCGTGGAAGACGTGTGCATCTTCGGACTCGGTCGTGGGCAGGCCGGTAATGGTATCGCCCTTGCGCGGGCTGTCCGGATAGCCTGCGGCTGCCAGCACCACGCCGAGAGCGAAGCGGCGGTCCCAGTCCGCTTCGATCTGATCCAGCTTGCCGGCAATCGCTGCATCGACGAGGTCGGCGAGGTCGCTCTTGAGCCGCATCATGATCGGCTGGGTCTCGGGGTCGCCAAGGCGACAGTTGAATTCCACCACGCGCGGCCGGCCCTCGCCATCGATCATCAGGCCGGCGTAAAGAAAACCGGTGTAGGGCAGGCCCTCGGCAGCCATGCCTGCGAGTGTCGGGTTGATGACCTCGCGCATGACGCGCGCGTGGACGTCGGGCGTGACGACGGGCGCAGGCGAGTAGGCGCCCATGCCGCCGGTGTTCGGACCCGCGTCGCCGTCCATCAGGCGCTTGTGGTCCTGGCTGGTCGCCAGTGCGAGCGCATGCCTGCCGTCGGCCATGACGATGAAGCTGGCTTCCTCGCCTTCCATGAACTCCTCGATCACCACGCGCGCGCCGGCATCGCCCATCTTATTGTCGAGCAGCATCATGTCGATCGCGGCATGTGCTTCGTCCGCACTCATCGCGACCACCACGCCCTTGCCGGCTGCCAGGCCATCGGCCTTGATGACGATCGGGGCGCCTTCACGTTCGATATAGGCGTGTGCAGCAGCCACATCCGAGAAGGTTTCGTACTTGGCCGTGGGGATGTGGTGACGGATCAGGAATTGCTTGGCGAAATCCTTCGAGCTCTCAAGCTGGGCTGCCGCCTTGGTCGGGCCGAAGATCGGCAGGCCTGCAGCACGGAATGCATCGACCACGCCTGCGGCCAGCGGCGCCTCGGGGCCAACCACGGTGAACGCCACCTGCTCCGTGCGCGCCAGTTCAACCAGATCCGCCACGGCGCTGACCAGGACGTTCTGCAGCCTGGATTCGCGCGCGGTACCGGGGTTGCCGGGTGCCACCAGCACGCGGGTGACTCTGGGCGACTGGGCGAGTTTCCAGGCCAGTGCGTGTTCGCGACCGCCAGAGCCGATGACGAGGACTTTCATGCAATGCTCCGGATCAGTGGCGGAAGTGGCGGAAGCCGGTAAAGACCATCGCGATGTTGTGCTCATCGGCGGCAGCGATCACTTCGGCGTCGCGCATCGAACCACCGGGCTGGATCACGGCCGTGGCACCCGCCTGGGCGAGCACGTCGAGGCCGTCGCGGAACGGGAAGAAGGCGTCCGAGGCCACCACGCAGCCA
>DAORUJ010000158.1:0-6968 GCA_035433105.1 Thauera sp.
GCGTGCAGGCCTTCCAGACACCAGGCCTGCAACATCGCCGGGGGGGCAACGATGCCGCCGAATTCGGTCGTGGCCGCGTAGTCGGCGTCGGTGTAGAGCGGGTTGTCGACACCCAGCACCTCGCACCACTGCCGGATCATCGGCGCATTGACCTCATCCCAGGCGTAGACGCGACCGTACTCGCGACCCACCTTGGCACGCACTTCGGACATCCATTCCTGTTCAGCCAATTTCGTCTCCTGCGGTTGTGTGTGGCGCCGCGCTTGCTGCCCGGCACCTGCGGGACCGTGCTGCGGACAGGCTCACCATCAGCCTTCGCAGCGCTTGGGCCAAGTCTAAGAGCAGGACCGATGGCGGCACTTCGTCTGAACGGACGATGGACAAGGGCGCCACAACACGACATTCATCTTCGACCCGGACCGACCACGCCGCTGCGCGTGCCGCAGACCGGGGTCAAAGCTCGGCGCGCAGCGGCGCCACACTGTTTAGCATGATGCGGACCAGCTCGGTCTGGCGGCGGACACCGGTCTTGGAAAAAATGGAACGCAAGTGGGCGCGTGCAGTGTTGCGCCGGATATTGAGCTCCTCTGCCGCCGCCTCGAGCGAAGCGCCGTCGGCCAGCTTGAGCGCCACTGCGGTCTCGGTCGGGGTGAGGTTGAAGAGCTGTCTGATCACGCCCGCATCAGCCAGCGTCGGGCTGCCCGGGTCACGGACATAGAGCACCGCGACCGGCTTGCCGCGACCGGCAGCCAATTCGCCGGGCGGCAACACCTCGATCACCACGCCCAAGCTGAGCTGGCCAGACGGACGTGCGATCGAGACCGCATCCACCAACGCCGGCTCACCGGACCCGAAGCGGGCGAACGCGCCACGGATGAGGCTCTGCAGCGCCCGATTGTCGGTCGGATAAAAGGCCTCGAGCGCCCCACTGACGAGCTTGAGCCCGTCACCACTGGCCAGCATGGCCCGTGCCATAAGGTTCTGGTCAAATACCCGTCCGCTGGCATCGAGTACGATCACGCCCACCGAGAGGCGGCCGATCGCGCTGGAGAACATGCCGCCCAGCGACTCCTGACGCTGCAACTCGTTATGCATCTGCAAGGCCTGCCTTAGGTGGGGCAATAACACCTGGCAGCGTGCGCGATCCTGCGCCGTGAATGCCGGCGCCGATTCGCGGCGCGTGATGCGCAGCGGCAAGCGCCCCGCGCCCGCGGTCAAGATGTCCACCGACATGACATGAAAAATGTCATTCGGCTCGCACCAGTGCTGGTAATAGGATGAGCCGCGCCACTCGGACACGTTCATCAGGTCCTCTACCGTATAGACGTGATCAGCCAGCAGATTCACGAAGGGCGTGGCAAAAGGACGCGCCGGCGCGAAGCGCGCTTTTTCCCCACGCCCGCCCTCGTCATCCCCTACCCAGACCACAAGCCCAGCATCGTCGGCAGTCGCTTCGCGCAGAATCAGGGTAAGAAAGTTGGCTCCGAACAGCGCCCGCAGTTCCTGCAGCGCCTCGACCCACTTGCGACTATCGAGCACCGCCGAGTAGAGCAGGCGCACGATGTGATCATGATGCGCAAGCTCCAGCCTGGCCGCACGAAAAAAGCCTTTTTCGTCATAGCCGCTCATCCAGTCTCCATCCTCTTCGGCGCTCAAGGCGCACCGCTCCACATAACAGCTTGGCCCGATCGTACGTGCGGGTCATCGTCCATCCAGACCACGACATCTTAGTCTCATCGGACGATGTCGCTTCCACCCCGCCAGACCACCATCGCCGCTCAACCGCGGTGGCCCGCAATGATGTTCAAGCCGCCTCCGCGCGATCCACCATAAAAGGGGAGATGACCAGGCGTGATCAGTTTCGACAACAGAACAGTTCTGGTAACCGGGGGTGGAAGTGGCATCGGCCGCGCGACGGTCGAGAAGTTCGCAACGCTCAAGGCACGCGTGAGGGTGATCGAATCCGACGCCACGCGCGCGGCCGATGTCGAGGCCTGGCTGAGCGCCCAGGGTGAAGGACACCGGGTCTTTCACGGCGACGTAACGCAGGCGAACGACGTCAACCGGGTGTTTGCCGAACTTGCCGCGACCAACGAAGCGCTCGACGTGCTGGTGAACAACGTGGGTGATTCACTGCAGATGGCCAAGCCGTTCGAGGACTACTCGGACACGGACATCGACCGGCTGTACAGCGCCAACCTGCGCCACGTTTTCGAGATCACGCGCAGCGCCCTGCCTTTGCTCAAACGCCATGCCGGACGTACGGCCAGCATCGTCAACGTGTCGACCATAGAGGCCTTTCGCGGCATTCCCAACCTCGCCGTGTATTCCGCCTTCAAGGCTGCACTGACCGGTTTCACCAAGAGTCTGGCGGTCGAGACTGGCCGCTTCGGCATTCGCGTGAACCAGGTGGCGCCCGAGGCGACCGAGACCGCCCAGTTGCCGCTGTCACTATTCATCAAGCCGGAGTACCGCGAGCGCGTTGCGGACTGGATCCCGCTCGGTCGCTTCGGTGAGGCGGACGACATCGCCGACGCAGTGATCTACCTCTCAAGCGACATGGCCGGTTGGGTCAGCGGCACCACGCTGCACGTCGACGGCGCGGCCATGGCCGCCGGCGGCTGGTACCGCACACCGCAAGGGGGCTGGACGATCGCACCGGTCATCGAGAGCAACGGTTTCAACTTCTAATTAGGGCAGCAAGACATGAAAACATTGGTAGTAGGAGGCACCGGCCTCCTCGGCGGACACGCTGCGCTGTATCTGAAAGAGCAAGGCTTCGACGTCACCCTCGCATCGCGCGCCGCGCCCAAGGCGCCACTGCTCGCCGCCCTGCCCTTCATTGCGCTGAATTACCTCAACGCCCCCGATCCGGCCGTGCTGCGTGGCTTTGACGCGCTGCTGTTCTGCGCCGGACAAGACATTCGCCACGTCGACTTTGCTCAACCCCTGGACGACCAGTGGCACGAGCGCAACACCGTTGCCATCCCGCGCTTCTTTGCCGCTGCGCGCGACGCTGGCGTGAAGCGCGCGGTGATGCTGGGCAGCTTCTACCCCCAGCTCGCCCCCGAACTGATCGAGACCAACGCCTACGTGCGCTCGCGTCACCTGTCCGACGAGGGCATTCGCGCGCTCAACACGCCCGATTTCGCCACACTGTCGGTCAACGCCCCCTTCATGGTGGGTCATGTGCCGGGGCTGCCGAACGCGATGTTCGAAGCCTACGTCACCTACGCCAGGGGCCAGATGCCCGGCATGCCGGTGTTCGGCCCGAAGGGCGGCAGCAACTTCATGTCAGTGCAATCGCTTTCCGAGGCGCTGCACCAGGCGCTGGTCAAGGGCACGCCGGGCAAGGCCTACCTGGTGGGCGACGAAAACCTGACCTTCGCCCAGTTCTTCGGCCTGTTCTTCAAGGCGGCGGGCAACCCCGTCGAGGTTCCCGAACTAGATCAGGAGCACCCCATGCTGCCCGATGTGGCGATCTACACCGGCCGTGGCAACTACGCGCGCTACGAGCCCGACATGTCGCTGACCTATCGCCGTAACGACGTCGAAACCGCGGTACGCGCACTCGTGGCGCAATACCTCTGAGTCTGCCGCTGACGACGACCCTCGGTAAAAACTCTCGCTCCGGTGAGGGCTTTTACCGCTAGCAGCAATCGCAGGTCTCATCCAGCCTGGCGCACCGCGGAGCCCTTCAATGGAATCATCCACCGATACACGCACGCCCTGGGCGATCTACATCGCTCTGCTGTTCGGCACCTTCATCACCATCGAAGCCGCTGCATTCCAGGCCCCGGCACTGCCCAGCGTCACACGACACTTCGGCATCGCAGTCAATATGTCGGCGCTGGTGCTGATCCTGTACTCCCTGGCGCTGACCGTGTTCGCTCCGATCATGGGCCGCTTGGGCGACCAGCACGGGCGCAAGAAAGTGATCTCCATCGGCATGATGGTGTTCTCGGCCTCAGAGTTTGCCGCCGCCCTAGCACCGAACTTCTGGTTCTTTCTCGGCGCCCGCTTTCTGCAAGGCCTGGGCGCCGCCTGCATCCTGCCCGGCGTGTTTGCCTACGTCACCCACCTGTTCCCGGCAAACAGGCGCGGCACCGCACTCGGCATCCTCGCCTTCACGATGACCTTCGGCGCCGCCTCGGGCGGTCTGCTCGGCGGCCTGCTCATCGACCGTCTGGGCTGGCAAAGCGTGTACTGGATCAGCGGCGCGCTCACCCTGGTCGGGCTGGTGCCCGTGCGTCTTCTCGTGCCCGAGATCGCACCGGTCAAGAGTCAGGCCGCGTTCGACTACACCGGCGCCATGCTGCTGTTCGCCATGATCGCTGCCCTGCTGTCGCTGCCCACCTGGGCCACGACCTTCGGCAGCACCTCCATCATCACCTGGATCATCGTGGTGGTCGGAGTGAGCAGTCTGCTCCTGCTGTGGCGGCACAGCCGCAGCGTCACGAACCCGGTGCTCGACGTCGGCATCTTGTCGCGCAGTGCCTTTGCCAAGCCCTCGGTCATCTACTGGCTGCACATGATCTTCTCCAGCGGCATCGTGTATTCACTGGCCTTCTTCATCAATACCCGGCCCGGTGGTACGGCGGCACAGTTCGGCTTCGTCACTCTGTTCCTGTATGGCAGCGGCCTGCTCAGTGCACCAGCCGCCGGCAAGCTGATCGATCGCATCGATCCGCGTCTGGTCTGTATCGTCGCCATGGTGGCCAGCCTGATCGGTACCGTGCTGTTCCTCAACATCGACGTCGGCACCCCGCTGTGGATGGTCATCGTAGTGGTCTGCATCATGGGCTTCGGGATCGGCATCAATACCCCGTCGATGATGAAGATGGCGCTGGGCGCCGTACCGGCCAGGAACATGGGCGCCGGAACCGGACTGTTCAGCATGTTCCGCGATCTGGGCAGCCCGACCGGGTCCTCGCTGTCGCTGGCGGTATTCGGCGCCACGCTGGCCCACCAGACGCAAGTCGCAATCGCGCGCCAGACCGAAAGCCTTGGCTTCGACACAAACGCAGTCGCAGCGCTCGCCCGCGCAGCCGGCAGCCGGGCGCGCGAAGTACCGCAGGAACTGACAGAGCGCCTGGTCGACAGCGGGCTCACTGCCGAAGCAGTGATGGTGCAGGCGCACAGCGAAGGCCTGAATATCGCCCTGAGCAACGTCGGCTACCTGCTGCTGGCGCTGATCTCGACCGCGCTGGTGCTGAGCCTGCGCCTGGCCAAGAGCACGCCACAAACAGCTGATGGCGGCCTGTCTTCCGACGTCACACAGTCGCAATAGACCGGCACCGCAAGACCGGCGCACATAAAAAAGGCGGGCCTCGCAATGAGGTCCGCCTTTTTTTCGAACTGGAAGCGCGCCCTTGGGGCGAACCCGGTGTGCGGGCTCCCGATCAAGTGTCTAGTTCTGCGTGTTCGCCGCCGACAGGAAGGCCGGCCGCTCACCGCCGCCGTGCAGCAGCAGATTGGTACCGGCGAAGTACGCTGCCATCGGCGACCCGGCGTATACGCAGGCGTTGGCGATGTCTTCGGGTGTAGCCATGCGACCCGCAGGGATGGTGGCGCCAACGGCCGCAATGCCGGCCTCGTCGCCATAGTGCATATGAGCCTGTTCGGTCTGCACCAGTCCGGGGCTGACCGCGAGCACCCGCACCTTGGGCCCCCACTCAACCGCGAGCGAAGACGCCAGCGACAACACACCAGCCTTGGCCGCACCGTAAGCCGCCGTACCGGGCGAGGGCCGCGAGGCGGCGACGCTGCCAATGAAGATGATGACGCCGCCGTCAGCCTGCTCCTGCATGATGGCGTTGGCCTGCTGCGCGACGTTGAGCGGGGCGATCAGGTTGAGGCGCAGGATGCCTTCGTGGAAGCGCGGCGAGGCCTTGTCGGCGAGCGCGAAGGGGGCGCCGCCGGCGTTATTGACCAGCACGTCGAGGCGCCCGTGGCGCTCGCGAATGCCGCCGAACAGCGTCTGCAGCGATTCGATGTCGCGCACATCGGCGCTCACGAACTCGGCACTCACACCATCGAACTCGGGCAAGGCCTCGGGCGCGCTGCGCCCGCACACCACCACCGTCGCACCCGCCGCCAGAAAGCCGCGCGCGATGCCGGCGCCAATGCCCTTGGTGCCGCCGGTCACGAGTACGACCTTGCCGCGGTAATCAAGCCCGTTCGCTGCGCCAGATTGATTCGCCATCACTGTCTCCACAACATATTTTTTCACCCGTCAGTCTAGGCATTGCCGCGCTACCGCTCTTCGTCTGAACGGACGATGAGTCGCAGGGGGCCTCGACCGAATAATGCACAGCATCTCCACACCCCGTCTGCGCCCGGCGCGACCGCGAACCCATGTCCACATCGAATGCCCCTGCGAACGCCCCCGCCGATGTTTCGCCGCTGCTGCTCGACCGCCTGGAAGGTGGTGTTGCCGTCCTGACGCTGAATCGGCCGCAGGCCACCAATGCCTTGTCGCTCGAACTGCAGGCCCTGCTGTCACAACGCTTCACCGAACTGGCCGACGACGACACGGTGCGCTGCATCGTGCTGACCGGCGGTGAGAAGGTGTTCGCCGCCGGTGGCGACATCACCAGCATGGCCGGCGTTGGCCCGATCGAGGTCTTCCAGCGCCACACCGAGCGCGTGTGGGGCCCGATCCAGCACTGCCCCAAGCCGGTGATCGCCGCAGTCTGCGGTTATGCCTACGGCGGCGGCTGCGAGCTGGCGATGCTGGCCGACATCATCGTCGCCGGCGAAGGCGCGCGTTTTTGTCAGCCCGAAATCCGCATCGGCATCATGCCCGGCATCGGCGGCACCCAGCGTCTGGTGCGTGCGGTGGGCAAGGTCAAGGCGATGCGCATGGCACTGACCGGCAAGCCGATCAGTGCACACGAAGCATGGACTGCCGGCCTGGTGAGCGACCTGGTCGCCGACGATCAGGTGCTGCCGACCGCCATCGAGCT
>DAORUJ010000159.1:0-6752 GCA_035433105.1 Thauera sp.
TGAGGATGACGCAGTCGGCGGTGGTGTTGGCCAGCAGGTCGGCCAGCTTGGCATGCCCACGCGCACCGGTCTTGGCGACGGCAGCCTGCAGCGCTGCGGGGTTGGTGTCGCAGACATCGACCAGTTCGCAGCGATCGGCATGCGTTTCCATGGCGGCAAAGTGGTTCTGTGCGATGCGGCCGCAGCCGACGAGGGCGAAGCGGATCTTGCGGTCGACGATGGGAGTCGAGTGATGCATGGGAGTCTCCGGCAAAACTTGGGCGGTGAGGGCTTACAGACGCAGATCGGCCGCATCGCGCGGCAGCACATACTTCAGGTCGTACAGCACCTGCTCGGGCTTACCCAGCGCATGGATGCCGTCGTGGCCCAGGGCCTTGAACTGGTCGTGGGCCACGACGGCGATGATGGGCAGTTTGACGTTGGGAAGGGTGAGCATGGTGTGTAACCGTGGGTGAGCAATTTGCCCGCCACGACTTGATTGGAAAGATGTCGTTTGGTCGTCAGGTTGCGAACGACGGCGTGCTGGGGGGGCGACTGACTTGTATCGCGAAATGGCCGTCTTTCCTGCGCTCTGACCCGGAGCGACAACGGCGATGATCGTTCGATTTACGTAGATAGCGCGCATCCTCCAGCAGAGAATCGCGACTAGTCAGCGGAGGCTGATTGCATCGTCTTGCCGGGGGTTTTGCGAAGGTGGGCATGTTGGCCATGGACTTTCAATATAGCCGTCATTGTCGCAAAAATTTACGTTTTGAGCATAAGGCTTTGATCATGTAGGCGCTGCCGGGTGTCCTTTGTAAGCGAACGCGATGCGTCGTGGTGTTGGGTGGGTGAGTATTTGGAGCGGGTTGCAGGGCGAGTTCAGCGAGGATATTCAGGCTCGATAAGTGATCGGTGGAATGCGACAATCCGTTCCTCAGCCCCCACATTCACACTCCAGACCCCGATGACCTCTTCACCCATGATCCACCCTTCCGCCGACGTACACAGCACATCCATCGGCGAGGCCACCCGAATCTGGCAGTTCGTCGTCGTGCTGCCGCAGGCCCGGATCGGGCGCGATTGCAACATCTGTGCGCATGTTTTGATCGAGAACGATGTCGTGATCGGCGACCGCGTGACCGTCAAAAGCGGGGTGCAGCTGTGGGATGGGCTGCGGGTCGAGGACGACGTCTTCATCGGCCCGAACGTTACGTTTTCGAACGACAAGTTTCCACGCAGTCGCCAGTACCTGACGTCGCCGCTGACGACCCATGTCGCGGCGGGTGCCTCGCTGGGCGCGGGCTGCACGATCCTGCCCGGGCTGAGCATTGGGCAGAACGCGATGGTCGGGGCGGGGGCGGTGGTGACGCGCTCGGTGCCGGCGAATGCGATCGTGGTGGGCAACCCGGCGCGCATCGTGGGTTATGTTGATGCCGACCGTCGCGCGCCGACAGAGGCTGGGCCGGCAAGTGAGGCGCCGGTGCAGCCGACGCGGGTAAAAGGGGTGACCCTGCATCGGCTGCCGCGAGTGACCGACATTCGCGGCAGTCTGACGGTCGGCGAGTTCGAGCGCTCGGTGCCGTTCCCGGCCAGGCGCTATTTCATGGTGTTCGACGTGCCGAGCGTGGAAACTCGCGGCGAGCATGCGCATCATGCCTGCCACCAGTTCCTGGTGTGTGTGCGGGGGAAGCTGTCGGTGGTGGCCGATGACGGCATGAACCGTGAGGAGTTCGTGCTTGATCGGCCCGATCTGGGGCTGCACCTTCCGCCCCGGGTGTGGGGCATCCAGTACAAGTATTCGGCAGATGCGGTGCTGTTGGTTTTTGCCTCGCATTATTACGATGCCGACGATTACATCCGTGATTACGACCAGTTTGTCGACGTGGTGGGGGCGCACCCGTGATTCCCTTTCTCGACCTGAAAGCGCCGCACGTCGAACTGCGTGCGGAAATCGACGCGGCGATCGCGCGCGTGCTGGACAGCGGTTGGTACATTCTCGGCCCCGAAGTGGACGCCTTCGAAGCCGAGTACGCCGCCTGGTGCGAGGCGCGCCATGCCGTGAGTGTGGCGAACGGACTGGATGCGCTGCACCTGGCCCTGCGTGCGATGGGCGTGGGGCCGGGGGACGAGGTGATCGTGCCGTCGAACACCTACATTGCCACCTGGCTGGCGGTGAGCCAGTGCGGTGCGACGCCGGTACCTGTCGAGCCGCTGGATGCCACGTACAACCTCGACCCTGCGCGTATCGAGGCGGCGCTGACGCCGCGGACGAAAGTCATTCTGCCGGTTCATCTCTATGGGCAACCCGCCGATCTCGACCCGATTCTGGACATCGCGCGCAAGTACGGGCTACGTGTGCTTGAGGATGGCGCTCAGGCGCACGGCGCCCGCTACAAGGGACGGCGCCTGGGCAGCCATGGTGACGCGGTGGCGTGGAGCTTCTATCCGGGCAAGAATCTTGGCGCGCTGGGCGACGGCGGGGCCGTGACCACCAATGACGCCGAACTCGCGGAGCGGATCCGGGTACTGCGGAACTATGGCTCGCGGGTGAAATACGTGAATGAGGTGAAGGGATTCAATAGTCGCCTGGACCCGCTGCAGGCTGCGGTGCTGCGTGTCAAGCTTGCTCACCTGGATGACTGGAACGCGCGCCGCAAGGCGATTGCGACGCAGTACCTGACCGGGATGTCCGATTGCGGCCTGGTTTTGCCGCAGGTGCCGGCGTTTGCCGACCCGGCGTGGCATCTTTTTGTCGTCCGTCATCCGCGGCGTGACGCACTGCAAAAGCGCCTTGCCGAGTCGGGCGTGGGTACCCTGATCCACTATCCCGTCCCGCCGCACAGGCAGAAAGCCTATGTCGAGGCTGGCTTCCAGTTAGAGGATTTCCCGCTTGCCAGCGCCCAGGCCGAGCAGGTCCTGAGCCTGCCGATGGGGCCGCATCTGAGCCAGGCTGATGCGAAAGCAGTGATGCAGCGCGTCATCGAGGCCGCGGCGCAATGAATTCGGCGGAACAGGCTGGCCGGCGACCCCTGGTGACTTTTGCGGTGCTGGCCTACCAGCAGGAAGATCTTGTCCGGCAGGCGATTGAAGCGGCATTTGCGCAAACCTACTCGCCCCTGGAGATCATCCTGTCGGATGACGCGTCCAGCGATCGCACCTATGCCGTGATCGAGCAGATGGCTGCGGCCTACACGGGGCCGCATGCGGTCCGGATCAATCGCAACGCGAACAATCTGGGTCTGGTCGGACACGTCAATGCGCTGTTCGAGATGGCTGCGGGCGATTTCGTGCTGCTGGCTGCCGGCGATGATGTTTCTCTTCCCCAGCGAACGGAGCGGGTGGTGTCCGCCTTCGTCGACGATGGCCGGGTGATGCTGGTGCACACCCCGGTCGAACGGATCGACACAGCGGGCAGGACCTTGGGGTTGTGGCACCCGCCCATGCTGGGCAAGCCGGACGACGTTGCCAGCCTGGCGGTGAACCTCGGTCTGCACCTGGGCGCCAGCGCGGGCTACCGCAAAGTGGTGTTCGATCACTTTGGTCGGGTTGCCGAGGCCTTTGCCTATGAGGATCTGGTCCTCGGGTTCCGTGCGCGTTTGCTGGGCGAGCTGAAATATCTGGATGTGCCCTTGGTGCGTTATCGGGTCGACACCGGCATGACGCGTAGCGACAGACCACTCGAAAAAAAAATACGCCTGCAGCGGCGGATTCGGTCACTGAAGATGATCCGTGCCGTGTTCCGGCAGCGGATGACTGATTATCAGCGCATGGAACGCCCCGATACGGTCGTGCTCGACGCGATGGCTGCCAGATTGCGGGATGCCGAGAGTCGGCTGGCCTATCACGAGGCGCCAAGCGGGCTCTTTTCAGCGAGGCGTCCGGGTTCGATCGTCGAGGCGCTGCGCGCGGCTTATGGCGAGGCCAGAATGGAGCTCCTGTCGAGTCTCAAGGTACGCTTGCGCTCGCTGACGCCCGGGCGATCCAGTCGCTGATCAAGGGTTTGAAATGACAGCCCAGAAAAACCTTCATCCCGTTGCGTTTCGGCGTGGTTTCGCGCTGCGGCTGATCAAGCTGATACAGCGCGTGCGGATCGTGGGGTATCGCCTGGTGTCCTTTCTGACCATCAGCGGGAGACTGGTTCGTTATCAGCCCGTTCATGCGGTTGGAGAAGGGCGGCTTGAGATCGAGGGCAAGGTGAGAGTGGGGGTCTTTCCTTCTCCACAGTTCCTGTCGTCTTATGCGCACATCGAGGCGAGGTATCCGGGTTCGTTCATCATGATCGGCGACGGAACCTGGGTCAGCAACGGCTTTTCAGTCATCGCCGAGTATTCATCTGTCAAAATTGGCCGCAGGTGCCTGATCGGCGCGAACGTGGAAATCATGGACAGTGATTTCCATGGTCTTGAGTTGAGGGACCGTCATCGGTCCGATCCAGCGTGGTGCAGGCCGGTTGTGATCGGCGACGATGTGTTCATCGGCGGGGGGGTGAGGGTATTGAAGGGGGTGACGATTGGAAACGGTGCTGTCGTTGCAACCGGGTCGATCGTTGCCCGGGACGTTCCGCCGTTCAGTGTTGTCGGCGGGAGTCCGGCACGTGTCATCCGGATGCTGGATGAAAACAACCTGTCCTGATTGGCCGCGAAAAGCGTTCTGGAAGTCGTGCCCACGATGAGAATATTGAACTCCGTTTATGGCGACTCATCTGGTGGTCGCTGGAGCGCCACCCTGAAGACGGGTGAGCTGCTCGCGGCCGCCGGCCATCAGGTCACGCTGCTGATTGCGCCCCCGGATCTGAAGAATGTGCCGGACTACACTGGACGGGACATCGACGTCGTGACGCTGAACAACTCGGGGCATTACGACCTGATTGCCAGCTGGAAGGCGCGGCGCCTCATTCGCGACCGCAAGGTCGATGCCGTGATCGCTCATAGCGGGCGGGCGATCCATATGTTGAAGCGGGCGGCGCCGGCGACGGTGCCGGTGATCGCCTTCAACCACAGCCACAACATCAGGCGGACAGTGAAGGCGGATGCGTTTTTCTGCATCACGCCTTACATGAAGCAAATCGTGGACGCAGCGACAGGGGGAAGCAAGCCAAGCTTCGTGATCAGCAACGCAGTGAGCATTCCGCCGGATGAAGCCTTGACGGCAGGCATCGCGGATCGGCCATTTACCATTGGCTTCATTGGCCGGATGGCCTTGAACAAGGACTTGCCGACCTTGATTGATGCAGCAGGTGTGCTTGCGCAACAGGGCGTGGAGTTTCGCGTGCTGCTGGCGGGCGAAGGTGAGGAGCGGCCAATGCTCGAGCGCAAGGTCGATGAGCTGGCGATTCGCGACAAGGTGGTGTTTGCCGGTTGGGTCGGGCCGGCACGGAAGGCGGACTTTTTCAACGACTGCGATGTGATCTGTTCGCCGTCGGAATGGGATACCCAGCCATTGACGGTACTTGAGGCACTTGCCTGGGGCAAGGCGCTGGTGGGTACCGACATACCTGGCCCATCGAGTTGCTATGAGCACGAAAATACGGCACTGGTGGTGCCTCCCAAGGATCCGCTTGCGATGGCGGCCGCCTTCGTGCGCCTGAAGGACAATCCTGAATTGCGCACAAGGCTGGGCGCCAATGGGCGCCGGCAGGCGATGGCCGAGTATGCCGATGCGGAGGTGGGCGGGCTGCTCGATCTGCGTGTGAAGGCACTGGTCGAACTGTTTGCGCGGGGGAAGTCTTGATGGAAATTGTTATCAAGCGCGAAACGGGTTTGCCGCCGGTGAAGAAGGCCACGGGTTGGCAGTTGCACGGGCTGATTTTCACCACGCTTTACTGTGTGTTCATGAATGCAGCGCCGAGCGCCTTCGGGATGTCGGCGATGTGGCTGTTTGCACTGGTGCTTGCTCTGGTCCTGGGGGGTGGGCGGCATTTTTATGCTCACTACCGTGTGGTGTTATGGGGCGTGCTTGGCCTGACCGGGTTCAGCGTCCTGACCGCCCGCATTCCCGGGCGTGCCGCCGGCGGGGGGTATGAGCTGCTGCGCAGTCTGACCTTGATATTGCCCGCGCTGGTGCTGGTCGCGCAGGATGCGCGTCCGCAAGTTATGAACTGGTTGAAAGTCTATGTGCTGGTTTTTAGCCTGGTGTTTGGCGGCATTTATCTCGCGAGTCTTGCTCCGCCTGGCCCAAATGCGCTTATCTACGTGTGGGCGGACGAATATTTTGGCAATCCACACAATCTGATCAACGTCTCTGCGACGGTGCTGCTGAGCGCCCTTGTCGTGTTCGCGTTCGAGCGCAGCGGCAGGGTACGTATGGTTTTCGCTGCGCTGCTTGTGTTTGCCGCGTGGATGCAGTGGGTGTTGCAATCCGAGGGGTCTTACCTGGCTTTCGCGATCTGCGCCTGTGCGTGGGTTGCGCTGCGATACCGGGGGTGGCTGTCATTGCTTGGCGTGCTCGGTGTGCTGGGTGGCGTCGCAATGTATGCGCTGCTGATGGCTTACTCCGACCTCGCCACGGCAATGTCGGGGGTAAGCCTGGGAGGCTTCGAGATCCGGGCAGTAATCGATGCGCGGGTGCTGGCCTTGGTGGCTGAGAGCCCCTGGGTGGGATACGGCATGAACAATTTCAAGGGCCTAGCAGAAGCGACCATTCAAGGGGTGTCGTTCCTTCATCCACACCAGATCTACCTCGAGGCCTTGTTTTCGTTCGGTGTCCTGGGTTGCGTACTGTTCGCCGCCGTTATGTACGGCGTGTTCCGCTTCAGCAGTCGGGTGGCAGTG
>DAORUJ010000160.1:0-6745 GCA_035433105.1 Thauera sp.
CCCGCAGGTTCTTCGTGCGTTTGTAGATCAATGTCGCCTTCGTCCTCCGCATGGAGTGCGTACCGTAGGCGGAAGGATCGAGGCCGGCGGCCACCACCCAGTCCTCGACGATCCTGGCGTACGGTCGAGTGGAGACATGCGGAGAGTCGTGCAGGCAGCTCGGAAGGAGGAAACCTTCCGACCTCAAGGCGGCCTTCGCGATCCAGGCAGCGACGGCCGTGCGCGTCGGCTCGGTCAGTTCGAACTGGACAGGTCGCTGCGTTTTCCGCTGCACGACCATCGCGCGTGAGAGCACCTGGTGTGCGTTCTGCAAATCGGAGTCTGATTCTTGAGCTCTTGGCGGACGGCTTCCATCGGTGAAGATGCCCACAGCGTGCGATCCGGCAACTACTGCCGCCCGATGTGCACAAGGGTGGCTCTCGGTCTTCGCCAGCGGTTCTGCCTTGTACGATCGTATCCGTATGGATACACTGCCGCCATGAACACCTTCCTGCGTACGGACGAGTTCGACGCTTGGCTTGTCGGTTTGAAAGACAACGTGGCGCGAGCTTTGGACAAGGAGTGAACGATGGTCAAAATTGCCACCTTTGACGCTGCCGACTACCTGAACGATGAGGAAACCATCGCAGAGTATCTGACAGCAGCGCTGGAAGACCCAAACCCTGATGTGTTCCTCGCTGCCGTTCGCGACGTAGCACGCGCCCGTGGCATGGCGCAACTCGCCAAAGATGCGGGCCTTGGCCGTGAGAGCCTCTATAAAGCACTCGCGCCCGGCGCGAAGCCACGCTATGACACAGTGCTCAAGCTGCTTCATGCCCTGGGCGTGAAGATCTCCGCAACGCCAGTCCATTCTTGAGACTTGCGGCAGCGTCGGCCGCCATGCCCAAGCCCTCTATCGACGGAACCGCCTGCAGTCCGGAGACGTGCCGGTACAAGGTCTGCCGAGTGACACCCAGCTCCGCACACAGATCACCTTCTCCAGCTCGGCGAGAGCTCGGGCGACCGGAACCGTGGGCTCACCGCCACGGTGCTCACGCTTCACGTGCCGTCGCCTTCGACCAGGCCATCAGCGCCGTTCCGGACCCCAGTTCGCACACGCCCAAAAAAACGCCGCCAACCCTTGCGGGCGGCGGCAAATAGAGGAGGGTAACCATGCAACAGAACTACAGGTACAACAAAGGCACTACAACAACGCTAAAACAAAGAACTCAGGCTGATCACATGTACAGGATGACCAGATCATTGATCACGGACGGACGCTCGTTGCCGACCACATGGGTGACGATTTCCAGCGTCATCTGCATGCCCTTGGGCAGCTTCTCCACGGCCTTGACCCGCGTACGCGCATGAATGCGCGAGCCGGCAGGCACGGGCGCGGGGAAGCGCAGGCGGTCGGAACCGTAATTGACCATGTTGTTGAAGCCGACCACTTCGAAGTCCAGTGCCACGCGCAGGCGTGACTGCAGCACTTGCACCAGCGCGCCGTGGGCGATGGTGCCGCCGAAGGGGCTTTGTGCGCGGGCGCGCTCGGGGTCGGTGTGAATCCAGTAATCGTCGCCCGACAACTGCGCAAACTCGTTGATCAGGTCCTGGTCGACAACGATCTGGTTGCTCCAGTCGCTGTAGGCATCGCTGACCAGGGCCTTCATCGCGGCCTCGTCGTCAAAGCGCACTTCGCGCTTGGTCACCGCTGCGGCCGCATCAGCCTGCGCCGCTGAAGCGGCGGCGAGCGCGGCGGGCGTGCTGTCGATGCACGTCGGGAAGTCATTGTCGGCAGCGGTGAAGCGCAGCAGCGCGGTGCCATCGGAATTGACGGTGTCAAACACCGCCTTGACGCGCATGCCGACCTTGATCTCGCCCTCGTCCAAGCCGACGAGCGTGGTGTTGATGCGCACGCCTTCGTCGAGTTCGACCACCGCCAGTTTCTGCGGCATCTCGTCGGCAAAGTCCGGCAGGGTGGGAACGCGGGTCAGGGTGTAGGTGTACAGCGTGCCCGCGCCCCTCACTTCCTTCCACTCGAGGTCCTGCGACCAGCACTTGTCGCAATGACGGCGCGGAAAGAAGATCCAGTGGCCGCAAGACTTGCACTGCGGAATGGTGAGACGGCCTTCCTTCAGGCCATTCCAGAAGGGTGCCGAAATTGCGGTCGGCATCGGCATTGGTTTGTTGGTCGACATGCTGGTCATGCTCCCTGAAGAATCAGTGCGCCCTGCTCACTCATCACGCCACCGGTTCCGGACACGAACACGGTGTCGCAGTCCTTGAGCTGGCGCTCGCCCGCGCGACCGGCGATCTGATGGAAGGCCTCGATGACCTGCGACATGCCACCCGAGGTGCCGCTCTGGCCAAAGCTGAGCTGGCCGCCGTGGGTGTTCATGGGGAAGTCACCGCGCCAGGTCAGGTCATGCTCGCGCACCCAGCGCATGCCCTCGCCCTTGGGCACGAAGCCGGCGTCCTCGAGCGTGAGCAGCACGGTGATGGTGTAGCAGTCATAGATCTGCGCGGCCTGCACATCGCTACGCTTGATTCCGGCCATGGCAAAGGCGCGGTCGGCAGCGGGGCCGATGGGCGTGTGCACCATGTCCTCGGCGTAGGTCGGCGACTTGAACGACAGATGCTCGCCAAAGCCGGTGACACAGGCGCCGCGATTGCGTGCGCGCGCTGCCACTTCCTTGGAGGCGACGATCACCGCCGCACCACCGGCCACCGGCATCACGATTTCGAGCACGTGCAGCGGGTCGGCCACCATCTTGCTGTTGAGCACGTCCTCGATCGTCAAGGGCTTGCCAAAGAAGCTGGCCTCGGGGTTGGCGAGCGCATTGGTGCGCTGATCCACCGCGATCTTGGCCATCGCCACCGGGTCGTAGCCGTACTGCGCGGCGTAGCGCTGCGCGATCATTGCATAGCCGGTGTTCTGTCCGAGGTGACCATAGGGCAGGTCGAACTCGGCCTCGGGCGCGCCGAAAGCGGTGCTGTGGCCACCGAAGCGCATCGCCCGCGCCATCCAGCTGGTATCTTCATTGGGTGCGAAAGGCGCCATCCGCGACGGGATCACGCACAACACGGCCTGACACAGACCGAGCTCGATCGCCGCCGCCGCGCGCCACACCATGGCTACTGAAGAACAGCCACCGAGGTCGACGACTTCGGCGAAGTTCAGCGACAGGCCGAGGTACTCAGCCGCCATCGCCGGCACAAAAACCTGCGCTTCATGGAACTGCGGCCCATGAATCACCATGCCGTCGATGTCCGACGCCTTGAGGCCGGCATCAGCCAGCGCGCGTCCGGCCAGATCGGCCACCTGCTCCAGATGGAACATCTGCGGCGCGGTCGAATATTTCTCCGGCTTGTACTGCGCGGCGCCGACGATTGCTGCGTTTCCTTTGAGACCCATGCTCTCTCACCTCACTGATGCGGACCGATCGCGGCCCTGCGTTGCGCTGACGATGCCACAGCCCTGGGGGTCGGCAATCGTTCAAATCGACTAGTCGGAGCCTCAGGCCCTACAAACAGACGATTCGCGGGCCGCCACAGCCATCAACAATCGAGCGCAGGCAAGCTCTTGTCGCTACGCGCATTTCACCGGAGGCCCCCGTGCACACCTTGTTCCGCAAGCCCCTCGCCGCCCTGCTCGCCGCCCCGCTGCTGCTCATGGCGACCGCCGTCGGCGCCGACACGCCAACGCCAGCACCAAGCTCGACGCCCGCCAGCGCGGCCTCCGAGTGGCGACAACATGGCCTCAATGCCGCCGAAACTCGCTTCAGCCCGCTGAGCACCATCGATGCCAGCAATGTGGCCGGCCTCGGCCTGGCCTGGCACTTCCGTTTCGATCGTCCACGCGGGGTGGAGGCCACGCCCATCATGGTCGATGGCAGCTTGTACGTCAGCGGCCCGTGGGGCGTGGTGTATGCCCTTGATGCGCGCAGCGGCAAGCTGAAATGGCAGCACGACCCGCAAGTGCCGGCAGGCAAGGGCATGCACGCCTGCTGTGACGTGGTCAATCGCGGCGTGGCGGTCGATGGCGAGCGCGTTTTTGTCGCCACCATCGACGGTCGCCTGCAGGCCCTGAACCGGGACGACGGGCGCGAGCTATGGTCGGCGCGCACCTTCGACCCCGCCGCCCCCTACACCATCACCGGCGCGCCGCGCGTGGTGCGCGATGTGGTGGTGATCGGCAACGGTGGCGCCGAATACGGCGTGCGCGGTTTCGTCTCGGCCTATGACGTGGCGACGGGTGCTCTGCGCTGGCGCTTCTACACCGTACCTGGCAACCCTGCCGACGCTGCCGACGGTGCCGCCTCCGACCGCCCGCTGCAAGAGCTTGCGCTGCCCACCTGGAGCGGCGAATGGTGGCGCTACGGGGGTGGCGGCACGGTGTGGGACTCGATGGCCTGGGACCCCGAGCTCGATTTGCTCTATTTCGGCGTCGGCAACGGCTCGCCCCACGACCGCGACCTGCGCAGCCCGGGCGGCGGCGACAACCTGTTTCTGTCGTCGATCGTCGCCGTGCGCCCGAGCACAGGCGAATACGTCTGGCACTACCAGACCACGCCGGGCGACAGCTGGGATTACACCGCCACCCAACAAATGATCCTGACTGAGCTCGAGATCGACGGTCGCACGCGCAAGGTGTTGATGCAGGCACCCAAGAACGGCTTCTTCTACGTCCTCGACCGCGCCACCGGAGCGCTGCTGAGCGCCGACAAGTACGTCACCGTCAACTGGGCGAGCAGTGTCGACCTCGCCACCGGCCGCCCGGTGGAAGCAGAGGGCGCGCGCTATCCGGTCGGCAGCCCCTTCCTGCTCCAGCCCTCACAGATTGGCGGCCACAACTGGCAACCCATGGCCTTCAACCCGACCACCGGCCTGGTCTATATCCCGGCGCAGGAGAGCACCGGCTTTCTGATGAAGGATGCAAACTTCCGCTACGAAGCTGGGCGCTGGAACACCGGCCTGATGACGCCGCCGCTGCCGCCGGGCCCGGCCATGCTGGAGCAGGCGCGCAAGTTCATGCAAGGCCATCTGCTGGCCTGGGATCCGGTGCGTCGCGTCGCCGCGTGGCGCGTCCCGCACGCCGGCCCGTGGAACGGTGGGGTGCTGGCAAGCGCGGGCGGTCTGGTGTTTCAGGGCGTGGGCGGCGAAGGCCTGGTCGCCTTTGACGCACGCGATGGCAAACGCCTGTGGCAGTCCGATACCTGGCTCGACATCCTGGGCGGTCCGATCAGCTACGAGCTCGACGGTGAGCAATACGTGGCCGCCGCCGCGGGCTTTGGCAGCTCGATGCACATCACCTCGAGCGTGCTCCTTGAGCGCCCTGGCGCACCGGTGCCGGGCGGTCTCTTCGTATGGAAGCTGGGCGCAAGCGCGCCGATGCCCACGGCTGAGCACAGACCCTACCTGGCCCCGCCCCCTGACCACGGCAGCGCAGCACAAGTGGAACAAGGCGGCATGCTGTATGCGCACTACTGCATGCAATGCCATGGTGCGGGCGCGGTGGCCGGTGGCGGCATGCAGGACTTGCGCTATTCGCCCTATCTCGCCGAGCCGGAGCTGTTCCGCCGCCCGCTGCTCGACGGCCTGCTAGCCCAGCGTGGCATGCCGACCTTCGCCGACAGTTTGAAGGCTTCCGATGCCGACGCCATTCGCGCCTACATCGTGCGCATGGCCCACACCTTCCACACGGCGGAATCCGCACGCTGAAGTGCGGCGGCACACATCAAAAAGCCCCGTGCTCACTTCGGTGAGCACGGGGCACTATGAACGCAAGAACCCTGAGCATGTACGACTGGACTGAGGCCGCCCGACTATAGCTGCGTTACCCCGCCCGCTGTAGCCGAACTGCCCTATCAGTGCATGGCCATCATCGCAAAGAACTGCTCGGTCGAGGCCTTCGAGGTCGAGCTCATGTTCTGGCAATGGTTATCGCTGCCCTGGCACGTTGGCATCTGCACCAGCGAGTCGATCGCGCGTGCGTGACCGCGGTCAAGCATGGCCGCCAACGCGGCGATACCGATCAGTGCAACTCCGCAGACAAGAATTTTTGTAAACATGTGCCGCTCCTCCATTTCCCAGCCATTGTGTGCTCAGCCGTTGGGGACGACTCGCACATCCGCTTACAGGAACCCGGTACAACGCCGCTTGTGCCGCGACTGCCGTCCAGATGTCTCCTCCTGCACAAGACCAAGACTGACTGCTTGACGCAAGGCATTCATCGTCCAGGCGGACTAGATCGAAAACCAGATCGAAAAAAAGGAGCCGTGCAGGCTCCTTTTTCAAGTAGGTGAGACCGTGCTCAGGCGAACGGCGGCAGGCGCGCGTTCTTGAGCGCCTCCTCGGAGTATGGCTGGTAGGTTTTTGCCTGCTCGTCGCGAACGTACAAGGGGTCTTCAAAAGCCCTGGGGTCGTAACCCTGGCGCTGCAGATCCACCTTGCGCAGCTTGAAGGTGCTGGTCAGGTCGGCGACGCTCGACACACGCACGAACACGGGCGCAGCATAGGCAGGGAGGCGCTCTGCGGTGATGTCGTAGAACAGCTTGGGATCGAATTCATGGCCGGGCTGCATCACCACTGCCGCCATGCCTGCACGACCTTCGTGCTGCGGCACCTTCACCCCATAGATGTTGAGCAGCTCCACGCCGGGGAAATCCGACAAGGCGTCGGCCACCTCAGCGGTGGACACGTTTTCGCTTTTCCAGCGGAAGGTGTCGCCGATGCGGTCCACGAAGTACAAGTAGCCCTCGTCGTC
>DAORUJ010000161.1:0-6647 GCA_035433105.1 Thauera sp.
GGGCCGTGCCCCACATCAAGGCCAGCGCCCGCTTCGACAGTCTCGACCTGAACCAACTGCTGGCGGCCGACAAACCGTCCGCGGCGGACACCACAACGGCGGCGAAGGCGACGACGACCCCCGCCGCGACCGAGCCCGTAGACACGCCGGTGCAGCTCGATGGCCTGAAGGCGGTCAACGGCGAGTTTGCGCTGGACGCCGACGCACTGGTATTTGGTCAGTACAAGGTGGCCGATGCCAGGCTCGCGGCCACGCTCGCCAACGGTCTGCTGCGTGTGTCGACGCTCTCCGGTCGCGCCTGGGGCGGCAGTTTTGTTGGCAGCGGCAGCGCCGATGCCAACACTGGGGATGTCGCCGCCAAACTCGACGCCAGGGGCGTGAACGTGAATGCGCTGCTCAAGGACGTCGCCGCCAAGGACTTGCTCGAAGGCAGCGGAAACGTCGTCGCCGACCTCGAATCGGCCGGGGCCACTGTCAGCGCGCTGCGCTCCAGGCTGCGCGGCACCGCTGCGATGCAAGTGCGCAACGGCGCGATCAAGGGCATCAATCTGGCTCGCTCGCTAAGACAGGCCAAGGCCGCGCTGTCGCTCAAGCAGGACGCGGTCGTCCAGGCAAAGGAAACCGAGAAGACCGACTTTTCCGAGATGAGCGTCAGCGCGCGCATCGCCAACGGGGTGGCGCACAGCGACGACCTCGACATCAAGAGCCCGTTCCTGCGCATCGGCGGCAAGGGCCTCTTCGACATCGGTCGCGGCCGCATCGACTACGAGGCCCGCGCGACCGTGATCGCTTCGTCCGCCGGCCAGGGCGGCGCCGAGCTCGAGGCCTTGCGCGGTGTGACCATCCCGGTGGTCTTGTCGGGCCCGTTCGATGCCATCGACTGGAAGATCCAGTGGTCGACCGTCGTCACCTCGGTGGTGAAGCAAAAGCTCAAGGACGAGCTCAGCGAAAAACTCAAAGAGAAACTCGGCACCAGGCTGGGCCTGCCGCCGGCAGACGGCGATCCGGCGGCGGCCCCCGCCACGCCGAAGGACGTGCTCAGGGACACGCTCAGAGGCCTTTTCCGGTGAGCGCATCGACCAGACCGCCGCCGCCCTCGTCGTAACCGCGACCCCGGGCTTTTCGACGCCGGCTGCTCTGCGCCGCATGCAAATCTGGTGTTGCAATGGCAGGGGGTGGCAGGAGTGGCAGGGATTGGGGATACGCGCGCCCGGGGCCTCAGCCGCGCAGGACGGTCAGCATCTGCGCCAGCTCTACCGCCGAGCGCACGGACATTTTGTCGAAGATGCGCGAGCGGTGGGCCTCGACGGTGCGCATCGAGATCGCAAGCTTGTCAGCGATGACCTTGTTGTATTTACCTTCCAGAATCAGGTCCATCACTTCGCGTTCGCGTTGCGTCAGGGTTGAAAGCCTGGCTTCGATGGTTTCGCGACTGGCAGCGGCGCGCTGGCGTTCGGCGTCGAGTGCCATTGCCTTGTCGACCAGATCTTCGAGGTCGTGGTCGGTGAAGGGTTTCTCGATGAAGTGGAAGGCGCCTTTCTTCAGCGCGGCTACCGCCATCGGTACGTCGCCATGACCCGTGATGAAAATCACCGGCAGTTCGCATGCGCGTGAGAGCAGGGTATCGAAACACTCCAGTCCGCTCATCCCGTTCATGCGGATGTCAAGCACGATGCAGCCGCGCCAGGCAGGCTGCCAGGCTTCGAGAAATGCTTCGCCGCCGTCCCAGGTGCGGCACGCCACGCCGCGCGTCTTCAACAGCCACTGCAGGGCATCGCGGATGGCTTCATCGTCGTCGATGATGTGGGCGCAGGCTGGATTCATGCAGTTTCCACCGGGAGTGAAAGGGTAAAGATGGTACCGCCCTCAGGGTCGGCTTCGAAAGCCAGGCGGCCATGGTGGAGTTCGGCGATCGAACGACAGATGTTGAGCCCCATGCCCATGCCCTCCGGTTTGGTGGTGAAGAAGGGTTCGAACAGGCGGGCAACCGTCTCGGGCGGAATGCCGGCACCGTGGTCCGAGATGCGCACATACGCATGCTGGCCATCGAGGCTGGTACGGATGCGGATCTGACGGCGTGACAGCGGAGTGTCGCGCATCGCGTCCATGCCGTTGCGTACCAGATTGACGATGATCTGCTCGATCATCACCGCGTCGGCCAGAATCGTCGGCAACCCGGGGGCCAGTTCGGTCAGGATACCCATCTGGCGTTTGCGTGCGTCGGCTTCGATCAGGCCGACCGCATCGCGGATCACGGCATTGAGGTCGATCGGCGCACGTTGTGGCTCGGAGCGGCGCACAAAGTCGTGTACCCGGCGGATGATTTCGCCTGCCCGCCGCGCCTGGCGCGCGATACGCTGCTGGACGTCGAGAATCTCGCTGCGATCGAAACCCTCCGATCCGAGCCGGTTGATGCAGCCATTGCTGTAGCTGGCGATCGCGGCCAGCGGCTGGTTGAGTTCGTGCGCCAGCGTCGACGCCATCTCGCCCATCGTCACCAGGCGCGAGGTGGCCTGCAGGCGTTCTTCCTGCTGGCGGGCAAGGTCGCGCGCGCGCTTCTGCTCGGTGACGTCGAGCACCGAACCCATCCAGCCTGTCTGGCGGCCGTGGACGTCGATCAGTGGAGCCTCGAATACCAGCACGTCGAGCTCCTCGCCGCTCTTGCGCTGCAAGCGGACTTCGATGCCCTCGTTTGGCGTGCCACCCGACATGATCTCCTTGTGCAGTTCGAAGGTGCGTTCGAAGCGTTCCGGGTCCCAGTAGGGCATTGGCGCCTTCAGGCCGATGAGTTCCTCTGCGCTGTAGCCTGTCATGCTGCAAAAGGCAGAATTGACGTAGGTGAGGCGCCCATCGAGGTCGCGTGCGCGCATGCCGGTGAGCAGCGAGTCTTCCATCGCCTTGCGGAAGGCGGATTCAGCCAGCAGCGCAGCCTCGGCCTGCTGGCGGCGCGTGAGCTGGCGACGCAGCTGGATGACGCTCCAGACGATGATGCCGCCCAGCAGTACGATTGAGGCCGTGAGCAACACGGGAATCCAGCGCGTTTCGGATTTGTAGGCGGTGATCTCGAGTGTCAGTCCGTGGCCGGGCGGGTCGAAGGGCATGCGGTAGGCGAGCTGGGGTGCGAGCGGCGCGATCTTGGATTTGGCGGCGATCTCATGGCCATCGCCGTCGAGCACCGCGACCCGGTAACGCTCCGAGAACCACCACGGCAACTCGCGGATGACGAGGTCAGACAGCGAATAGACGCCAACGACGATGCCGCGCAGCGATTCTCCGGACCACACCGGTATGTAGATGGGGAAACGCGGTTTTCCCATCACCGCGTAGGTCTCGCCGTAAGCCGGTCGGCCCACACTGCGAGCGAGCGCAAAGGCTGTGTCCGCGGCAAGCCGTGCATGTTCTTCGGCTTGTTCTTCGCCGTGCAGCGGCATCGTGCCGATCACCTCGCCGTCGGTGCCCATCCACAGGATGCGAACCAATCCATTTTCCTGGCTGAGCAGGTGCTTCATCTGCGCTTCGGCCTGAGCTGTTGGTGAAGTGCGATACAGGTCCGGGCCGAGTTGCAGCAGCTGCGCCTCGTTACGGTCGAGGTGGAAGCGTAGATTCTGCTCCATCCACAGCACGTCGCTGATCAGCGTGGTCTTCTGCTCATCGCTGTCGTACTCGCGTGTCAGCCAGACCAGTGCCGCCATCGCGGCCAGAAACAGCGCAAGGCTGAGCAAGGGCAGGCTGCCGATCCAGCGATTGCGGGCCGATTGCGGCGGCCGATAGAGCGGATCCCGAGCGCGGGGCGCTGTAGGGCTTGTGATGGGGTTTGCGGGTTCCACGTATGCGGCATTCCACAATTGCGATGCGTCGACATCAGAAAGGATACTGATGCCCTACACAGCAGGTTTTATGTGTGTAGTGCGTCCGCCGTGGCGAATGATTGGCCGTGACGGAATAAATCGAAGCGTCCCCAAGGATGCGACTCATTCGGAGGAGAAGGACTCATGAAAATTCGTGCGCTTCTGGTTGGTCTGGTGGCTGTTGGCCTGTCCGCAACGGCGGTTGCGGCAGATCCGATCGTGATCAAGTTCAGCCATGTCGTGGCTCAGGACACGCCCAAGGGCAAGGCCGCCGAGCGGTTCAAGGAGCTTGCCGAGCAATACACCAAGGGTGCGGTCAAGGTCGAAGTCTACCCGAACAGCACCCTCTACAAGGACAAGGAAGAGATGGAGGCGCTGCAGCTGGGCGCGGTCCAGTTGTTGGCACCCTCACTGGCCAAGTTTGGCCCGCTGGGCGTGCGCGAGTTCGAAGTGTTCGATCTACCCTACATTTTCGATGGCTACGATGCGCTGAACAAGATCACGCAAGGGCCGGTTGGCGCCCAGTTGCTCTCCAAGCTCGAGTCCAAGGGTATTCGTGGTCTGGCCTACTGGGATAACGGTTTCAAGTCCTTCTCCGCCAACAGCCCGATCCACAAGCCCGAAGATCTGCGTGGCAAGAAGATGCGCATCCAGTCGTCCAAGGTGCTCGAAGAGCAGATGCGCGAGATCAAGGCGCTGCCGCAGGTGATGGCCTTCTCCGAGGTCTATCAGGCGCTGCAGACCGGTGTCGTGGATGGCACGGAGAACCCGCACTCCAATCTCTACACGCAGAAGATGCACGAAGTGCAGAAGCACATGACGCTGACCGAGCATGGCTATCTGGGCTACGCCGTCATCACCAACAAGAAGTTCTGGGACGGGCTGCCGGCTGAAGTGCGTTCCGAGCTCGACAAGGCGATGAAGGAATCGACCGCCTACGCCAACCAGATCGCCAAGGAAGAGAACGACAAGGCGCTGGAAGCGGTGCGGGCTTCGGGCAAGACGGAGATTTACACGCCGACGGCCGAAGAGAAGGCTGCGTTCAAGAAGGCCTTGCTCCCGGTGCACAAGGCGATGGAGTCGCGCATCGGCGCCGAGCTGATCCAGTCCATCTACAAGGAAACCGGCTTCGATCCGGCCAAGCTGTAATCCACGGGCTTCGATACCCAAAACGCCCGTCCGGCTCACACGAACCGACGGGCGTTTTTTCGGGGGAATACACATGAACAAACTTCTCAACCGCCTCGAGGAGATCATCATCGCCGGCCTGATGGCCGTGGCGACGGTGGTGATCTTCATTTCGGTGGTGCACCGCTATGCCTCCGGCTACGAGATTCCAGTGGTGCAGGACTGGCTGCTCGACCTGAACTTCGGCTGGGCGCAGGAGTTCTGCATCATCCTCTTTGTGTGGATGGCCAAGTTTGGCGCCGCCTATGGCGTGCGCACCGGCATCCACGTCGGCGTCGACATCCTGATCAACAAGCTCACCGGCACGTCGCGCGCGGCGCTGATCCACATCGGCCTAGTGTGCGGCATCGTGTTTACCGGCCTCATCGGCCTGTTTGGCGCGCTGTTCGTGTGGGAGAACGGCATGGCCTACGACACCTTGTCGCTGTTCGGCCTGGACACCGGGGATCACTTCGAAGGCCCGACCACGCCCGACCTCGAGTGGTCGACCTGGGTGGTGTATCTGGCGGTTCCGCTGGGCTCCTTCCTGATGTGTTACCGCTTCGTGCAGGTGATGGTGGGCTTTGCGCGCAGCGGCGAGCTGCCCGTGCACAACCATGGCCATGTCGAGGGTCTCGATGCGGAAGGCGATCCGCTGTTGGTGGGCGAGTCGATCGCGATTGGCGAGGACATCGAACACAGCCACGCGGGTGAGAGCGACGTGGAATGGGCCAAGACCCATCCCAAGCGCCCGGGCACGAAGAACTGACGAGGGCCGACGACAATGACCAATACGATTGCAATTTTCGGCCTGCTCGTCGTCCTCATGGCGATCGGCATGCCGGTGGGCGTGGCGCTGGGCCTGACGGTGCTGAGCTTCATGTTCATCTTCACCGACGTGCCGCTGGAATCGGTGGCGCTCAAGATGTTCACCGGCATCGAGAAGTTCGAGATCATGGCGATCCCCTTCTTCATCCTCGCCGGCAACTTCCTCACCCACGGCGGGGTGGCGCGACGCATGATCAACTTCGCCACCGCGATGGTGGGCCACCTGCGGGGCGGCCTGGGCATGTCGGCGGTGCTGGCCTGCGCGCTGTTCGCGGCGGTGTCGGGTTCGAGCCCGGCGACGGTGGTGGCGATCGGCTCGATCCTGATCCCGGCGATGGTCAAGCAAGGCTATCCGCTGCGCTTTGGCGCGGGCGTGGTCGCCTCGGCCGGTGGCCTGGGCATCCTGATCCCGCCCTCGATCGTCATGGTGATGTACTCGGTGACGACCAACTCCTCGGTCGGGGCGCTGTTCATGGCGGGGGTGATTCCGGGCTTGTTGCTGGCCTTCATGCTGGGGCTATGCACCTGGTACGTGGCGCGCAAAAACAACTACCCGACGCTGCCCCGTGTGAGCTGGGGCGAGCGCCTCAAGGCCTTTCGCACCGCGTTCTGGGGCCTGATGCTGATCGTGGTGGTGATGGGCGGCATCTACTCGGGGATGTTCACGCCGACCGAGGCGGCGGCGATGAGTGCGGTGTACGCCTTCTTCATCGCGGTGTTCGTGTATAAGGACCTCACCTTCAAGCAGATCCCGAAGGTGTTGCTCGACTCGGCGAACATGAGCGCGATGCTGCTGTTCATCAT
>DAORUJ010000162.1:0-1100 GCA_035433105.1 Thauera sp.
ACGGCCAGCAGGCCACCACCGAAGGCGCAGGCCTGCACCGCGGTCAGCGGCAGGCCAAGCAGGATGGCGATCGCGGCGCCCAGCCCGGCGCCGGCGGACACGCCCAGAATGTCGGGCGACACCAGCGGGTTGCGGAACATGCCCTGATAGGCTGCGCCGGCAACCGACAGCGCCATGCCGACCAGCAAGCCCGCCGCGATGCGCGGCAGGCGAAGGTTCCAGATCACTGTCCCGGCCTCGCCACCGGCTGCCGGCCCCGCCAACAGCGCCGCGATGGCGTCGGTGATGGCAAGCGGATAGGCTCCGAAGACGAGCGCAGCCAGCACCACCACCACCACCAGGCCGGACATCAACAGCACGGCCGCGAGGGCGTGGCGTCGTGACCCGGCGGCGGTCGACATCAGCCCGCTCCCAGGCTGGGTGCCAGTTGCTCGCGCGACGGTGCATGACCATAGAAGACGCGATGGAAATCCTGCGCCCGCTCGATCCAGCCCGTCGCCGGTTCAGCTTCGCGCAGGCGCTGGCCCAGCCAGCTCACCCCGATCAGACGATTGATGCCGGGCGGGCCATCGAGCCAGCCGAAGGGCAGGCTCGGCGCCAGCAACAGGCGGCCGTTGCGCACCGCGGCAATACCCTGCCACGATGCATCCTGCCGTGCCAAGGCAAAAAACTCGGCAGACTGGGTCACGATCGCATCCGGCGCCCAGACCAACAGTTGTTCCAGGGAAACGCGCGCCAGCCCACCCTTGCCGCGGGCGACGTTCGTTGCGCAGGCCGCTTCGATGCACTCGCCGTTGACCGAACCGGGCAAGGGGGTTTCCAGGCCGTCGGCCGCACGCGCAAGGTAGACCCTGGGATTCTCAGGCCTCCGCGCCGGGTCGCAGGCCGGCAGCGCCGCTTGCGCATGGCGGGCGAGCATGTCGCCACGCGCGGGCGCACCCAGCAGCTGGCCTGCATCCCTGAGCTGACGCGCGCTGTCTGCAAGCCGTCCGTCGATCAGCACATAGGGAATGCCGGTCTGCTGGTGCACACGTTCGGCGGCCGACAGGTAGTTCGCGTCGACTGTTCCGGAATCGATGATGAGGTCTGGCGCCAGCGCC
>DAORUJ010000162.1:1200-6640 GCA_035433105.1 Thauera sp.
GGCGACGGACTGGATCTTGTCGGTGATGTCGCTGAAGAAGACCGCCAGTTCGGCTTTGCCACCCGCCCACGGGCTGCCTTGATAGCCCATCTCGTAGTTCATCGACTGCTCGGCACGCAGGGCCGGGCTCTCGATGTAAGTGCCCAGGCGCTGCGAGTACCGATCCTTGAGCGTCGGCAGGCGTGACTTGCGAGCGACCGTCAGGTACAGCCGGGCATCCGCGGACCAGTCATGAAACAGCCCGGCCTGCACGTCAGTGGCGCTTTGATTGTCTGGCAAACTGTAAGGGTTGCCGATGCTGAACACCCGATTCGGCCGCAGTTCGTGGCGGGCGGCACCCAGCGACAGCAACCATGCAGGGGCGAACTGAATGTTGTCTTCGACCGCAAAGGAGACCAGGGCATCCTCGAACTGGGTGCTGGTGCGCCCATTGGCGTCAAGCTCGGTGTGCTTGTCGGTCTTGTAGTGGCCAACCAGGCGCAGCGTATGCGCGTCGAAGCGGGCCGACTCGAGTTCGATGGCGGCGCCGTTGGAACGATCTTCGTAGATGCTGCGCCCGGTGCTGACACTGCCGCGTCCGCTCGTGCGCAGGCTGGTGTAACCGCCGTCGGTGTAGGAGTTCACCTCGTTGTCGAAGCGGTCGTGGTAGAGCCTGAACTTGAGCGTTTCCGCCCCTCCCAGCGCCGTCCGAGAGACGAAGTAGAGGCTCTCCTTGTCCCAGTAGGGCCATTTCCAGTAGCGCACAGCAGCCGGATCAGTTGACGGAGGCTGCCCCTTCTGGCCGTCCTGACGGTAGTAGCTGAGGGCGTATTCGTCACTCGCGTTGGGGGTCAGTGCGAGCTTCAGTGAGGCCTTGTTGTCCTTGCGGAAGGCATTGTCGCGCTTGCCCCCGCCCTCGGTCGCAGTCGGTGTGAAATCGGACGACAGTGGGAAACCATCGCTTTGCAGGTGAGACGCCCCTGCCTGCAGATACCACAAACCCTGGTTGGTGCCGGCATTGGCCGCCACCTTGCGTTCCTGCCCGGACGCGAAGCCGGCCGAGACCTCGCCCTCGAAGGCCTTGACCGGCCTGCGCGAGATCAGGTTGATCGCACCGCCCAGCGTGTTGGCACCATAGACCACCGAGCTGAACCCTTTGGCCACCTGGATCGCCGCCAGATCGGCGGTGGTGAAGCGGCCGAAATCAACGTATCCGTCGTAGGGCACATAGACCGGGATGCCGTCGATGAACAGCGGTACCTGACGCGCGTCAAAGCCACGCACCGCGATCATCTTTTCGTTGCGCGAGTTGGCGGACAGGCTGACACCGGACAGCAGGTTGAGTGCTTCGCCGATGTCGTCGCGATTGAAGCGACGAATCTCCTCACGCTCGATGACGGAACCCACCTGGACGTCGCCCATTTCGCCCGCCTGGGCATGGTCGCCAATCACGGTAACCGTACCCAGCGTGAACGCACCCGCCGCAACGCGCTCCTGAGCGAACGCGACCGGCGCAGCGATGACAGACGCCACCAACACCGCAACAAGACGGCGGCGACTGTTGCGGCCAGGCAGGCAAGGTTTCCGGTTGATCATGACTTCACTTCCTTCTTTTTCAATATCTTTATGTATATAGCGAAAGGCAAAAAAAACCCGTCTCGCCTCTCCTCATCCACCTGACCAAACATGGCAGAACCGGTCTGCAGATTCAGCTAAGCCCAATGCAACTCAGGCTACCGAACCCCACGACTCGATACCGTTTTGTTCAAGACACGGTAGAAACAGGCGGCATAATAATATAGAAAGGTATATCAATAAACCGAAGCGAAAAAATGCGCAGTGTCGTCACACGCCCTCCCAGTACCCTGGCCGGTTGTAGATCGCCTTCAGATAATCGATGAAATGCCGCACCTTGGCAGGCAGGTAACGCTGCTGCGGATACACCGCCTGGATGTCGTAGCTGGGCGCGGCAAAATCGTCCAGCACCGTTACCAGTTCGCCGCGCCGGAGTTCGGCCTGGATCTCCCAGGTTGAGCGCCAGCCCACACCCAGCCCCTGCTTGACCCAGCCGAACAGCAACTCGCCGTCGTTGCAGGCCAGATCGCCATCGACGCGCACGGCGAACAGCTTGCCGTCGCGTACGAAGCTCCAGCCGCGCTGCTGACCGCCGGCAAGATTGAAGGCCAGGCAGTTGTGGCGCGCAAGGTCTTCGGGTTGGCGCGGCACGCCATTGCACTCGAAATAGTCCGGCGTGCCGCACACCACCCGACGATTCGGGTAGAGGCGCACCGATACGTAGTTGGGATCAGTGACCTCGCCGATCCTGATCGACATGTCGTAGCCCTCACGCACCAGGTCGACCACACTGTCAGTGAAATTGAAGGACATCTTCAGCGCGGGGTGCAAGGCCCGAAAATCCGGCGCGTGCGGCGCGACGTGGCGCCTGCCGAAGGCCGCCGGCGCCGACACCACCAGGTGCCCGCGCACCACCTTGCGGCCGGCGCTGATGCCGCGCTCGATCTCGTCGAACTCGCTCAACAACTGGCGACACTGCTCCAGGAACTGCTCGCCGAGATCGGTCAGGGTCAGGCCGCGCGTGGAACGGTGCATCAACCTCACGCCGAGGCGTTTTTCCAGACCACCGAGGCGGCGCCCCATGATGACAGGCGTCACGCCCTCAACCAGGGCGGCGGCGGCAAAGGTCCCCTTCTCGGCGACCAGGGCAAAGCTGCGGATTTCGGTGTGGCGATCCATGGCATTCCATACCTGAAGTATCGACAGAAGTGATTTATACACCCATTCACACCCCGCTTTGAGCGGCCTATCCTGCACCCATCGGATTCATACGACATCCCCAGGAGGAGACAGCAGATGGCCCGCATGAGAGCAATCGATGCCGCAGCAGCGGTGATGCGCAAGGAAGGCGTGACGACGGTGTTCGGCGTGCCCGGCGCCGCGATCAACCCGCTTTACTCGGCAATGAAGAAAGACGGTGGTTTTCACCATGTGCTCGGCCGCCACGTTGAGGGTGCCTCGCACATGGCCGAGGGCTATACCCGGGCCAGGGCCGGCAACATCGGCGTGTGCATCGGCACCTCGGGCCCGGCCGGCACCGACATGATCACCGGCCTGTACTCGGCCTCGGCTGACTCCATCCCGATCCTGTGCATTACCGGCCAGGCGCCGCGTGCCCGGCTGTACAAGGAAGACTTCCAGGCCGTCGATATCGAGTCGATCGCCAAGCCGGTGACCAAGTGGGCGGTGACGGTGCGCGAACCGGCGCTGGTGCCGCGCGTGTTCCAGCAGGCTTTCCACATCATGCGCTCGGGCCGCCCCGGTCCGGTGCTGATCGATCTGCCCTTCGACGTGCAGATGGCCGAGATCGAGTTCGACCTCGACACCTACGAGCCGCTGCCCGCCTACAAGCCCGCGGCGACCCGAGCGCAGGCTGAAAAGGCGATGTCGATGCTCAACGCCGCCGAGCGTCCGCTGATCGTGGCGGGCGGTGGCGTGTTCAACGCCGACGCTGCCGACCGCCTGCAGGAATTCGCCGAGCTGACCGGCGTGCCGGTGATCCCGACCCTGATGGGCTGGGGCTGCATCCCCGACGACCATCCCTTGATGGCCGGCATGGTCGGCCTGCAGACTTCGCACCGCTACGGCAACGCGACGATGCTGGCGTCCGACTTCGTGTTCGGCATCGGCAACCGCTGGGCCAACCGCCACACCGGCTCGGTCGAGGTCTACACCGAGGGTCGCAAGTTCGTGCATATCGACATCGAACCGACCCAGATCGGCCGCGTGTTCTGCCCCGACTTTGGCATTGTGTCGGACGCTGGCGCAGCACTCGATCGCCTGCTGGAAGTGGCGCGCGAAATGAAGGCGGCCGGCCAGCTTGCCGACCGCAGCGCCTGGGTGGCGGAATGTCAGCAGCGCAAGCGCAGCCTGCAGCGCAAGACGCACTTCGACGAAGTGCCGATGAAGCCGCAACGGGTGTACCAGGAGATGAACCAGGCCTTCGGCAAGGACACCTGCTACGTCAGCACGATCGGCCTGTCGCAGATCGCCGCTGCACAATTCCTGCATGTCTACAAGCCGCGTCACTGGATCAACTGCGGTCAGGCGGGCCCGCTCGGATGGACGATTCCGGCCGCGCTGGGCGTCGTTGCCGCCGATCCGGCGCGCAAGGTCGTGGCCATCTCGGGCGACTATGACTTCCAGTTCATGATCGAGGAGCTGGCGGTGGGCGCACAGTTCAAGCTCCCCTACATCCACGTGCTGGTGAACAATGCCTATCTCGGCCTGATTCGCCAGTCGCAGCGCGGCTTCGACATGGACTTCTGCGTGCAGCTGGCGTTCGACAACATCAACGCCCCCGAGACCGAGGGCTATGGCGTCGATCACGTCGCCGTGGTCGAGGGCCTGGGCTGCAAGGCGATCCGTGTGCGCACGGCAGAGGAGATCCAGCCGGCCTTTGCCCAGGCAAAGAAGTGGATGGAAGAATTCCGCGTGCCGGTGGTGGTCGAGATCATTCTTGAGCGCGTCACCAACATCTCGATGGGCACCGAAATCAACGCCATCAACGAGTTCGAAGAGCTTGCCGAAAGGGGCGAGGACGCCCCCACCGCGATCTCGATGCTCGACTGAGCCCGCCTGCGGCGGAGCGGGTACGCGCACACTGCACTGCGTGACCCGCCCGCCGGCAACCGACAACCGGAGATGAGCCAATGCCCAAGTTCAACGCCAACCTGACCATGCTGTTCAACGAAGTGCCCTTCCTCGACCGCTTCCAGGCGGCCGCGGAAGCCGGCTTCAAGGGCGTGGAGTTCCTGTTTCCCTACGCCTTCGACAAGAACGAGATCGTCGAGCGGCTCGAAAAGCACGGCCTGGCGCAGGTGCTGCACAACCTGCCGGCAGGCAACTGGGAGGGCGGCGAGCGCGGCATCGCCTGCCATCCGGACCGCATCGGCGAGTTCCAGGACGGCGTCGGTCGCGCGATCGACTACGCCACCGCGCTCGGCTGCAAGCAGATCAACTGTCTCGCCGGCATTGCGCCGGCCGGGGTTGATGCCGACACCCTGCGCAAGACCCTGGTCGACAACCTGCGCTTCGCCGCCGGCAAGCTCGAGGACGCCGGCATCCGCCTGCTGGTCGAGCCGATCAACACTTTCGACATTCCGGGCTTTTACCTGAACGGCACCGCTCAGGCGATTGCGCTGATCGACGAAGTGGGTTCGGACAACCTGTTCCTGCAGCACGACATCTATCACATGCAGCGCATGGAAGGCGAACTGGCCAACACCATCGCCAAACATCTGTCACGCATCGCACACATGCAGATCGCCGACAACCCGGGTCGCAATGAACCGGGCAGCGGCGAGATCAACTACGCCTGGCTGTTCCGCTTCATCGACCAGCTCGGCTACGACGGCTGGATCGGCTGCGAGTACAAGCCGGCCGC
>DAORUJ010000163.1:0-6565 GCA_035433105.1 Thauera sp.
GCACGTTGGGCGCAACGCGATGGCAAGGAGCGCAAGCGTGCGCGCACCGCGCAGAGCTTCTGTGTGCCCAAGGCGGACATTGCCGCAACCGGCTATGACCTCAGCCTCAATCGTTACAAGGAAGTGGTGCACGAAGTGGTTGAGCACGAAGCGCCGCAGGTGATCCTGAAGCGGCTGGCGGGGATTGAGCGGGAGATTGCCGAGGGGATGAAGGCGTTGGAGGGGATGTTGCAGTGAGCGATTGGAAATTCGCGCCGCTCGCCAGCGTTGCCACAATTGAACGCTCTTCGATACAGCCTGAAAACATCGAAAACGACACGTTGTATGTCGGGCTTGAGCACATCATCAGCGGCGGTGAGCTGATGCCGCCTCAGCGGGTGCAGAACGGCGACCTTGCCAGCTCCAAGTTTCGATTCACGCAAAGCCACATCCTTTACGGCAAGTTGCGTCCGTACTTGGCGAAGATTGCTCGGCCGGACTTTGCGGGAATTTGCAGCACCGACATCCTCCCGATCCTGCCCAGCAACGACTTGGACCGCCGGTTCCTGCTGCATTTCTTGCGACAACCGGCGATGGTTCAACGCGCGAACAATGAAGCGGTTGGGGCGAACCTTCCCCGAATAAGCCCAACAACACTTGGTAGTTTTAAGGTTCCGCTGCCGCCGCTAGCCGAGCAGCGCCACATCGCGGACATCCTGGACAAGGCCGACGCCCTGCGCGCCCAGCGCCGCGCCGCCCTCGCCGAACTCGACACTCTCACCCAATCCATCTTCCTCGACCTCTTTGGTGATCCGGCAAGAAACACGAAGCGATTGCCGACGACTACGCTCGGACACCTAGGCAAATGGCAAAGCGGTGGAACACCTTCACGCGCAAAGGAAGCCTTTTTCTCAGGTTCAATTCCATGGTTTTCCTCCGGTGAACTCGAAGGTGGCTACATTTTCGCAAGCAAGGAGCACATATCGGAAACAGCCTTGCGTGAAACGTCGGCCCGGCGTGTGCCCTCCGGTTCGTTGATGCTTGGGATGTACGACACGGCGGCACTGAAGGCTGCGATTGCTGGCATTGACTGCTCGTGCAATCAAGCCATCGCATTCTCAACCATCGCTCCAAAGCTCGCGGAAACGATCTACGTATATTCGGCAATCGTCCTTGGACGAGAAGACTTCCGACGCCTTCAACGCGGCGTTCGCCAGAAAAATTTGAACCTGTCGATGATTCGCGACATTCGGATTCCACTGCCCCCGCTAAAAATGCAACAAGACTTCGCCCGCCGCATCACCGCCATCGAAACCCTCAAATCCCGCCACCGCACCGCACTGGCAGAACTGGACACCCTGTTCGCCTCCCTCCAGCACCGCGCCTTCCGCGGTGAGCTGTAGGGAACGACGTCGCTGGATTCCCGCCTTCGCGGGAATGACGAGCGGGAGTTCGGTTGTTGGAGGCGTCCTGCGGTCCAGCGCCGCCTTTTTCCCGGCAGACAGCGTAGGGCCGGAGTCGACTTGTATCTCTTTGAGATATACAATGCCGGTCTGGCCGCAGGAGCACACCCGGGATGTCCTTGATCGTCAGTCCCGCCATTCTGTCCAAGCTGCTCAAACGACATGACGTCACCGCGCGGGATGTCGAGGAGTGTTTCGCGAACCGCACGGGCCGGCTGTTGATCGACGACCGTGCCGAGAACCGCACCGACCCACCAACGCGCTGGTTTATCGCGCAAACACACCACGGACGGTCGCTGAAAATCGTCTTCGTCCAGAGCGGCGAGGACGTGTTCCTGAAGACCGCCTACGGCCCGAATGCGGAAGAGTTGCGCATCTATCGCAAGTTCGGCCAATGAATACGGCCCTGTTGTTGCTGACCCATTGATGGAGAACCTCATGAGCACCACCGCCCGAAAGACTTCCCGCCCCGCGTTGCGCGTTGAAGAATGCGCCTGGGAATCAGGCAAGCTGGGGCGCGACGAGGCCCACGTGCGCGTGGCGGACCCAACTGAAGAGGCAGCACTGGACGACGCACTCGGCCTGCAGCTGATCTCGATCCGCCTGCAGGGCGCGTTGATCAAGGACATGAAGTTGATCGCCGACTACCACGGCATCGGCTACCAGCCACTGATGCGCGATGTGCTCAACCGGTTCGCGCGTGCAGAGCTGCACACGATCGCCGAGAACATGGCCAAGACCGAAGCCGCACGCAAGACGCTGGCTCAACGGCCAAAGCGCAAGCACGCCTGATCACGGACATTTCGCACTCACCGAATTGCGTGCAGCGACCGCCATCACCCAAGTATCGATCATGGCCATGACCCGTGACTTCAAACAGACAATGGTGGAACGCACCGAGCGCGATCCGGCCTTTGCCAAGGCATTGCTGGACGAAGCAGCCACCCTGTTCCTCAATGGCGAACCGGAAACTGCGCGACTGATCCTGCGTGACTTGGTCAAGGCATGAGCCAGTTCGCATTTCTTGAAGGGGAATGGCCGGAGATCGCGCAGGCCGCCAAGCGTGCCGAAGGCTTGGCGCGCTCTGATGCCCGCGCTGCGTGTTTCTATGCGCGCCGCAGCATCGAACTGGCGGTGACCTGGCTGTATCGCAATGACCCGGCCCTGCGCCTGCCCTATCAGGATCACCTGTCCGCGCTGATCCACGAGTCCACGTTCCGCGACCTGGTGGGACCGGTCGTGTTGACCAAGCTCAAGCTGCTCAAGGATCTGGGCAACCTCGCCGTCCATACCACCAAGCCTGTTGGCGAACGCGATGCCATCGGCGCGGTGCGCGAGTTGTTCCATGTCAGCTATTGGCTGGCGCGCACCTACGGTCGCAGAAGCCGGCCTGAGCCTGGCTTGAGCTTCCGGGCTGACCTGCTGCCAGCGCCGCAAAACCTCGCCCAGATCCAGGCGGAGGAGCTGCGACGCAAGGCCGAGCAATTGCTGGCCGAACGCGACACCCAGCTTGCCGAACTGATGAGCGGACGCGCATCGCAGGATGCCGAGTTGCAGCGTCTGCGCGCCGAGGTCGCGGCCATCCGGCACAGCAACACCGCCCTGCCCGACACGCATGACTACTCCGAAGCGCAGACCCGCACGGCCTTCATCGACCTGCTGTTGAAGGAAGCCGGTTGGGCACTGGACCAGCCACGCGATCGCGAATACCCGGTCATCGGGATGCCCAGCACCAGCGGCGACGGTTTCGTCGATTACGTGTTGTGGGGCAACGACGGCAAACCGCTGGCCGTGGTGGAAGCCAAGCGCACGACGGCGGATGCGCGCGTGGGTCAGCAACAAGCGAAGCTGTACGCCGATTGCCTGGAAACCCAATACGGCCAACGCCCGGTCATCTACTACACCAATGGTTACGAGCATTGGCTGTGGGACGACCACACCCACCCGCCACGCGCGGTGCAGGGCTTTCACAAGCGGGCGGAACTGGAATTGATGGTGCAGCGGCGCGAAAGCCGTCAGCCGCTGGCCAATCAGCGGGTTGATCCCGAGATCGCCGGGCGTCCGTACCAGACGCGCGCGATCCGCCGCATTACCGAATCGTTCGAGCATGACCGCAACCGCCGCGCCTTGCTGGTGATGGCCACCGGCGCCGGCAAGACCCGCACGGTAATCGCATTGTCGGATCTACTGCTGCGCGCCGGCTGGGCGAAGCGAGTCTTGTTCCTGGCCGACCGGGTTGCCCTGGTGAATCAGGCCGCAAAGGAATTTCGCAAGCACCTGCCGTCGGTGACCACGGTCAACCTGGTGGCGGATAAAGCGACCGAAGGGCGCGTGTTCGTCTCGACCTACCCGACGATGATGCGATTGATCGATGAAAGCGTCGACGGACAACGGCGTTTCAGCGTCGGCCACTTCGACCTTGTGGTGATCGACGAGGCGCATCGTTCGGTGTATCGCAAATACGGGGCGATCTTCGACTACTTCGACTCGTTGCTGGTGGGCCTGACTGCCACCCCGCGCGGCGAGGTGGATCGCAATACCTACCGGTTGTTCCATCTGGAGCCGGGCGTACCCACGGACGTGTATGACATCGAGGATGCCGTGCGCGACGGCTACCTGGTGCCGCCCAGGGCCGTGTCGGTGCCGTTGCAGTTCCAGCGCCAGGGCATTCGCAAGTACGCCGACCTGAGCGAAGAGGAAAAGGAGCAATGGGATGCCCTCGACTGGCCGGACGAAGAGGACGGCAAGGAGCGTGAGTCGGTCGATTCCGAGGAGGTCAATCGTTGGCTATTCAACACCGATACGGTGGACAAGGCGCTCAAGCACCTGATGACCAATGGCCTGATGGTCGACGACGGCGAGCGACTGGCGAAGACGATTGTCTTTGCCAAGAACCAGCGCCACGCCGAGTTCATCGAAGAGCGCTTCAACCTGCACTACCCCCACCTCAAGGGGCAGTTCGCGCGGATCATCACCTTCAAGGTGAAATACGCGCAGAGCCTGATCGACGATTTCTCGAAACCCAACGACCCACCGCATATCGCGGTGTCGGTGGACATGCTCGATACCGGCATCGACGTGCCGGAAGTGGCCAATCTGGTGTTCTTCAAGGTGGTGCGCTCGAAAACCAAGTTCTGGCAGATGGTCGGCCGCGGCACCCGACTTCGCCCTGACCTGTTCGGCCCCGGCAAGGACAAGAAACAGTTCTTCATCTTCGACTTCTGCGGCAACCTCGAATACTTCGGGCTGGATCCCCAGTCTGCGGATGCCTCGATCGCCCATTCGTTGTCGGAACGCTTGTTCAGCGCCCGCATCGACCTGATCGCGGCACTGGACGAGATGTTTGCCACGCGCACAGGTGACGCCGCTTTGGGTTCGGCATCAGATCTCCGCGATGCGCTTGCAGAGCACCTGCGCGGCCAGGTCGCTGGCATGAGTGAGGACAACTTCCTCGTCCGCCCGCACCTGCGACTGGTGGAACGCTATCGCGAGCCTGATGCCTGGAATCAGCTTGGCCACGACGATGACGTGCACACGCTGGGCAAGCTGCCCACCGCGGTTGTGGACAAGGATGTGGCGGCCAAACAATTCGACGGACTGATGCTCAAACTTCAGCTTGCCAGCGTGATCGGGTGCAAAGGCATTCCGCTGCTTGAACAGGCTTGGCCCTTGAAGGAGAAGACGCAGAAGGCCGTTTTTGCGGAGTTGGGTTTGTGGGACTGGTTCCGCGGCTTCATGCGGCTGCGCAACAAGCTGCTCCAGGCGACCGAGCCATTGCTCGGGTTGGCGAGTATCCCCACCGTGCTCGTCGCACTGCCCCTGATCGAAGACCTGCAGACTGCCGAGTGGTGGTTCGGCGTAAACGCCCCAATGTTGGAGGATGTCCGCAAGCGCCTGCGCAGCCTGATGTCACTGGTCGAGGCGCCGGAACGCAAAGTTGTGTATTCCGACTTCATCGATGACATCGGCGACGGCGTGGAAATCGCACTGCCTGGCTTCACTGACGCGGTCGACTACACGAGGTTCCGGGCTAAGGCGCAGCAGTTCCTCAAGGCCCACGAGAACCATTTGACCATCCGCCGCCTGCGCCACAACGAACCCCTGACCGCACTGGACCTGGAAGAGCTGGAGCACATGCTGGTGGAAGCAGGGGTCGGCACCGCGGCTGAATTACACCGGGCCATGGAAGAATCCAAGGGACTGGGGCTGTTCGTGCGCTCGCTGGTCGGGATGGATCGCGGGGCGGCAAAGCGGGCTTTTTCCGAGTTCCAGGTCAACCGCAACCTCAGCAGCGACCAGCTTGAATTCATCAATCTCATCGTCGACCACTTGGCTGATGTCGGACAGATCGAGGCGTCGGCGCTCTACAGCTCGCCGTTCACCGATCTGCATACTTCGGGCGTCGCGGGCATCTTCGATACCGCATCACAGGCCCAGATCCACAGCATCCTGAGATCGGTCGAGCAGCGTGCGGCCGCTTAAGGCAGCCTTGCGCCCTGGGCACTTCTCTAGCTAGCTGCCCGACGCCGCACAGAGTCTGGAGGCCCGCGTGCATCGCGCGATGTCCAGCTGGCGTGCCATCCTGCGTTTGCATAGGCATCGCCTGCCGGATGGATGCATGTCGGAAGCCCCCGAAGCACGATCGCTGACCTCGACCCCGCATGACCGCTCGGCCCTGCTGCGGCTGTGGGCGGTCCGCGTTGTCATCCCGCTGTCGCTGGCGGTCACCGTGGCGTTCTGCCTGCTGGCATATGCGGCCAAGCTGGCCTTGCCGAACGACGGCGCGGCGCTGCTCTCCATCCTGTGGCGCATCGGTGCGCTGTTGCTGCTGGCGCTGGCCGTGGTGGCCGCGATTGGCTGGAACATCGCCGTGCGCGCCTCGCGGCCGGTGATGACGCTGACCGATGCCATCGAGGGGCTGGGGCGAGGCGAGCAGGTGCGCCTGCAGGTCGTCGACGACGCCCTCCTCGGCCGCCTGCAGCGCGGCGTCAACGATGCCTCGCAGGCGCTGGCAGATGCGCGCAACCGCATGCAAAGCGAACTCGGCCGCACCGCCATCGAATTGGCTGACAAGAACACCCGGCTGGAGGCCGCCAGCCAGTCGCGCGCGCGCTTCCTCGCCG